>JBBDQV010000091.1:0-6853 GCA_040905845.1 Alphaproteobacteria bacterium | reverse complement strand
GACCATGCCGCGCCCACGGGCGCGCCAGCACGACAGAGGGTGAGCAATTACGTTTTTCGCATGCACGGTACAAACGCGCGGCCGAGGAGATCGAGATCAAAATTTTGCAATGGGCAGACCAACGACGAGGTATGAACGCGAAGCGGGATATCTTGTCCATGTTCGTCAATGGTCCTGATGAGAACGGCGAACCACTATCTGAAGACCGGCTAGCAGGGCATATTTTAACGATTTATGCAGCCAGTTTCACATCCTCGGTGTCGAGCTTAATTTGGTCATTGTTTTTGCTCATGCAGCACCCAAATATTGCTCACGATCTGTGCGACGAACTCGACGGAAGTGGAATAGATCCGTTGTCGGATGGAATGAAGCTCCTTGATCTCCCGTTACTCGACCGCGTCCTAAAGGAGAGCATGCGCCTGTTAACGCCCGTTCCATACCAAGTACGCCGGGTAACGCGCGACGCCCACCCAAATGGCGCCGACCTCAAACCAAGGGATATCGTTGTCATCGGCTCGTGGGCCACCAACCGATTGGCGAGCGTATACGCTGAAGCCGAGAGATTCAAACCAGATCGGTGGCTCGAGATGGATTCCAATACCTATGACTATCTCACGTTCAGCGCGGGCCCGAGACGGTGCGTCGGCTACGGCTTGGCGATGATCATGGTCAAAATTACCCTGGCATCTATTTTGCTGAAACGGCGGCCAAACCTCGTGCCGAATGCACGGATTGACACTCAAGTGGCCGTAACGCTGAGATCAAAGCAGCCGATCCCCGTGGTGATGGCGGACCATAATGCAAAAATCGTACGGTCCAGTGTTCATGGAACGGTAACGAACCACTATGCGTTGTAATTGACGATTTGCGCTTCAGAGCGATTGGCCGGTCCGCGCAAGCACGGTCCATGACGTGAATATTGCCTGCCCGGTGCATTCGCGGAGAGATGCCGTTCGCGCTGAGGAAGCCGACCGCTTGGCGGTCGGCTGTCTCGAAGCCTGTCCTGAGCGACGCCGCAGGCGGCGTCGAAGGGGGCGTATGGCGCCGGGGCCCGCTCGTGCTTCGAGACGCCACGCTTCGCGCGGCCCTCAGCACGAACGGGCCCCAAGGAGCCTGCGCCGCGGCCGAGGCCGCAACGATGTGTGAATTCTTTAGGGTTGAACCGGGGCAGGCCATCCAGGGTTGCGAGGGCTCCGGTGGTTGCCCTGGATCGCTTCGCCTTCCGCTCGCGATGACGGATCAAGAGGGATCGGACAAGTCAACATCAAGGGCCATTGGTATCACCCGTTTGCCTTGAGGAGGCCGAAGGCCGTATCGAGGCTTGTCCTGAGCGACGCGGCAGGCGGCGTCGATGGGGGCGAAGGCGGCCGCGACCGTGCGGTGCCTCAGCGGATCAGGAAGTTGCCGAACTGCCAGGGATCCGAGGGGTCGGTCCACGGCTCCTCGAACAGGCGGCGGCGGTCCTTGAACGGGGTCCAGTCGGTCGGCGCGCTGACCATGGGGCCGAGGTAGGGCCACGCGGTCTTCAAGATCTCGTCATGGGGCAGGTGCTCGGGCTCGCGGAATCCCATGGCGGGGTTTTGCGCCGCCCACACGGTCGCGGCGACCGCGCCGGCGGCGACCTGGACGGCGGTCGGGTTGTTGCCGGGCACCAGCCGGCGTGCCTCGTGGATGTCGAGCTGCGAGCCGTACCACCAGCCGCCCAAGCCGTGGCCGAGCAGCAGGACGCCGAGCTCGTCGCGGCCCTCGATGATGTCGTCGTTCATCAGCCGCTCGCGCTCCTGCAAGCGCCAGCCGCGCATCATGGTTTCGTGCAGGCTCGCCATGGCACCGTCGCACGCGAGATAGACGAAGCAGACCGTGGGCCGGTAAACGGGCTTGCCGTCCTCGACGACGGTCAGGTAGTCGCTCAGCGTCACGGTCTCGCTGTGGGCGATGGCGACGCCGGCGATCGTACCTCCGATGGGCACCCACGAGCGGAGCAGGACCTCGCCGCCCGGCCTGGTGAAGTAGATCGCGTTGCGCGGGCCGTGCTCGTGGCCCCGCGCGCCATCGGGGAGCCGTTTCTCGTGGGTGCCCCAGCCGAGCTCGGCCGGCATCATTGCCTCCTCGACAAACCCGGGGATGCTCCAGGTGTTGACGAACTCCCCCGGTTGCTTCGGCGTCGCGCTCACCTGGGTGTCGCGCTCGGCGATGTGGATGACCTTGGTGCCCGTGGCGCGCGCGAGCCGCGCCCACTGCTCGCGCGTCGACGGCACGTCGTGGTCGAGGCCCATCGCCTTGGCCACGTCGAGCAGGGCCGCCTTGGCGAACTGGTTGACGATCCCCGGGTTGGCGCCGTGGGTGTAGACGACCGTCGGCCCGTCGGCGCGCCAGGCCTGGGCCGCCTCGCGGGCGCGGGTGTGGAACGCGTACTCGGTGCGCTCCGACGGCGGCAGGTTGAAATCCTGGCCCGCGTCCTCCCACGGCTCGATCGCGGTGTCGACATAGCCGACGCCGTTGCGGTGGCACCAGTCGGCGATGGCGATCGAATCGACCGCGACGGTCAGGTTCAGCACCAGGTCGCCGGGACGCGCGAGCTCGGCCATCACGCGCGCGGCGTTCTCGCGCGTGATCGTGCGGCGAAGGAACGGGATGCCGCGCCGCGCGAAGGGCGCGAAACGCTGGGGAACTTCGTCCTTGGCCGCGACCAGGGTGCGGTCCGCCGGCAGGTCGAAGAAGTCGAGCAGCATCGGCAGCGAGCACTGGCCGATGGCGCCGAAGCCCAGCATGACGAGGCGGCCCGGGAAGGTCGTCTTCGTGCTCATGCCGGGCCCTTCATAGCAGAACGCCACGGCACCGGTCACCTCGATGCGCCGAGAGGCATTGCGCCGCGCCGCGCATCGAACCTATCGTTGCGCACGAAAGAGGGAGGACATCATGGTTCGGCTCGACGAGCGCCTGGCGCGCGGCGACATCATCATCATCGACGGCGGCACGGGCACCGAGCTCGAGGCGCGCGGCGTGCCCATGAACCGGATCGCGTGGTGCGGCGCGGCCAACTTCGACCACGACGACGTGCTGCGCGCCGTCCACGAGGACTACATCCGCGCCGGCGCCGACGTCATCATCACCAACACGTTCTCGACCGCGCGCCACATGCTCGAGCCCGCCGGGTTCGGAGATCGCGTCGTCGAGGCCAATCGGAGCGCGGTCGAGATCGCCAGGCAGGCCCGCGACAACGCCGCCGACCGCCCCGTGGCCATCGCCGGGTCGATTTCCCACTTCGTCGCCGGCGCGGCCCACCGGGACGGCCGCGAGGACTCCAAGTGGCTACGGCCCGAGACCTTGAAGGCCACCTTCACGGAACAGGCGGAGACCCTGGCCGAGGCCGGCTGCGACCTGATCGCGCTCGAGATGATGATGGTGCCGGAGCGCGCCATCCACGCGATCGACGCGGCGCTCGCCACCGGCCTGCCGGTGTGGATCGGCGTGAGCTGCAGCCGGTCCAAGAAGGACGGACGGTTGATTTCGTTCGACTACGAGGACCAGCCGTTCGAGCCGCATCTCGACGCCCTGATCGAGCGGGCGGCCGGGCGGGCCCAGGCGGTGACCGTGATGCACAGCCTGGTCGACGACACCGGGCCAGGGCTCGATGCGGTCAAGGCGCGCTGGAAGGGACCGCTCGGGGCGTACCCCGAATCAGGCACCTTCACGATGCCCAACTGGCATTTCGTCGACGTGATCAGCCCCGCCGACCTGGTCAGCGCCGCGCGCGGCTGGATCGCCAAGGGTGTTCAGATCATCGGCGGCTGCTGCGGCACCGGCGTTCCGCACATCAAGCGCCTGAAGCAGGACCTGCCGTCCCGGCTGCCGGGATAGGCTGGGACCTCGTCCGGATCGGGCACGCGACGCCCATTCGACGGTCGAGCCCACCAGGGCCTGCTAAGGTCCGATTAACGGCGCCGGCGCAACCGGCTGCGGAACTGGTCGACGGCCTTCCTGAGCGGCCACATCATCTTCGGGTAGCGCCGCTTGAACCTGACGAACAGGCGCCGCGCGTCCCGGGAATAACGCAACAACACGAAGGTCCCGATCGCGGCGACGACGATCCCGCCCGGCCCAGGAAGAAGCCCTACGACAGGCGCGACGAAGAGCAGCAGCCAGCCCACGCCGATGGCGGCGTAGCGCCACCACCCGTTCAACATGGCGATCGCCCGGGCCGATCCCACGCTGCCGTGTCCCTCGTTGCGCTGGCCATCCATGGCGCGGGCCCCTCGCTCGTCACACGGTCGCGACCCTGCGCCCACGCAAGTCGTCCGTCACCATCGCGATCATGCCGTGCCATTATGGCCGAAATATTGCCCGGAGGGGACCGATGATCAATTTCGACGGCCGTGTCGTGCTGGTGACCGGCGCCTCGCGCGGGATCGGCGCCGCGATCGCGCGGGTCATGGGGCAGGCGGGCGCCGCCCTGGTGCTGCATTGCGGTCACGCCAGGGATCGGGCCGAGGCGGTGGCACGCGCGGCGGCGCCGGGTCGCTCGACGGTGCTCGCGGCCGACCTCGCGGTGGACGGATCGGCGACCAGCTTGTGGCGCGCGGCGGAGGCGTGGCGCGGGCGGATCGACGTGCTGGTCAACAACGCGGGCATCTACGAGCCGGCGCCGCTCGGGCTCGGCGACGAGGAATGGCGGGCGGCGTGGCGCCGCACCCTGCAGGTCAACCTGATCGCGACCGCCGAGCTCTGTCGCGCCGCCGTCGGTCATTTCCAGACGCTGGGCGGCGGCACGATCGTCAACGTCGCGAGCCGGGCCTCGTTCAGGGGCGATGCGCCGGACTATGCCCACTACGCGGCCTCGAAGGGCGGCATGATCGCGCTGACGCGCACCATCGCCAGGGCCTACGCGCGCGACGGCATCCTCGCCTACGCGGTGGCGCCGGGGTTCGTGCGCACCGAGATGGCCGAGGAGTCGTTCCGCCAGGGCATCGACGAGGCCGCGGTCAGGGCCGAGATCCCCATGGGCGACATCGCGCCGCCCGAGGACGTGGCCAACGTTGTCGCTTTCCTCGCCTCGGGTCTCGCGCCGCACGCGACCGGCACCACCGTCGACGTCAACGGCGCCTCCTACGTGCGCTGATCATGGAGTTTGTTCTCGATCCCAGGCTCGCCGCCGACAGCGTGCCGGTGCTGGCGCTTACGCTCAGCGACGTGCGGCTGATGAACCGGCGCGCCTGGCCCTGGCTGGTGCTCGTACCGCGCCGGGCAGGGGCGGTCGAATTCCACGACCTCGACGCGCGCGACCGCACGATGCTGGCCGAGGAGATCGCCGGCGTCGCCCGCGCGCTGAAGGCCTGGGCACGCGCCGACAAGATGAACATCGGCACGCTCGGCAACGTGGTCGCCCAGCTTCATGTGCACATCGTCGCGCGACGACGGGGCGACCCTGGCTGGCCCGGTCCGGTGTGGGGCGCCCCGTTCCAGGAGCCGTACGATCCGGCCGTTCTCGACCGCGACGGACTGGGCGCAGCGCTCGGCGCGGCGCTTCGCCCGCCCGGGGGCGACGCTTGATTTCGGGAGGTCCCGCCGGTATGTCACCACGGTCGCGGTCCCCTTCGTCTAGCGGCCTAGGACATCACCCTTTCACGGTGAAGACACGGGTTCGATTCCCGTAGGGGACGCCAATTAAATCAATGGCTTAGCAATTACCGACTTCTGATTTAGGGAACATTTAGGCAGTATGCGATGCCCGAATCGTGCCCTGTCGGAGTCCAGCGCGGCCATGCCGGCGTGCCCCTTGCGGCCGCCGTAATTGCTCTTCCGTCGTGCTGTGCCCGCCATGGGGAAGGGGACCCCGGTGGGGGTCGAACGGGTCCCATACGATGCAATGGGTTCCCATCGGAGGAGTGTAACGGTCCTCGCGCCGGGTCCCTCGGCACGCAAAGAGAAGTCCCTGTTGAAAATCCGCGCGCAAATCTTTGAATTTCCGGGTTCCTCGCGCGCGACGGTTGCTATGGGTTCCTGGTCCGCGATCCGCTCGCCACGGTCCTACGGGCCGCGTGACGAAACGCGAAGGCGACGAGTGCAAGTATGCCGAAGGGTGCCAGCGGCGAGGGTTCGGGCAGGGGCAGGGGATTGAAGACGACGTGATCGAACACCTCGGGGCCGCCCGTGTCCGAGCCCGATCCGTTCGTAATGTCGATCAGAACTGCATCGAATAGGTGAACGCCACCGATCGCGCCCAAGGCTGCAAAGAACAGCGGTCCGCTTGCCGGCCCTGCTAAATGGCCAAGGTCCGTCGTCATGGCAATCTCGACAACAAAGCCTTGGAAGCTGCCCAGCATCGAAAATGGTTCCTCGGCGTCGAGCACGAAGATCGAGAAGAAGTCGATCGGCGCGCTGAACGCGATCAAGAGGTCGAATTGGTCGTCGGCTGGATCGAGCCCGGTGGTTATGTTCTCGAATCCAAAGCCGAACGCCTGAGCGTCGTAGATCGTGCGCGAGATTGTCGGGCCGGGAACCGGTGGCGAGCCGAGCAGGCTGAAGGTGACACCGAGTCCGGCGAACTGGTCGGTTATCACGGTGCCGACAGGGATTCCGTCGAATGTGATGACGACCGCGTGGGCAGGCCGGACGGCCCCGCCAGCGAGCCAGAGGATGACGATCAGCACAAGCGCGCGCATCACACTTCCCCGGCGACCAAGGCAAGTCTACCCCGATGCGATGCCCTGTGTGCGTCCACGTCCATGAGCGCGCACCAGCGTAAACCGGCGTAGTCTCCCCGCCAGCACGTAGCCCGCGAGCATCGCCTTCGTGGTTACGGCCATGGAGACGCCTTTGTGGCGAGCATCGAGCCATGGGTGTGGCGCCGCTG
>JBBDQV010000090.1:0-7018 GCA_040905845.1 Alphaproteobacteria bacterium | reverse complement strand
GTAGGCGTCGGCGACCGTCGGCCCGACGACGAGCACGCCGTGGTTGGCCATCAGCAGCACGTCCTTGCCGTCCAGTCTTGCCGCCAGGCGCTCGCCTTCGGCGTCGTCGAGCGCGATGCCGGCATAGTCCTCGTCGTAGGCGACGCGGCCGTGAAAGCCGAAGGCGTTCTGGGTCGCCATGACCAATCGCGGGTCGGCGAGCGAGGCGAGCGCGGTGGCGTAGGGCATGTGGCTGTGCAGCACGCACGCCGCGTCCGGCCTGGAGCGGTGCACGGGGCCGTGGATATGGAGCGCGGTCGGCTCGACCCGGCCGCCGCCCTCGATGGTCGTGCCGCGGCCATCGACGACGATGAGCGTCGATGCGGTGACCTCGGACCAGTGCAGCCCGTAGGGGATGACCAGGAACCGATCGGGCGCGCCGGGCAGCGCCGCGGTAAGGTGATTGCAGATGCCCTCGTGGAACCCGTGGACGACGGCGAGGCGGTAGGCGGCCGCCAGGTCGACGCGCAGCTCGCGCAAGCCCTCGTTCATGCCCATCTCCCGTCAGGCGCCGCACGGAGTGTATACAGCAGGACCCGTGCGGACAACCCCTGTTGCTTGACGCTGACCGGGCCGGTGGCCATGATCCGCCGCCCATCGTGAATGAGGAGCATCGTGGCCTATCCGCTCAACGCGCTCGTGGACAGCGTGCTGACGCCGCCGATCGCCGAGGCGTGGAGCTGGGTCGAGGGCCGCGACTTTCCGACCAACCGGCCGCTCGTCGACGTCTGCCAGGCGGTGCCGGGCTACCCGCCGCACGATAGTCTCGCGCGCCACGTGGCGATGCGCGCGGCTCTCCCCGAAACCGCGCGCTACACCGACATCGCCGGCATCGCGCCCTTGCGCGAGGCGCTGGCCGCCGACATCCGCGCGCGCTACGGCGGGGGCGTCGAGGCGCGCCACGTGCTGATCACGGCGGGCTGCAACCAGGCCTTCTTCTCGGCGATGATCGCGCTCGCGCGCACCGGCGACGAGGTGATCCTGCCGCTGCCATTCTACTTCAACCACGAGATGACGCTGACCGGCCTCGGGATTCGCGCGGTGGCGCTCGCGTGCGACGCCGACGCCGGCGGCGTGCCCGACGCCCTGGCGGCGGCGCGCCTGATCACGCCGGCGACGCGCGCGATCGTGCTGGTCACGCCGAACAATCCGACCGGCGCGGTCTACCCGCCGGCGACGATCCGCGCGTTCCATGACTTGTGCGCCAAACGCGGCATCGCGCTGGTCATCGACGAGACGTACCGGGATTTCCTCGCCGACAACGCGCGCCCGCACGACCTGTTCGGCGACCCGGCGTGGGACGAAACGTTCGTCCATCTCTACAGCTTCTCGAAGGCCTACGCCCTGACCGGCTACCGGGTCGGCGCCGTCGCCTGCGGCGCGCGCCTCGGCGCGGCGATCGCCAAGGTGCAGGACTGCGTGCAGATCTGCGCGCCGCGCATCGGCCAGGACGCCGCCTTGTTCGGGCTCCAGACTCTCGACGGCTTCCGCAAGGAGAAGTGCGCGCTGATGGCCGAACGGGCGGACGCGCTGCGCCGCGCGTTCGCGACGCCGGGGCTGCGCTACAGAATGTTGTCGTGCGGCGCCTACTTCGCCTACGTCCGCCATCCGTTCGAGGGCAGCTCTTCGGTCAGCGTCGCACGCCGGCTGGCGACCGAGCACAACCTGTTGTGCCTGCCGGGCAGCTACTTCGGCCCGGGCCAGGACGCCTATCTCCGCTTCGCCTTCGCCAACCTCGACGCCGACTGGATGCCCGAGATCGCCCGCCGCCTGATCGACAGCCAGGGCTGAGCCGACCTACAGGGCGGGCGTAACGTCGGTGTGGCGGAAGTCGTTACCCTTGAACAGCAGAGGCACGCCTCGCGACATCGCGAGCGCATAGCTCGCGCAGTCACCCATGTTGAGGCGCGCCAAGTGTCCCGATCTCCGGCCGAACCGAAGAAACGCGTCGAACGCACGCAGCGCCTGCACCGAGTCGAACGGCGCGATCTCGAAACCCGCGGCCTGAATCATGTATTCGAATTGGGCCACTGCCGGGGCGCCCATTCGGCCGTACAGGGCCATGCGGCATTCCAGGACCGATACCGCTGAGATCACGCGCTCATCGTCGCTCGCGATGGCATCCTCGACCGCCGTGGCTTCCGGCTCGTCGAAAAGAACGGCCAAGATGGCCGACGAATCGACTACCATCAGTCGAACGTGCCAAACTCGTTGTAACCCAGGATCTCGTCGATGGGTCGGTCGTCGAGCACGGGCAATTTGGAGACCCGCTCGCGGATGCCGGCGAGCAGGGCCTTGATCGACTCTTTCTTCGCGCGCTGGGATCGCTCGATGCGCTCCCGGACGGCCTTAGTCACCGCCTCGGTGATCGACTCGCCGGTGAGATCGGCGAGTTCGCGCGCTAGACGGTCGGCTTCGGCGCTCTTGATGTTGAGGGCCATTCTTCCATTCTTCCTAGTTAGGCAGAATGGAACACGCTCGATGCGATGTCAACCCGATTGAGGGGTCTCGGCGCGCTGGGGTGCGACCACCTCCATCAGCCCGGCGCCGACAATTAGCAGCCAGCCGATGGCTTCGCGCCAGCCGAACGGCTCGTCGGCGAGAAGCGCGGCCGAGCCGACCCCGACCACCACGTCGCTCAGGATCAGGATGGCGAAGCGGCCGGCGTCGAGCCGGGCCGCGCCCCAGATCAGCCCGACGTTGCCGGCGAGCTGGAAGACCAGGGTCACGAGGACGAGCCAGGGAAAGGCGCCGGCGAGCGCGGCCGCGCTCGGCTGGGACCCGAGGCTCGCGCCGCCGAGCGCGACGAAAAGCCCGGCGACAACGCCGCCGTAGGCGAGCATGGCGAACAGGTTGCCGAGGTCGTCGCCGACGGGCCCGGTGCGCAGGCGGAACTGGCCGTAGGTCAGCGTCATGCCGGCGAAGAGCCCGAGCCAGTCGCCGAGCGCGCTCGGCCACGGCACCCCGCTTGCGGCGCCGACCACGATCCACAGCCCGCCGAGGCTCATGGCGAGCGCGGCCGCGCGCGTCGTCGTCAGGCGTCGGCGCAGCACGATCAGCTCGAGCAGCGTGCCCCACGCCGGCGCCAGGTAGAACAGCAGCAGCGCGTGGGCGACGCTGGTGAGCAGCAGGCTGTTGGAATAGAGCACGAGGCCGCCGCCGATCAGGAGCGTCGGCAGGATCGGGGTCAGGCCCGTGGGCCGGCCGTTGAGCGCGCGCCACACGATGGCCGGCGCCAGCAGCAGGGCGGCGAGGCCGAACTGGCCGAGCGTCGCCCACCCGCCGGTCAGACCCGCCTCCGCGAGGGCGCGCTGGGGCAGCCAGAACAGCCCCCAGAACGCCGCCGAGACGAAGACGACGACGGCCGGCGTGCGGCCGGGATCGGTGCGCGTCACGGCACGTCGTCGGTCTTTCAGCGTTCGCGGAACGCCTCGTCCTTGAGCTTGAGGACGGGCTTGATGAGGTAGAACAGCACCGGCTTGGTGCCGGTGTGGATGTCCACGGTCGCCTCCATGCCGGGTGTGATCGGCAACTCGCCCTCGGCGGTGCCGAGGTAGTCGCGGTCGGTCTGGGCGATGACGCGGAAGTAGGTCAAACCGTCCTCGGCCTTGTGGCTGTCGGCGGAGACCAGCACGACCTTGGCGTCGAGCCCGCCGTAGCGCACGAAGTCGTAGGTCGAGATCTTGACCACGGCGTCCTGGCCGACCTTGACGTAGCCGATGTCGCGCGGCGCGAGCCGGGCCTCGATGACCAGGTTCTCGCCCGAGGGCACGATCTCCATGATCGGCTCGCCGGGGCGCACGACGGCGCCGATGGTGTGGACCGCCAGGCTCTTGACCACGCCGTCGATCGGGCTGGTGATCTCGGTGCGCAGGGACATCGCGGTCGCCTTGGTGAGCTCCTGGCTCGCCTGATCGAAAGCGAGATCGACCTTGCCGAGCTCGTCCAGCGCCGTGCGCTGGAAGTTGAGCTGGGCCTCGCGCTTCTTCTGCTCGGCCTCGATGAGCGCAGCCTCGGCGCGCGCGACCGCCGAGCCGATCGAGGCGATGTCGCCCGCCAGCTGCTCGACATCGCGCTGGATCGCCAGGTTGTCGACCATCGAGACCAGCCCGTCGACCAGCAGCGAATCGGAGATTTCCAGCTCCTTGCGCGCGAGCTTGAGGTCGCTGCCCTTGTTGGCGCGCTCGGTCCTGAGCTGCTGGATGTCGAGGGTGCGTTGATTGGTCTGCTCGTCGAGCACGTTCATCGTGCTCTCGAGCTCGAGCCGGCGGGTCAGGAACGCCTGGTTCTCGTTGCGTGCCGCGTCGGGACGCCGCTCCGCCACCTCGCCCGGGAAGACGAGGTCGGTGCCGTTGGCCTCGGCTTCGAGCCGCGCGCGGCGCAGGATCAGGCCGTCGAGCGTGACGCGCAGCTCCTGCTCGCGGCTGTCGGAGGCGGCGAGGTCGAGCTGGATCAAACTGTCGCCCGCCTTCACTCGGTCGCCCTCGACGACGTTGATCGCCTCGACGATGCCGCCCTCGAGGTGCTGGATGACCTTGATCTGGCCCTGGGGCACCACCTCGCCCGTGGCGGTCGCGACCTCGTCGAAGCGGGCGAAGTAGGACCAGGCGACAAACCCGGCGACGACCACCATGACCGCCTGGGCGGCGATGCGAATGCCCGCGGGCGGGTTGCGCCGGACCACGTCGTCGAGCGCGCTCATGCCTTGGCCTCCTGCACCGCCTCGGGGCGCGGCTGGCCGAACAGCTTGGGCATGACCTCGCGGCTCGGCCCGGCCAGCGCGATCTTGCCCTTGTCCATGACGACGATATGGCTGCACGCGGACAGCAGCACCGGGGTGTGGCAGACGACGACGATGGTGCGCTCGGGCGCGAGCTTGACGAGGGAGTCGCGCAGCGCGAGCTCGGCCTGGCGGTCGAGGTTGCTCGCGACCTCGTCGAGCAGGAGCACCGGCGGGTCGTGGACCAGCGCGCGCGCCACGGCGATGCGCTGGCGCTCGCCGCCCGACATGCGCATGCCGGCCTCGCCGATGTCGGTCGCGTAGCCTTCCGGCAGATCGACGACGAAGGCGTGCACGCCGGCGAGCTTGGCCGCGCGGACGAGCGCCGCGTCGTCCACGCCCGGCGCCGCCATGGCGATGTTGTCGCGGATCGAGCCGCTGAACAGGATCGCGTCCTGGGGCACGTAGCCGATCCAGCGCGCGATCTGGGCGCGGCTGAACTGGGCGATGTCGGCGCCGTCGAGCAGGATGCGCCCCGCGGCCGGCGGGTAGAGCCCGTGCATGAGCTTGACCAGCGTCGTCTTGCCGCAGCCGTTGGGGCCGATGACGCCGACCATGCCGCCCGGGCGGATGGTCATGCGCACGCCGTCGACCACGGGCCGGGCGCCCGGCTGGTAGGCGAAGGTCACGTCCTCGAGCGCGAGCTCGCCTTTGGGCCGGCCGAGCTCGACCGGCGCGGCGCGGTCGTCCTCGGGCAGGGCGAACACGGTGCCGAGCCGCTGCTTGGCCTGGCGGTACTGGGCGACCTGGCGCCACGTGTTGACGAGCTGGTTCAGGGGCTGGAGCACGCGGTTGCTCAGCATGTTGGCGGCGATCAGCGAGCCGATGGTCAGCTCTTGGCCGACGATGGCGATGGCGCCGACGGTGGTCATGGCGACGGTGGTCAGGAACGCCGCCGAGGTGCCGAGGTTGGTGAAGCTGTCGCCCTTGCGACCGCGCTCGAGCGCGTGCTGGATGGCGGCGGCGTGCTTGTCCTCCCAGCGCGGGCGCACGGCGGGCGCGAGCGCGAGCGCCTTGACCGTGGTGCGCCCGGCCAACAGCTCGGCCACCAGCGCCTCGCGCCCCTGGCCCGATTCGCGCTCGCGGAGGGTGGCCCGGTCCATGACCTTGCCCGAGCCCCAGGCCAGCAGCATGAAGAGCGGCGCCACGACGGCCAGCACCCAAGCGACCGGCGCCGCGATGACGAAGATGAGGACCAAGAACAAGCCGACGAAGGGCAGCTCGGTCGCGAGCACCGCGGTCGGCCCCGAGAAGACGTTGCGCACGATGTCGGAGTCGCGGTAGAGCGCGAGCCAGAAGCTGGTCGGGCGCGTCTCCAGGGAGCGCAGCGGCAGCGCGCCGATCTTGTCGTAGAGCCGCTCGCCGAGCTTCACGTCGATCAGCATGGCGGCGCGCTGCAGGATGCGGCTGCGCGCCTGGCGCAGGATGAAATCGAACAGAAGCACGATCAGGATGCCGGCGGTGAGCCCGTAAAGCGTCGAGAAGCCCTGGTAGAACACGACCCGGTCGTAGACCTGGAGGACGAAGATCGGCAGCCCGAGCGCCAGGATGTTGACGAACAGCGAGACCCAGAGGACCTCGCGGAACGCCGGGCGCAGCGGCTTGATCAGCGGCGCGAGCCAGTTCTTCGCGTCCGCGCTCGCGCCGGCGGGTTCGGGGGTG
Source organism: Alphaproteobacteria bacterium (assembly GCA_040905845.1). Lineage (GTDB taxonomy): Bacteria > Pseudomonadota > Alphaproteobacteria > SP197 > SP197 > VGDP01. The sequence goes on along the minus strand of JBBDQV010000090.1, from coordinate 537 downwards.
GCCATGACGCGATTGTGCCAGCTTGGCCGTTAACGGGAAAGGCGAGCGGCGGGAGGGTGGTGGGTCAGTTCAGGGAATGGCCGCTCGGAGCCAGAAGCGGACTCAGGCATGATATCGGTTCCGTAGGATATCGGTTCCATAGGTAAGTCTGCCGAATAGCACCCACGGAGCCCGCCGGTACGAGCCATCTGGGAGGCAGACGACGCATCGGGTAGTGTATCCACAACGCGGAGCCAAAGACGAGGTGGCGCAATGCTCGATCAGGAAGTCCAAAACGCTCAGCGCCTAGTGAAGACCGACGCCTATCAACTCTCTATCGGCGAAATCGTGAACATGTACAAGGATGGAGAGCTCGTCATCAATCCCGATTTTCAGCGGCTCTTCCGCTGGGAGATTGGGCAGAAAGCGAAACTCATAGAATCGATTTTGCTTGGAATACCAATCCCCCCATTTTCGTGTTTGAGAAGGTTGACGCGATTTGGGGTAATTGCTCACCCCCCCTGTGATCGATGGTTGGGATAGGGGCGCGGGGTGAGG
>JBBDQV010000089.1:0-7053 GCA_040905845.1 Alphaproteobacteria bacterium | reverse complement strand
CTCCTCGGCGTCGAAGTCGCGCCCGTGCCACACGGGCGGCGCGCCGACCTCGGCCGCGCGCCGCGCGATGACGGCGCGCGCCTCCTCCGGCTGGGGGCCGATGATCGCGCTGACGTCCGGTTTGAGAATCCCCGCCTTTTCGGCCGCGATCGCCGCGACCGTGTCGCCCAGGAACGCCTGGTGATCGAGCGAGATCGGCGTGATCACCGAGAGCGCGGGGCGATCGATCACGTTGGTCGCGTCGAGCCGGCCGCCGAGCCCGACCTCGAGCAGCAGCCAGTCGGCGGGAACGCGCGTGAAGGCGACAATGCCCGCCGCCGTCGTGACCTCGAAGAACGTGATCGAACGTCTGGCGTTGACCGCCTCGACCTCGTCGAGCAGCCGGGCGAGGGCATCCTCGTCGATCAGGCGACCGGCGAGCCTGATGCGCTCGTGAAAGCGCACGAGATGCGGCGAGGTGTAGACGTGGACGCGGCGACCGGCCGCCTCGAGCGCGGCGCGCAAGTACGCCACCACCGAGCCCTTGCCATTGGTGCCGGCGACGTGGACCACCGGCGGCAGGCGCCGCTCGGGATGACCGAGGTCGGCGAGCAGCCGCTCGATCCGCTCGAGGGTCAGGTCGATGAGCTTGGGATGGAGCGCCTTGAGGCGCTCGAGGACCCGGTCGATCGCGCCCGGCGGCCCCGTGGCGGGCATGGCTCGGGTGGGGCGTTCAGCGTGCCGGCGCGGGCAGGGCCACGAGTTCGGGTCCCGCCGCGGGCTCCGGCGGCCCGCGGCCCCCGGCGAGGAAGCCGAGGACGCGGATCAGCCGGTCGCGCAGCTCGCGCCGGTGCACGACCATGTCGAGCATGCCGTGCTCGAGCAGGTACTCGGCCCGCTGGAAGCCCTTGGGCAGGGTCTGGCGGATCGTCTCCTCGATGACGCGGGCGCCGGCGAAGCCGATGATCGCGCCCGGCTCGGCCAGGGCGACGTCGCCCAGCATGGCGAACGACGCGGTCACGCCGCCGGTCGTCGGGTGGGTCATGACGACGAGATAGGGCAGGCCGGCCTCCTTGACCCGATCGACCGCGATGGTGGTGCGCGCCATCTGCATCAAGGACAGCGCGCCCTCCTGCATGCGCGCGCCGCCCGAGGCGGTGATGACGACGAGCGGGGCGCGCCGCTCGATCGCCCGGTCCGCCGCCGCGAGGATCGCGTCGCCGACCGCCGTGCCCATCGAGCCGCCGATGAAGGCGAAGTCGAACACCGCGACGACGACGGGCGAGCCGCCGAGTTTTCCTTCGACGACGACGACGGCGTCCTTCTCTCCGGTCGCGGACTGGGCCTCCTTGAGCCGGTCGGCGTAGCGCTTGCGGTCGCGGAACTTGAGCGGATCGACCGCGCCGCGCGCGGCCTCGACGCGCTGCGAGGCGCCGTCGTCCAGGAGCGCGGCGAGCCGCTTGGCCGGGCCCAGCGGCATGTGGTGGTCGCAGTGCGGGCAGACCGCGAGCGCCGCCTCGAGGTCGCGGTGGAAGATCATCTGCTCGCAGGCGGGGCACTTGTGCCACAGGTTGTCGGGCACGCCGTTCTTGCGCACCAGCGCCCGAATGCGCGGACGGACGAAGTTGGCGAGCCAGTTCATCGCGCGCGCGCGCCGCGTACGCCCTCGGCCAGCGCGCCGACCGTGCCGAGCACGTCGGCGACGACGTCGCCGTTCGCGGTCGCGTGCGCGATCCGCTCGACCAGCGCGCTACCGACCACGGCGGCGTCGGCGACGCGCGCGGTCTCGGCCGCGTCCTCTGGCGTCTTGATGCCGAAGCCGACCGCGATGGGCAGGTCGGTGTGGCGCTTGAGGCGGGCGACCGCCTGGCCGACGGCTTGCGCGCGCGGCGTCCTGCCCCCGGTGATGCCGGTGATCGAGACGTAGTAGACGAAGCCCGCGGTGTTGGTCAGCACCTTGGGCAGCCGGCGGTCGTCGGTCGTCGGCGTCGCCAGGCGGATGAAGTTGAGCCCCGCCTGGCGCGCCGGCACGCACAGCTCGTCGTCCTCCTCGGGCGGCAGGTCGACGACGATCAGGCCGTCGACGCCGGCGGCCCTGGCGTCGGCGAGAAACCGCGCGTTGCCGTAGCTGTAGATCGGGTTGTAGTAGCCAAAGAGGACGATCGGCGTCGCCGTGTCCGTTGCCCGGAGGTCGCGGGCCAGCGCGAGCACGCCCTTGAGCGTCATGCCCGCCTTGAGCGCGCGCAGGTTCGCGGCCTGGATCGCCGGCCCGTCGGCCATGGGGTCGGTGAACGGCATGCCGAGCTCGATCAGGTCGGCGCCGGCCGCGGCGAGGCCCCGGAGGATCGCGAGCGAGGTCGCGCGGTCGGGATCGCCGGCGGTCAGGAAGGTCACCAGTCCGGCGCGGCCCTCGCGCTTCAGCGCCGCGAAACGCTCGCCGATGCGGGTCGTCGTCACAACTTGGTTCCCAGGTGCTTGGCGATGGTGAAGACATCCTTGTCGCCGCGCCCGCACATGTTCATGCACAGGATATGGTCCTTGGCGAGCCTGGGCGCGATCCTCGTGACGTGGGCGAGCGCGTGCGCGGGCTCGAGCGCGGGCAGGATGCCTTCCAGCCGCGAGCAGAGCTGGAAGGCCTCGAGCGCCTCGTCGTCGGTCGCCGAGACGTAGTGGACCCGGCCCATGTCCTTGAGCCAGCTGTGCTCGGGCCCGACCCCGGGATAGTCGAGGCCGGCCGAGATCGAATGCGCCTCTAGGATCTGGCCGTCGGCGTCCTGCAGCAGATAGGTGCGGTTGCCGTGCAGCACGCCGGGGCGCCCCGCCGTCAGCGAGGCCGCGTGCAGACCGGTCTCGATACCGCGCCCCGCCGCCTCGACGCCGACGATCGCGACGCCGGGATCGTCGAGGAACGGGTGGAACAGCCCCATGGCGTTCGAGCCGCCGCCGATGCACGCGACCAGCGTATCGGGCAGGCGACCTTCGGCCTTCATCATCTGTTCGCGCACTTCGGTCCCGATCACCGACTGGAAGTCGCGCACCATGGCCGGGTAGGGGTGCGGGCCGGCGACCGTGCCGATGATGTAGAACGTGGTCTCGACGTTGGTCACCCAATCGCGCAGCGCCTCGTTGAGCGCGTCCTTGAGCGAGCGCGAGCCGGACTCGACCGGCTTCACCTCGGCGCCCAACAGCCGCATGCGGAACACGTTTGGCGCCTGGCGCTCGATGTCCTTGGTGCCCATGTAGACCGTGCACGGCAGGCCGAACAGAGCGCACACGGTGGCCGCGGCGACGCCGTGCTGGCCGGCCCCGGTCTCGGCGATGATGCGCGTCTTGCCCATGCGCCGCGCGACCAAGATCTGGCCCAGGCAGTTGTTGATCTTGTGCGAGCCGGTGTGGTTGAGCTCGTCGCGCTTGAAGTAGACCTTCGCGCCGCCCAGGTGCGCGGTCAGCCGGCCGGCGAAGTAGAGCGGGCTCGGCCGGCCGACGTAGTGTTCGAGCCAGTAGTCCAGCTCGGAGCGGAACGCCGGATCGGCCTTGGCGGCGGTGTAGGCGGCCTCGAGGTCGAGCACGAGCGGCATCAGCGTCTCGGCGACGAACCGGCCGCCGTAGATGCCGAAGCGGCCGCGCTCGTCGGGCCCGGCGCGGTAGGTGTTGGGGGCGCCGGCGGGCGCCTGGGAAACGGCCATGGGGACTCCTGGAAGGGCGGAACGCCGCGCCCGGGGCCCCCGCGGGTCCCGGGAACGCACTCTACATCGCCTGCACGGCGGCGAGGAAGGCGCGGATCTTGACGGGGCTCTTGACGCCGGGCCGGTCCTCGACCCCGGTCGAGACGTCGACGGCCTCGGCGCCGCTGATCGTCACCGCCTCGGCCACGTTGCCCAGATCGAGCCCGCCCGACAGGAGCCACGGCCGCGGCCAACGTCGACCCGCCATCAGACGCCAGTCGAAGGCGCGGCCGTTGCCGCCGGGCAGGGCATCGACCTCGGTCTTCGGCGGCTTGGCGTCGAACAGGAACAGGTCGACGACCGGGACGAACGCGTCCGCCGCGTCAAGGTCCTCGGCCGAGGCGACCGAAAGCGCCTTCATCACCTGGACGCCGAACCCCCGCCGGATCGCCTCGGCGCGACGCGGGTCCTCGCCGCCGTGGAGCTGGATCACGTCGGGACGCAGGCCGCGAACGATCGCGCGGAGCGCCTCGTCGTCGGCGTCGACGACGACCGCGACGCGGCCGACGCGAGCGGGCAGCAGGGCGGCGAGCCGGCCCGCCCGCTCGGGCGTCACCGCGCGCGGCGAGCGTGGATAGAACACGAACCCGGCCCAACGCGCGCCAGCAGCCGCGGCCGCCACCGCCTCGGGGGCGTTCAGCCCGCAGATCTTGGTCGCGACGGTCATGCGGGAACGGCGCCGGCCATCTCCTCGACGATCCGCTTGGCCGCGGCAACGGGGTCGCTCGCCTTGGTGATCGGCCGGCCGACCACCAGGATGTCGGCGCCCTTCTTTAACGCCTCGGCCGGCGCGATCACGCGCTTCTGGTCGTCGGCGGAGGACCAGGCTGGCCGGATGCCCGGAACGACGATCATGAATTCGGAGCCGCATTGGGCGCGCAGCGCGTCGATCTCGTGCGCCGAGGCGACGACGCCGTCGAGCCCGCTCGCCTGGGCGAGGTCGGCGAGGCGACGGACCTGATCGCCGATCGGGCCGGTCATGCCGACGGCGGCGAGGTCGTCCTCGTCGAAGCTGGTCAGCACGGTCACGCCGACGACGCGCGGGCGCTTGCCGTCGGCGTCGGCGATGCGGTAGGCGGCGGCCATGGCCGCGCGCAGCATCGCCGGCCCGCCCGCGACGTGCACGGTCATGATCGACGGGCGATAGCGCGCCGCCGCGCGCACCGCGCCGGCGACGGTGTTGGGGATGTCGTTGTACTTAAGGTCGAGAAACACGGGCAGGCCGGCCTCGGCCACCGATTCGATCCCCGCGGCACCATGGGCGGCGAAGAACTCGAGCCCCAGCTTCACGCCGCCGACCACGCCGCGCAGGTTGCCGGCGAGCTCGGTCGCGACGGCGAGATCATGGGTGTCAATGGCACAGAAAAGCCGACCGGCGGCGCCACGAGTCGCCATTTCATCCCCCGTAGGCAGAGTCGATCGCCTCTTCTCGACCCTTCCAGCTTATACCAGACGCTCCGAGGGCCGGACAACCGGCGCGCCGGGCCCGCGGTGCCTCGGATCGATTATTGGCAGACATGTGCGGGACCATCCAGGGTGGCCCATTTCCCCGGCAAAGGACTGCAATCCCCACATACCTGAAGCGTACCGCTCGAACCGGCCACGGCGGCTCATAGCCATGAGGGGAAGTGCCACCGCACATTACGACGATGCCGCCAACTCTGCCTCGACGCGCTTCATGAGCGCCTGATAGTCCGGCCGGTCGCGCAGCCGATCCATGTCCGAATCGATCTTAGCGATTCGGAACATCCATCGGCGCGCTCGCGGCATGTGCCGAGCCAAGTATTCGAGATGTTCCAGCACAACGTCCGGCTTGTCCATGGTCGCATAGGCACAGGCGACGTTATAGCGAACGGCCCAACTGTCCGGTTCAAGCGCCACGGCCCGCCTTGCCCATTCCTCGCCGCGGGAGTGGTCGCCCCGGGAAGCCATGTTGATGGCCCCCAACGCCCACGCACTCGCGTTGTCGGGGCGCCGGTCGACTTCGGCCTTGATACAAAGGAATGTTCGATCGCTCGCGATCCACGAGTCCTCCTTTCGGCCCAGCTCCCAGTAGATGCCCGACAGCATGGAGAGCGACCAATAGTCCGTCGGCCGCAATTCGACGGCACGTTCCATGGGCGCCACGGCCTCGGCGTGGCGACCAGCCTCGCGGCACGCTTCGCCATAGAACCAATGCGCCTCGAACAGGTTTGGATCCAATTCGGTCGCGTGTTTCAAGGTCTCCAGCGCCTTTTCGGCATGCCCGGTCAGATAGAGCGCGATGCCCTTCGAGGCGTGGGCCTCCGCCAGGTCCGGCGCCAATTCCAAGGCCTTGTCGCTGTTGGCCAGGATATCGTCGAAGGAGACCTCGGCATCACCGGCGACCCAGAGATTCGAGTCGCAGTCGGCAATGCCCGCATAGGCGCGGGCGTAACCGGGATCGATCTCGACAGCCTGCGTGAACATCTGCCGCGCCGCGCGCAGGGCGCGTCGATCGCCCCAGCCACCGAAAAGCATCGATCGCCCCTGGAGATAAAATCGATAGGCGTCGGCGTTCGAGGTCGAACGGGTCGAGACGTTATCGAGCTCCTCGGGCAATAACTTGACCTTCAGCGCGCCGACGACGCTTTTCGAGATATCGTCATGCAAGGCAAAGATATCGCCGAAATCCCGATCATACCTTTCCGCCCAGACGTGTCCGCCCGTCTTGCCGTCGATCAACTGCACGGTGATGCGGACGCGACCGCCGGCCTTGCGCACGCTGCCTTCGAGGACGTAGGCAACCCTCATCTGCCGGGCGGCCTGGACGATTTCCACGGCCTTGCCCTTGAACGTAAAGGCGGTGTTCCGCGCCACCACGAACAGCGCCGAGACCCTCGAAAGGTCGGTGATGATGTCCTCGGTGATGCCGTCGGAGAAATACTCCTGTTCCGGATCGCCAGACATGTTGGTGAAGGGCAGCACGGCGATGGAGGGTTTGTCGGTGGCGGGCTTGGGCGTCGCGACTGCCATGGCCGGCGTGCTGGCGACGCGGTAGGCACGGACCGGCTCGGCGATGTTCTTCAAGGATTGCAAGCCGAGATCATCGAACCCCACCTTGATGTTGTTCTTGATGTGGTCATAGGCGGTACCGGAGACCAGAATGCCGCCGGGATCGGCGACGGCTTCCAGGCGTGCCGCGATGTTGACGCCGTCGCCATAGAGGTCGCTGCCCTCGATGATGACGTCGCCGAGATTGATGCCGATGCGCAACAGGATGCGGCGATCATCGGGCAGATCGTTGTTCGCCTCGGCCATCCCCTGCTGCAGATCGACGGCTCATTGCACGGCATTGTCGGCGCTGCCGATCTCGATGAGCACGCCGTCG
>JBBDQV010000088.1:34928-39385 GCA_040905845.1 Alphaproteobacteria bacterium | reverse complement strand
GAGGAGCGTGCCGAAGGCACGCGTCTCGAACCGCGTGGCGAGCGCGAACCGGACAACCGTGGGACTTCGCCCGGCCATGACAGAATCCATTTAAACCGAAGCGCCGAATCCAGACCGTGTTCCCGAACTACGGCTACCGCTTCCTGGCCAGCGTCAGGCCGTCACCCACGGGGACCATGCTGAGGCTGACGCGCTCGTCCTTGTGCAGCTTCTTGTTGAGCGCGCGAATCGCCTGGGTATCGGCGTCGGTCTTGGCGGGGTCGATCACCGCGCCGTCCCACAGCACGTTGTCGATCGCGATCAGCCCGCCCGCCCGGAGCAAGGTCAGGCAGCGCTCGAAATAGCCGTCGTAGTTCTCCTTGTCCGCGTCGATGAAGGCGAAGTCGAACGTGCCCGCCTTGCCCTCCTTGATCAGCGCGTCGAGCGTATCGGTCGCGGGCGCGAGCCTGAGGTCGATCTTGTGCGCCACACCCGCTTTTTTCCAGTAGCGCCGGGCGATCGCGGTCCACTCCTCGCTCACGTCGCAGGCGATGACGCGCCCGTCGTCGGGCAGGCCGAGCGCGACCGAGAGGCTCGAATAGCCGGTGAAGACGCCGACCTCGATGGTGCGGCGCGCGCCGATCAGCTCGACCAGCAGGCGCATGAACTGGCCCTGGTCCGGGCCGATCTGCATTTGCGCCCATTGCATCTTCGCGGTCTCGGCCCTGAGCTCGGCGAGCACGACCGGCTCGCGGCTCGAGACCGAGAGCAGGTAGTCGTAGAGGGGCCCGGGGAGCCCGATGGTGCGTGGCGACATGACGTTCTCCTGGTGGGCGATCCCTGATTACGTGGCGGCGGGACCTAAGTCGAGCGCGAACCACGGCGGCCGCGCTCCGTCGGCTCCATTGCGGGCGCGACGGTGCGCGGATTAGGATCGCCGCGCAACGCCAGTGGGGAGGGACTCGTCATGGCCGGCATGTTCACCAAGGCCCGCAAGCGCTTGAAGGCCGCGGCGAAGCATCTCGACATCGCGCCCGAGGTCATCGAGAAGCTGAGCTATCCGAAGGAGACGCTGGCCGCCTCGCTGCTCGTGCGCATGGACGACGGCTCGCGCCAGGTGTTCAAGGCATTCCGCTGCCGCTACGACGACACGCGCGGGCCGACCAAGGGCGGCATTCGCTACCACCCCGACGTCTGCATGGACGAGATCATGACGCTCGCCTTCTGGATGACGTTCAAGTGCGCCGTCGCCAACCTGCCCTACGGCGGCGGCAAGGGCGGCGTGAAGGTCGACGTCCACAAGCTGAGCCGCGCCGAGCTCGAGCGCCTCAGCCGCGCCTACATCAAGGCGTTCGCCTCGTTCATCGGCCCCGAGCGCGACATCCCGGCGCCCGACATGTACACCAACGGCATGGTCATGGGCTGGATGGTCGACGAGTACTCCTCGATCGTCGGCTACCCCTCGCCCGCCGTGATCACCGGCAAGCCGATCCCGCTCGGCGGCAGCCTGGGGCGCGAGGACGCCACCGGCCGGGGCGGCTACTACGCCCTGCGCCACCTCGAGAAGGAACTGGGGATCAGCCCCGAGAAGAGCCGGGTCATCGTCCAGGGCCTCGGCAACGTCGCGTTCTGGTTCGCCAAGCTGATGGCCGCCGACGGCTACAAAATCTGCGGCGTGTCGGATTCGCGCGCCGCGCTTTACGACGCGGACGGCATGGACCCGGACGCCGTGCTCGCCCACAAGCAGAAGACCGGCAAGCTCGACGGCGCGCCGACCAAGGGCAAGGGCAGGATCATCTCGAACAAGGAGCTGTTGACGACCGAGTGCGACGTGCTCGTGCCGGCCGCCATGGAGAACCAGATCGTCGAGGAGAACGCCGGCCAGGTGAAGGCGAAGGTCGTGCTCGAGCTCGCCAACGGCCCGACCACGCCGGCCGCCGACAAGATCCTCAACCAGAAGGGCGTCACGGTGGTTCCCGACATCCTGGCCAACGCCGGCGGCGTGACGGTGTCCTACTTCGAATGGGTGCAGAACAAGGCCGGTTACTACTGGGGCGTCGACGAGGTCCAGAAGCGGCTCAAGGACATCATGGTGCCCGAGGCGTGGACCATACATTCCATCGCGCGCGACAAGGGCATCGACATGCGCACGGCGGCCTACGTCCACGCGCTCGACCGCATCGGCAAGGCGGTCGCCGCGCACGGTACCAAGTCGTTCTTTTCGGGTTAGGATATCCATGTCCGGGAACGGCCTTGACTCCCGGCCCCACTGGGGTTGAATCCGCGCAGGCGACCGCAACAGCGCATGTGCACGCGCGGTGGGCGCGCCGGGCGTGCCAATCATGCAAATCCAAGGGAGGTCTCCATGGCTGAGAGACGCGAGCATTACTACATCAAGACGCTCAAGCAGCAGTTCGCCGACGGCAAGGTCGAGCGGCGCGAGTTCCTGCGCACATCGACCCTGCTCGGCCTGTCCGCGACGGCGGCCTACGCCTTCGTCGGCAAAATCACCGGCGAAAGCTTCGTCAAGCCGGCGCGCGCCGACATGCCGATGGGCGGCACGCTGCGTGTCGCCATGCGCACGATCGACCTCAAGAACCCGCACACGTTCAGCTGGGTCATCGACAGCAACGCGATGCGCGGCGTCGTGGACTACGTGACGCGCACCGGCATCGACAACGTCACGCGGCCCTGGCTGGTCGACAAGTGGGAGGCGAGCGACGACCTCAAGACGTGGACGTTTTTCGTGCGCCGGGGCATCACCTGGCGCAAGGACGGCCGCGATCTGACGGCGGACGACATCATTTGGAACATCAAGCATTGCCTGGACGACGCGACCGGCTCATCGGTGCAGGGCCTGATGAAGGGCTACATGCTCGAGGAGTACGACACCGGCGAGAAGGACGAGTCGGGCAACGCCAAGCTGGCGACCCGGCTGTGGGACGCCAACGCGGTCGAAAAGGTCGACGACTTCACGTTCCGGCTCAATGCCCAGGCGGCCCAGCTCGCCGTGCCCGAGCATTTCTTCCACTACCCATTCTTGATCCTCGATCCCAACGAGGGCGGCGTCGGCGGCCCCGGCATGAACGGCACCGGCCCGTTCGAACTGGTCGAGTACGAGGTCGGCAAGCGCGGGCTGATGAAGAAGGTCCGCCATCACTGGTCGGGCAGCGGCCCGTTCCTCGACGCCGTCGAGATCATCGATACCGGTGACGACGCAACGGCCGTGATCGGCGCGGTGGCCTCGAAGCAGGTCCACTTCGCCGACTCCCCCGACATCCTGTCGCTGGCGGCTTTCCAGAACATGCCGCACATCCAGATCCTGACGGCGAACACCGCGCAGACGGCGGTCGCTCGGCTGCGCCAGGGCACGAGCGAGCTGGCCGACAATCCGAAAGTGCGCAAGGCCCTGCGGATGGCGATCGACTCGGCGTCGATCCTCGCCCTCGCCCACGCCAACCTGGGCGCCCCAGCCGAACACCACCACGTCGCCCCGATCCACCCCGAATACGCCAAGCTCGCCGAGTGGAAGCGCGACGTCGACGGGGCCAAGGCGCTGCTCGCCGAGGCCGGCTACCCGGACGGCATCGATCTCGCGATCGACTGCAAGCCCGACCCGGCCTGGGAGCTCTCGGCCATCCAGGGCATGGTCGAGCAGTGGAAGGACGCCGACATTCGCGTCGCCATCAACGTGCTGCCCAGCGCCCAGTTCTGGGAGATCTGGGCCATTACGCCGTTCGGCTTCACGTCGTGGACGCACCGGCCGCTCGGCGTCATGGTGCTCGGGCTCGCCTATCGCTCGGGCGTGCCGTGGAACGAGTCGAACTACAACAACCCGACGTTCGACGAGCTGTTGACCAAGGCCGAGGGCATCCTCGACGTCGACAAGCGGCGCGAGGTCATGGCCGAGATCGAGGCCTTGATGCAGGAGGACGGGCCAATCGTCCAGCCGATCTGGCGGGCGGTTTACGTCCCGGCCGACAAGGCCGTCCTCGGCCTGCAAGCACACCCGACCGGCTACTATTTCTGGGAAGAGTACGCGCTCGAGGCCTAGGCTTCGGTGCGACGCCTACGGGAGGGGGCCTTCGGGCCCCCTCTTTCTTTCGCCTGGCGCGACGGGTTCGGCACCCAGCGGTAGTCGGCGAGCCTCACGCGGCCGTCGAGCACCAGCTCGACGCCTTCCGCCTCCAAAAGGTCGCGCTGGCGCTCGGCGCCTTCGCCGAAGCCGCCGCGCAGCGAGATGCCGCCGCTCGCGTTGATGACGCGCCACCAGGGCACGCGCTGGTCCTTGACCGCATGGAGCGCGTAGCCGACCCGGCGCGCATGCCCCGGCCGCCCCGCCGCGATCGCCACGTCGCCGTAGGTCATCACCCGCCCCTTTGGGATGCGGCGGATGATCCGGTAGTAGGCTTCGTACTCGGGCGAGGCCATGAATGGGTGGACGTCGAAGACTATCCGTGGACGACCCCCTCACCGTG
>JBBDQV010000088.1:0-34918 GCA_040905845.1 Alphaproteobacteria bacterium | reverse complement strand
CTTCGCGTCGGGCCCCTCCCTCTCCCGCGACGGGAGAGGGTAAGCGCGTCCCGCTGCGCCAGAATCCCCCTCTCCCCTTGTGGGAGAGGGTCGGGGTGAGGGTTAGCGCGTCCGCGCGTCGCATGAATCGGTTCCTTGAGTTGCGGGCCGTCACATGTTCGGGTAGTTGGGCCCGCCGCCTCCTTCCGGAGTGACCCAGTTGATGTTCTGGGTCGGGTCCTTGATGTCGCAGGTCTTGCAGTGGACGCAGTTCTGCGCGTTGATTCGCAGCCGCGGCTGGCCGGCTTCCTCGACGATCTCGTAGACCCCCGCCGGGCAATAGCGCTGCTCGGGCGCGTCGTAGGTCGCGAGATTCACGGCGATGGGCACGCTCGAGTCCTTGAGCGTCAGGTGACAGGGCTGGTTCTCCTCGTGGTTCGTGCTCGACAGGAACACCGATGAAAGCCGGTCGAAGCTGACCTTGCCGTCCGGCTTGGGGTAGTCGATCCGCTTGCACCGGGCCGCCGGCTTCAGGCTCGTGTGGTCCGGGTGGTGGTGAAGCGTCCACGGCGCCCGGCCATGGAACACGTAGGTGTCGATCGCGGCATGGGCGAGCCCGGCCCACAGGCCCCGGCGGAACCCGGGGCGGATGTTGCGCACGCGGTCGAGCTCGCCCCACAGCCAGGAGGCACGAAGACGCGGCTCGTAGCTCGCGGCCTCGTGCGCGTCCTGGCCGAGCGCCTCGTGGACCGCCTCGGCCGCGACCATGCCCGACTTCATGGCGGTATGGCTGCCCTTGATCTTGGGTACGTTGAGGAACCCGGCGGCGCAGCCGATCAGCGCCCCACCCGGGAATGTCAACTTCGGGATCGCCTGAAACCCGCCTTCGTTGAGCGCGCGGGCGCCGTAGGCGACGCGCCGGCCGCCTTCGAAGGTGGGGCGGATCGCCGGGTGGGTCTTGAAGCGCTGGAACTCCTCGAATGGGCTCAGGTACGGGTTCTCGTAGTCGAGCCCGACGACGAAGCCGACCGCGACTTGGTTGTTCTCCAGATGGTAGAGGAACGAGCCGCCGTAGGTGCGCCGGTCGACCGGCCAGCCGACCGTGTGGACGATCGTCCCGGCCTTGTGCATGTCCGGCTCGATCTCCCACAGCTCCTTGATGCCGATGCCGAAGGTCTGCGGGTCGACGCCCCGGCGCAGGTCGAAACGCTGGAATAGTGTCTTGGTCAGCGAGCCGCGGCAGCCCTCGGCGAACAGGGTCTGGCGCGCGTGGAGCTCGAGCCCCGGCTGATGGTTCGCGGTCGGCTGGCCGTCCTTGCCGATGCCGAGGTCGCCCGTGGCCACGCCGCGCACGCGGCCCGCCTCGTCGTGGAGCACCTCGGCCGCCGCGAAGCCGGGATAGATCTCGACCCCCAGCGCCTCGGCCTGTTTGGCCAGCCAGCGGCACAGGTTGCCCAGGCTGATGATGTAGTTGCCGTGGTTCTTCATGTGCGGCGGCGTCGGCAGGCGGATCGCGCGCGTCGCGGTCAGTAACAGGAAGCGGTCGTCGGTGGCCGGGGTGATGAGCGGCGCCTCGCGCTCGCGCCAGTCCGGGATCAGCTCGTTCAGGCTGCGCGGCTCGAACACGGCGCCCGACAGGATGTGCGCGCCGACCTCGGAGCCCTTCTCTAGCACGCAGACGCTGACCTCGCGCCCGGTCTCGGCGCCGAGCTGGCGCAGCCGGATCGCCGCCGCCAGCCCCGATGGCCCGGCGCCGACGATGACTACGTCGTAACTCATGCTTTCGCGCGCCATGGCCTCCTCCGCTGCGCCCCCGCGACCGCTTTGTAGCGCATGGCGACCGCCGGTCAAATGGCGGCGGCGCCGGCTAGAGCAGCACCCGATCGAGGAATCGTCGAAGGTGACTCCTCGATCGGGTAAAGCTGCTCTAGTTTGTTGAAACTAGAGCAACTTTATCCGACCAAATGAAACCCGGGCGGTTCCTTTTGATCGGGTGTTGCTCTAGGTTCGAGCCATGAGCGATGCGCGCGCCAAGGCCCTGCTCGACTGGTACGCCGCGATGGGCGCCGACGAGCCCATCGGCGCCCTGCCCGTCGATCGCTTCCAGGCCTCGGCGCCGAAACCGGCCGGCGCCGAAAAGCCTGCGCCCGCGCCGCGTCCCGCGATCGTCGGCGCGCACGACGCGGCGGCGGCGGAGGCCTGCGCGACGATCAAGGAGCTGGCCCAGGCCATCGCCGCGTTCGAGGGCTGCCCGCTCAAGAAGACGGCGACCCGAACGGTCGTCTACGACGGCAATCCGGCGGCGCGCCTGATGCTGATCGGCGAGGCGCCGGGCGCCGAGGAAGATCGTCGGGGTCTGCCCTTCGTCGGCGCCGCCGGCAAGCTGCTCGACCGCATGCTCGCCGCGATCGGGCTCGACCGCGGCGGCGTCTATATCACCAACGCGATCTTCTGGCGCCCGCCCGGCAACCGCGCGCCGACCCCCGAGGAAATTGGGCTCTGCCTGCCCTTCGTCGAACGCCAGATCGCACTCGTCCAGCCGGCCGTGCTGGTGTTCGTCGGCGGCATCGCCGCCAAGGCCATGCTCGGCCGGTCCGAGGGCATCACGAAGCTGCGCGGCCACTGGTACCGCTTGCAGCCGCGCGGGTTGAGCGCGCCGGTCGACGCCACGGCGACCTTTCACCCGGCCTACTTGCTGCGTCAGCCGGCCCAGAAGCGCGAGGCCTGGCGCGACCTCCTGGCCATCCGGGCCCGGCTCGACGAGCACGCCACCACGTGAGCGACAACGTGTGAAATTGGGGTCAGAGTCGATTTTCCCAATTTCGCTCTCTGTCCGGCGCGGCGGTCGGTGGAGAAAATCGACTCTGACCCCAATTTCTGCTGTGGGGCATCGCGCGCATCGGCACCATTTAGTTCTTCCAGCCGATCTCGGGCCTGACCCTGGCGATCGTGGTGCTGGGCGAGGCGCCGACGCCGTCGTTCGGCCTCGCCGCCGCGCTGATTCTCGGCGGCGTGCTGGTCGCGCAGCTCCGGCGTTAGCCATTTCGTTACGACTAACACCCTGTCATGGTTAAGAGACCCGTCGGTACGAGCTTGCCCATGCCCCTGCCATCGCCTATCGTCGAGCCGGGCGAAAAGACCTGAGCGCTAGAGAGGAACCAACATGGCCGGAGCGATCCTGGCGCGACGAGCCGTTTGGCTCGCGCTGATCGTCGCGACCACCTTGGCCTGGTCGCCCGCCCGGGCCGACCAGGCCGCGATCGGCGATGAGACCGTGCGCCTTGCCTCGCTCAGGGTCGGCGATCCGAACGACGTCGCCCTGCCGCGCATCCTGAGCCACACCGACGCGGTGCTCTACGCCCGCGTGTTCGCGCTTCAGGAAGACGGCCGCTGGCCCGAGGCCGACCGCCTGATCGGGCGCATCGAGAACCGGATTCTGCTCGGCCACGTGCTGGCCCAGCGCTATCTCCACCCGACCAAGTACCGCACCTCGTTCGACGAGCTCGCCGCCTGGCTCGAGGATTACGGCGACCATCCCGGCGGGCATCGCATCCATCGCCTGGCCATGGCGCGCCAGCCGTTCGGGGCGCCCGAACTCGCCCTGCCGAGCGCCGGCAGCTTCGGGCTGGAGATCGAGGACATCTCGCCGCCGATCGCCGCGATCGAGGATGACGGGCTTTCGGGCGCCGAGCAGAAGCGCGTCCAGAAACTGCTCAACAAGATCCGCAGGAGCATCGCCGGCGGCGATCCGGCCGGGGCCTACGCGGTGCTCAAGACCGCCGAGTTCAAGCGCCTCGCCAGCGACGAGGCGTACGATCGGGCGGCGCAGGCGGTGGCATTCCTCTACTTCCTCAAGGGCAAGGCCCAGCGCGCGCTCGAGATCGCGTCCAAGGCGGCGGCGCGCTCGGGCGCCAAGGCGCCGTTGACCCATTGGACCGCCGGCCTGGCCGCGTTCGAGCTTGGCCGGATGGATACGGCGCGCGTCCATTTCGCCAAGCAGGCGGCGAGCCCCGCGGCAAGCTCCCGGCAGCGCGCGGCCGGAGCGTATTGGGCGGCGCGCGCGGCGCAGGCGACGGGCCGCATCGACGAGGCCAACGGTCATCTGCAGATCGCGGCGAGCTACCCGACCACCTTCTACGGCCTGCTCGCGCGCGAGTCCCTCGGCCAGTCGCTCGGCCTGGACTGGAACGTCCCCGAGCTCAGCCCGCGCGAACGGGACGAGCTCCTGGGCTATCCGGAAGTGCGCCGTGCGCTCGCGCTGGTCCAGGTCGGTCAGCGCCGGCTCGCCGAGCAGGAGTTCTCGAGCCTGGACGCGCGCCGCGACCCCGGCCGGGCGCTCGCCGTGCTCGGGCTCGCCTCGCGCATCGGCCTGCCGGCGACCGAGATCCGGCTCGCGTACGGCCTGGCCGATGGCTGGGATGCGCGCTATCACGCCTCGCTCTATCCCGTGCCGCTGTACCGGCCGCGCGACGGGTTCCAGATCGACCGGGCGCTGCTGTTCGCCTTCATGCGCCAGGAGTCGGCGTTCAATCCATTCGCCAAGAGCTCGGCCGGCGCCACCGGGCTGATGCAGCTCATGCCCGCCACCGCCGCCTACATCGGCCAGGACTCCTCGCTCGGCGACAAGAAGGATACCCGGCTGCTCGACCCCGAGTTCAACCTGGCGCTTGGCCAGCGCTACATGGCGCATCTCATGGTGGAGCCCACCATCGGCACCAATCTCGTGTACCTGGCCGCCGCCTACAACGCCGGTCCCGGCAACCTGAAGAAGTGGCTGAACGGTCCTGCTGGGACGAAGGATCCGCTGCTGTTCCTGGAAAGCATGCCCTCGGCCGAAACTCGGCACTTCGTCCAACAGGTCCTGGCCAATTTCTGGCTCTATAGGGCACGGCTCAACCAGGATTCGCCGTCGCTGCGCCAGGTCGCCCAGGGGCGCTGGCCCAGCTACGACGTGCAGGATACCCGCCAGCTCGCCGCCCATGCCGGAAATTGATCCGAGCCGGACGTTCGTTCCGGTCCACATCGCGCTGATGACCGTGTCGGACACCCGCGATACCTCGACCGACAAGTCGGGCGACGTGCTGGCCGCGCGCATCAAGGCGGCCGGCCACGAGCTGGTCGCCCGGGCGATCGTGCCCGACGATCACGCCTCGATCATCGGCAAGCTGCGCCAGTGGATCGAGGATCCAGAGGTCGACGCGGTGATTTCCACCGGGGGCACCGGCGTGACCGGGCGCGACGTGACGACCGAGGCGTTCCAGTCGGTCTACGACAAGGAAATCGTCGGCTTCGGCGAACTGTTCCGCTGGTTGAGCTACCAGAAGATCGGCACCTCGACGATCCAGTCGCGCGCGACCGCCGGGGTGACCGAGGGAACCTATCTGTTCGCCGTGCCGGGCTCGCCCGGCGCGTGCGAGGACGCCTGGGACGGCATCCTGGTCCACCAGCTTGACAGCCGCCACCGCCCGTGCAACTTCGTCGAGCTGATGCCCCGGCTGAGGGAGCGCAAGACTGAGTCGAGGTAGACACGACCCCTGGAGTCGTCCCATCGGTTTCGACACGCTAGCAGGGAGCCCGCTCGTCGCCCGTGTCGCCACGTGCCAACCCTAGGTCCGGCTCAGCGCATGCGAGTCCCTGGGCAGGGGATCGTGAGCCGCATCGTGTGGCGCCCATTCCCCTGACTTGAAATCTCGATGGCGACGAAGGCCAGTAAGGTCCTAGCTCTCCTCCGAAGGTCCCGGGCCGCGGCCAGGCGTTACGACGCGGGCATTCTGCGGGTCGTCTCTCGCGTCTTGCGATTGATGCTGTGGAGCCGTTTCTCGGAGGCCGAGGTCTTCGTCTGGGGCCTTGCCGACCCTTCGCTGACTGGCTCCGATCTTCGACGGTACGTCAGCAAGGAGCACCAACTCGCCATTCAGCGGACGATCAATCCCGCCCATGCCGCGATGGCGGTCGAGGACAAGAGGCTGTTCCACGCCTGCTGCGTCGCGACCGGCGTCCCGACGCCGACTCAGTACGCTTCGTTGACGCGCGGGTATCTCTGCGCGAGCGGCGGCGATGCGCTGTCAACCGCCGGGGAGGTCGAAGATTTTCTCGACGCTCGCTTGCCTCAGTCGTTCGTGGTCAAGCCGGCCGGGGGTGTCTACGGCCGAGGGGTGGCGCGCTTCGAGCGTGTGCCCGGCGGCTGGCGCGACCATGGCGGCCGCACGAGCACCAGCGCCGCGCTCGCGAGTCTACTTCGCGAGCGCTCCATGGACGACACCCTCATTCTTCAGGAACGTCTCGACAATGCGCCTTCGATCGTCGCGCTGACCGGGTGCGATGCGCTTCAGACCGTACGCATGGTCTCGTTTGTCGACCCGTCCCGAGGCCCCCGCCTGCTGTTCGCGACCTGGAAGATCATCGTCGGGGAATCCCTGACCGACCACTATGCGTTCGGGCGCACCGGCAACATGCTGGCCAACGTACGGCTGGACGATGGCACGGTCGAGCGAGTCCAAGCGGCTGGCCCCGACGCCATCGGTCAGGTCGGTGTCGGGCAGCATCCGCGGACCGGGCGAAGCTTCGCTGATTTCCGACTGCCCGACTGGGCCATGGCCCGCGCCGCCGTCCTCGACGCCGCGCTCAAGTTCCTGCCCCTGATCGCCGTAGGCTGGGACGTGGCGCTGACGCCCGATGGGCCTCGGATCGTCGAAGGCAACGCGACGTTCGATCCCCTGCACAACGCGCACGGCCTCGGGCCCATATTCCTTGATGCCGTTACCAGCCTTGCGTGACGCCGTTCGTCGGTTGGCGCGCTATCTGTTCGGCGACTTCGGCCTCTACCGCGTCTTTTCGTTCGACTTGGACCGGTCCGCGCCGCCTCCGGTCGAACCGGGCGCCAAGGGCTGGCGCTTCGCCGAGGTGACCGGGGAGGAGGTAGAGCGCGCCAAGGCTCCCGAGATCAGCCGCGAGGCCTGGTACGGCGGGGCCGACTCGCGAGGTTTTGCCATCTTCGTCGAAGGCCAGATCGTCGCGCTGCAATGGTTCTGGTTCGGCGAGCGTTACAAGAACGATTACGGCTTCTGGCCCCTGCGTGAGGACGAAGCCGAATCCCGGCAACTGGTGACCGTTCCGGCCATGCGCGGCAAGGGCTTGGCGACCGCACTCAAGGCGTTGAGCGCGCACGCCATGCGTGAGCGAGGCTTCACCAGACTGATCAGCCGCGTATGGCACAACAACCATGCGTCAATAGCGGTGAATCACAAGGATGGCTGGCGGGAGATCGCCATCGTGATCGAGGTGCGCCCGCTCAACCGGGGCCGTATCCGCCAGTGGATTCTACGCCGGCGTCCCGTCGACTGAATGCGTGGTTCAAGTGCCCGGCAAACGTTCGGTTCGCCAGCGGCCAGGATTGTGCCATTCGAGAAACTGATCCGGGTACCTCGCAACAAACGCCTCAAGTCGGTCAGCATAGAGTTCGAGGATTCGGCTTTCGTCCCGGTCCCGATCTCCGGTCCGCACGTCGGTTCAGCGGAGCCTCGATCGACACTAGGTAGCGGCCGTGCGCTTCGCGGCTCACCATCATGGGTACGAGCGTCGCGCCGGAACTCAGGCTAATGCTTGCAGCGCCGCGCGCGAGCCGAAGCGTACCGCCCAGGAATGCCACGCCGTGCGTGCGGCCCTCGGCATTCGCCGTGATCGTCGTCACCCGGTTCTGCGCGAGTGCCTTGAGCAAGGGTCTCAGGCCCCGTCCGGCCGCGCTCTCGTCGAGCACGAGACGCTGGCCGACGTAGCGGTCCTCGATGCGCGTGAGAAGGGGGTTGAGGTACCGGATCCCGAACGGCGTACCCGAGAGGCCGTGCCCGGGCCGGCTGAGGTGAACGACCCGAACCCCCGTAGCGGCGAGAGCCTTCTTGCCGACGATCGTGTAGAACGCCGTGGGATAGACGTAGAGGATCACACCCTTGCCGAGCGAAAGCGCGTCGTGGAGACGGTCGAGGCCGTCAACACGGATGTCCGGACGCCAACCCCAAGGCGCATGCTCACGGAGGAGCTGGAAGTAGCGCTCGAACGTCGCGGCCACGAGGCGTCTCTGCAGGGCCTTCGACGGCACGTCGAGGCCGAGCGCCGAGAGCCCTTGCGCCATGGCGCCGCGCGCCTGCCGCATGCGATCGCCCCGCACCACGATCCAGAGGCGCCCGAGCAACCCGGCAAGGACTGCCCAGCCGCGTTCGGGCAGCAGCCACGCCGGCGGCAGCAACCCGACCAGAAGCACCATCTCCAAGACGTCGGACTTGGACGGCCAAGCCCGGGCCCTGGTGCGGGTGCCGCGCTCCGCGCCGTCCATGGCATCCTCGTGATCGACGTGGTCAACCAGAAACGACTGTGGCCAAGCAAGGAGTCCGGCGTCAATCGACTGCGGGGCGCGGGGACCGCCCGAGCCGGCGGATCCATTGCTTGAGTCTCGACTTGAGCCCGAGCCGTTCGACGACCATGGCGGCGGCGCGGGAGCCCTTGTCGAGGCTCAGCTGGCTTGCCACGAGTAGCAGATTGCGCGCCGTCGGGCGCAGGACGAAGACGTCGGCGCAATACTGGCTCGTGGTCGAGAACAGGCGCTTGTGGTCGCCTTCGCCCTCGGTGAAATCGAACGCCCGGAACCGCCCCTCGGCGAACAAGGATTCGAGCACCAACACTTGCAAGACGGTGCCCGGAGATAGGTCGCGCACGCGCGGATCGTAGCCGAGGTACTCGTAAATCAACACGCCCCGCCGGACCGGGCAGTAGAGGTAACCGACCGGCTCGCCCTTCAGGAACAGCATATAGGCCCGAACCTCGCCCGAGGTCGCGAGCGCCGCCATCTCGGATCGAAACGCCTCGCTGTCGGGCAGGCCGGCGTCGAGCAGCCTCTCTTGATAGGTCCGTTCGGAGAGGCGCCGGGCACTCGCGTGGAATGCCTCGATGTCCGCGGGCGTTCGGTAGGAGCGCCAATCGATCGTGCCACCGCTCGCGTCGGCGAACTTGCGCACCTTGCGCTTCAGGGTCGACCGTGTTTTCGCCGAGAACTTTGCCAGGTACGTCTCGAACGTACCCGTCAGGTCGATGACGTAGCGGTTGTATTGCTGCGGCACGTAGCGCAGAAATCCGTTCGCGAACTGCACGGCGGGCAAGGGAACGGCCGTAGGTTGGGATCGGACTAGGCAGCCACTCGCGCCGCCGAGCTCCCTGAGCATCGGCAACTCGCCGGGAGTCTCGAGGGGCGCGATGTCCGCGAAGTACGACGTGGACTCCCAGA
The DNA here is from genome assembly GCA_040905845.1 of Alphaproteobacteria bacterium. GTDB lineage: Bacteria > Pseudomonadota > Alphaproteobacteria > SP197 > SP197 > VGDP01. Next base: position 25,665 of record JBBDQV010000088.1, on the reverse strand, counting down.
CGTCGATTCGCGGCTCGAACAAAATGATGTCGCCCGCGCGAAATCTCAACGGCACCCATTTGCGCCGCCACGTCCCGGTCATCCGTGGCGCCGCCTCAGGGCCTGCTCGGCGTAACGCAACGCCGTGCGCGCGACTGGGGAGCGCAGGGCCGCGACGCCGCGCGGCGATTCCTTCGGCTCGTAGCTGTCGAAGCGCCGCGTCTCGAAACGCGATCGTGCGTCGGCGAGCAAGCGACAAAGCCGCTCGAAACGCCGCAGCATCGTCGGATCGGGGGCGTCGCGCCGCTGATTGAGGAGCTCGAAGCCGTGCGAAACGACGACGAAGGTCGAACGGCCGGCCGCGTACGCCTGATCGAGCATCGCGGCGAGCTCGGCGTAGGAAACGGCGGTCAATTGCGCGTGGCGCCGGTGGCGGGGCCAGTCCTCGAAAATCGTGACGGGCAATTCCCAGACGCCCTCGACCAAGCTCGGCCCGCTCGCCTCGGGGTCGAGCCCGATGCGCGAGTCGGCGGCGGTCGCATTGTGGCTCGTGTCGAAAGCGATCCCGTTGCGCGCGAGGGCACGCAGCGTGGCGCGGTCGGCGCCGTAGTTCCCGGCCCGGAACGCAAGGGTTCCCTCGGCTCCGGCGCGCGCGAGGTTGTCCTTCGCGACGCTGATCAACGTGGCCTGCTCGTCCTCGTTGAATTGCCAAAGGTGTTGGCCGACGCGCCCCGGCAGCGGGCTTCGCTCCATGCGCGCGAGCCACTCGGTGTGGACGTGAAGCTGGACTTCCAGGCCCTGCCCGAGCACGGCGTCGACAATCTCGCGGAGCGAGTCGAGACCCACGGCCGAGGCGGACAAAGCCTCGACGAAGAATGTCGCGTTCAGCCCGGCCTCTCGCAGCAGCCGCAGCTGAAACCCGAGGCCGTAGTCGCCGCGTCGCGTCCGGCCGAACACGTCGCGGTCGAGCGCCTCGCGAACCCACGCCCGATCAACGCGCGTTCCCGACATGCTGAGCTCGGTATCGACGGTGAGGAAAACGTCAGTCATGGCAACGCCGTACTCTCGGACCCATTGCTTACGATTCCATGGTCAGCCGACTCGAATGCTTGCCGTGACCCGGTACGGTCCTACGATCGCCGTTCTCATCGACGCCAAGGGACGTATACGCGCTCGACATACGCCCTGGGGAGGCCCGAGCGCGCTCAAATCAGCGGCCGGGGGCCGAGCGAGGTGCCGTCGGCGAAGCGTCCCAGCCGGAACGGCTGGATGTCGAGGGTCGTGCGGCCCTTGACGATCAGTTCGGCCGTCACGTTGCCGACCGCCGGCCCGAGCATGAAGCCGTGACCGCTGAACCCGGTGGCGAGCACCAGGCCCCGGACACCGTCCACGGGCCCAAGGACCGGCATCATGTCGGGGGTCACGTCGATGTAGCCGGCCCAGCTCCGCGTCACCTTGACCCTGCCTACGTCCGGGTAGACGCGGGCGAGCCCGGCCTGCGCGTTGGCGATGCGCGCGGCCTTGGGCGGCGGGTCGAGCGCGCGCACGGCGCGGAACGGATGGCGCTGCGCGGCCGTGCCCGGCACCAGGGCGGCAAGGCCGTCGAGGAGCGAGCCGCTCGCGCCGAAGCGGACGTGCTTGCCGAAGACCCGCCACATGGGCAGGAAGTCGCGCGCCCAGCGCAGCGTCGTCGGCACCAGGTCGTAGTCGAAGAAGCCGCCGTCGCCGATGTTGAGCGTGCCGTCGCGGCGCTGGCGGAACGCGAGCTCGGGCGCCCAGACGCCGGCGGGAGTGAGCGCGCGCAGCGGCTCGGTGCGCGAGACGGTGCCGCGAATGGCGAGCTGGGGCATGGCGATGCCGGCCTTGGCCAACAGGCGCGAGGACCACGCGCCGGCGGCGCAGACGACCGTAGCCGCCCTGATCTCGCCCTGCTCGCTCCTGACTCCCACGACGGCGCCGCCCGCGAGGTCGAGCGCGTCGACCGCGCAAGCTGTCACCACCTCGGCGCCGAGGCGCCGGGCGGCCTCGGCGAACGCCGGCGCGACCTTGGCGGGCTCCGCCTGGCCGTCGGTCGCGGTGTACATGGCGCCGGGCCAGTTGCCCTCGGCGCCCTTCAGCTCCGCCCGGATCTCCTTGTTCGACAGGATGCGGGTCGGCATCTGATGCTGGCGGGCGACGTCGATCCAGCGCTCGTAGGCCGCGACGCCCGCCTCGTTGGCCGCGACCGCAAGGCCACCGCCCTGGCGCCATTCGAGATCGGCGCCGAGCTCGGCCTCGAGCCCCCGACAAAGTCGCACGCTGTCGAGCGCGAGCGGCAGCTCGAGCGGATCGCGCCCCTGCTGGCGCACGAAGCCCCAGGCGCGGCTCGACTGCTCGCCGGCGATCGTGCCTTTCTCGAGCAGGACGACCTTGGCGCCCGCCTTGGCGAGGTAATAGGCCGTGGCGGAGCCGGCGATGCCGCCGCCGACCACGATCACGTCGGCGTGCCGCGTCATGCCGCGCCCTCCGCGCCTCGGGCCGGCACGGCCACCAGGCGCCGCGCCATCGCCCACAGCGCCGCCAGCACCGCCAGGTTGACCAGATTGAAGCCGACGGCGACGGCGAACGCCGGGCCGTAGGAGCCGAGCCGGTCGTAGATCACCCCGGCCATCCAGCCGCCCACGGCCATGCCGATCGAGCCGGCGAAGAACACGATGCCGATGCGCCAGCCGGCGTCCTGGGGCGGGTAGAGCGCGCGCACGCCGACCGCGTAGCACGGGATCAGCCCGCCGAAACCGAGCCCGAAGAAGAGCGCGGCCACGAACAACCCCACCTGGCCGTCGGCAACCATGAACACGGCGAGCCCGATCGCCTGGAGCGCCGAGGCGACGACCAGGCTGACGAACGCGCCGGAGCGGTCGGCCAGCACGCCGATCGCGATCCGGCTGATGAAGCTGAGCGCCAGGATGATGGCGAGCAGCTCGGCCCCGCGCGCCGCGCCGAGCCCGAGGTCGCTGACGTGCGCGACGATGTGGACCAGCGGCACCGCCATGGCGACGCAGCACGTGAAGATGCCCGAGGCCAGCATGGCGTGGGGTACGTGGCGCACGGCGCCCGCGCGATGCGCGACGGCATCGAGCGCGGCCATCAGCCGCGCCGCGCTGAGCGCCGGGGCGCGCCGGCGCACGAGCAGGAGGAGCGGCAGCATGATGACCAGGCTGCCCGCGCCGTACCACGCGTAAGTCGCGCGCCAGCCGATCTCGTCGATGGCGAAGCGGAACACCGGCGGCCAGATTGCCCCCGCCAGGCTCTGCCCCGAGGCGACGATCGCCACGGCGAGGCCGCGGCGGCGCTCGAACCAGCGCGTCGTGTTGGTGACCAGCGGGGTGAATATCGCGCCGTTGCCGACGAAGCCGATGAGCACCGCGTTGATGGCGTGGAGCTGCCAGGCCGCGTCGATCCCGGCGGTCAAGAGCGAGCCCGCGCCGATCGCGAGCACGCCGGCGAGCGCCGGGGCGCCGAGGCCCGAGCGATCGAGCCAGCGGCCCATGACGATGCCGCCGAGCCCGGTCCCGATCATCTGGAGCGAATAGGCGAGCGAGGGCACCTCGCGCGGCCAGCCGAAATCGGTCGCGATCGGCTTGAGCCCGACCCAGAGCAGATAGACGCTGCCCATGGCCACGGTCATCAGCCCGACCTGCGCGAAGGCGACAATCCACGCCGCGCGGCTGTCGATGAGCGGGTCCCTCATGGCCCGAGCTTGACCCGTTTCGCCGCCCGGCGCCAAGCGCGAAGACCGGCGCCGTCGTCCACGTCGCGGAGCGGCGCGAGCAAGGCGACGCGCGTCGTCGCATCGAGATTGGCGCGCGTGTCGGCGAGCGCGTGCCGGGTAGACCAGCGCACGGCCGCGAACGGATCGAACCGGCGCAGGGGGTGACGCCGCCCGACCAGCCAGTAGCCGCCGTCCTCGGCCGGCCCGAACACCACGTCGGCGCGGCCGAGCGCCTCGAACGCCGCCCAGACGTGGGCGCGGCCGAGCGCGGGGATGTCGCTGCCGACGAGCACCGCCGGGCCCGGCGCCATGAGGCCGAGCGCGCGCGCCATGCGCCGGCCGAGATCGCCGGGCCCCTGGCCGATCATGGTGGGCCGCGGGCGCGGCCAGCCGCGCCCCGAAACTGCCGCCCGGTCGGGCGCGACGGTGAGCACGACACGCCAGCGCCGATCCCGCGTCAGGTCACGCAGGAGTCGCGCGAGGGTGGCGCGGTAAAATCGCACGGCCTCGACCGCGCCGACGTCGCGCGCGAGGCGTTGCTTGACCCGGCCGAGCCTGGGCGCGCGCGCGAACACGACGACGTGTCGACGCGGCCTCGCCAAATTTGGGGTCAGAGACGAATTTCTCTGGGTAAATCGACTCTGACCCCAATTTCCTGGAGTCATCGGTAGAGCCGGACGAGGACGGCCGGCGGCACGCCGAGGCGCCACAGCGCGAGACAGGCGAGGTTGCGCAGCGGGCGCAGCAGCCAGCCGTCGCGTCGGTAGCGCGCGGCCGAGGTGATCGCCGTGGCGTCGAGCATGACGATCCGGCGCCGCCCGAGCCGGCTGACGAGATCGACGTCCTCCATGATCGGCAGCGGCCGATAGCCGCCGATCCGCCGATAGAGCGCGCGCGCGATCAAGAGCCCCTGGTCGCCGTAGGGCAGCCCGAACGCGCGCGTCCGCCAGGCGACCAGTCGGGCCAGCGCGCGTGCGCGCCAGCCGGCGGCGTCGAAGCCGAGCCGGAACACCGCCGCGCGCTCGGCCGCGCCGGGTGCGGTCATGTGACGTTCGACCGCCGACCGCCAGCCCGATGCAAGCCGCGTGTCGGCGTGGAGGAACAGCAGCCAGTCGCCGGTCGTCGCCTTCGCGCCCGCGCCGAGTTGCCGGCCACGACCGCGCACCGTCACCACGACCCGGGCGCCGGCGGCCCGCGCGCGTTCGGCCGTGCCGTCGGTCGAGCCGCCATCGACGACGACGATCTCGGCCGCCGGGCACGGCGCGAGCGAGGCGAGCGTCGCCTCCAGGCTCGCCGCGGCGTTCAGCGCGGGGATGATGACGCTCAGCGTCGGCATGACGCGGCGACAACGCGTTTCGGCATCGCCTATGGGCCGGCCGAAGACGTTGCCCTCGCCGGCGACGGCCGCGTGGATGCGGTTCCGGTCCGAACGAACTCGCTCAGGACGTCGCAGAACTCGGCGGGGGCCGTGTGCTGGGGCTCGTGGCCATGACCGTGAAACGTATAGAGCGTCGCGCCGGGGACGATCGATGCCAGATAGACGCCGTGCGCGTACGGCACCGAAAGATCCTCGGTGCCATGGATGACCAGGGTCGGAGCGCGGACATTCTTGGCGTAGGGCTCGCATGAGATCTCGGCCTCCAGGTCGAGCAGCGTGCGAAAGACCTCGATTGGCGTGCCCTTGACGGTCCACTGCACCCACTCTTCCCGAAGGTCCTGCATCTCGGGTTGGGGCAGGATCTCGTACATGAGTTGGCGCACGGCGCCCTCATAGTCCCCGCGATCTAGGAAGGCGTTCATCTCGAAGGACCACTTCAGATACTCGGATGTGTCCCCTCGGGCTTCGCTCTTGCCAAAGCTGCCGGCGATGACGACGACCTTTTCGACCAGGTGGGGATACATGGCGGCGAATTGAACGACCATCGACCCCGTGTGCGAAATCCCAATGACCGTCACCGGATCGCCGCCGAGCGCCTCGACGACGGCGCGCACATCCTCGAGGTCCTCGGCGAGGGTCCAGTCGGGCGCGAGCGGACCGGAAGCGCCCGTCCCACGGGAGTCGATCGTGATGATCCTGAACTCCTGGCAAAGGCGCTCGACGATCGGCTGCCACAAGGCGATCCCATAGCTGATCGGTGACGACAGCACGATCGTCCTGCCCTTGCGGCCGTGTTTGTAGAAGGCGACGCGGCCGTTCTCGCGCGTGGCGAACGCCTGGCGGTGGACCTTGTTCTCGATCTCGCGCCGCGCGCGTGCGTCGTCGGTGATGCGCAGGGCACGCTCGTAGGCTCCGTTCGCCTTCGCCACGTCATCCCGCTGGCTCCACAGTTCGCCGAGCAGGACGAGAAGCCGGCGCTCGTACTCCGTCGGGCCGGCCATGCGAGTAGCGCATTCCAGAGCCCGATCGCACAACTCGATCGCATGGGCGATGGCGTACTGCGCCTTGGACTTTTCGACCGCGCGCAGGAAGTGCTGAACCGCCTTCGGCCAGACCTCGCCTTCGGCGAAGTGGCTGGCCATCGACTCGGCGAGCTCGACGTGCCGTGACGGATAGAGCCGCTCCATGGCCTCGCCGACGCGGGCGTGCAGCTTGCGTCGTTGGCCCTTGAGCAGGCCGCGAACGGTGACGTCGTGGATCAGGGCGTGCCTGAACGCAAAGACGGTTTCGGGAAAAATCTGCTTCTCGCACAGGAACTCCGTGCTCTTGAGGCGCGAGAGGCTGGCTTCGATCGCCTGCTCCGATTGACCGGCCACTTCCAGCAGCAGGGGATGCGCGACCTCGAACCCGATTACGGCCGCCGTGCACAGGAGCTTCTTGTCGCCCGGTTCCAGGCGATCGATGCGCGCCGCGATCAACGCATGGATCGTCGTCGGCAGGTCGAGAGCATCCGCTTCCCCGCGCAGCCGATAGGCCCCGCGCTCGCCCTCCAGGCGGCCCGCTTCGACCAGCGACTGAACGATTTCCTCGAGGAACAGCGCGTTGCCTTGCCCCTGCTCGGCGATCATGGGTTTCAATCGGGCGAGCGTAGGATCGCCGCCCAGCAATGAGTCGAGCAGGGTTTCGGTCCCGTCGCGCCCCAGGGGTTCGATGCGAATCCGCGTGTAGGCGCTGCGATTGGCCCAACCATGCTCGAACTCGGGCCGGAAATTGACGAGCAGCAGCAATCTGCTCGCCGCCAGACTCTCGACCAGCGCCTCGATCAGTCGAAGCGACGCTTCGTCCGCCCAGTGAAGATCCTCGAACACGACCACGACGGGCCGCGCGACGCCTTCGCGCAGCAGCAACGCCTTGACGGCCTGCTGCACGCGCCAGCGGCGCTTCACCGGTTCGAGCGCCTCCCACGCCGGATCGCCCGTGACCACGCCGAGCAGCGAGCAGAGCGCGGGCACCGACGGCTCGAGGGATTCCTCGAGCGTGACGACCCGGGTCGTGACCTTGTCGATGATGCGTCGGACGTCGTCGTCATCCTCGATGGCGAAATAGCGTCTGACCAGATCGACGACGGGCGCCCAAGGCGTCGACGTGCGGAACGACACCGCGCCGCATTCGAGAACGAACGCTCGCTCGGATCGCGGCGAGCGGACGAACTCGTGGAACAGTCGCGACTTGCCGACGCCGGGCTCGCCGACGGCCGCGACGATCTGACCCGCTCCCCCGACGACGCGATCGAACGCCCGGTCGAGCGTCGCCATTTCGTCATCGCGCCCGACCAAGCGCGACAGCCCACGGGCGCCGGCGGCGGAGAGGCGCGACCAACCGGGGTTGACGCCGATCAGTCGATACGCCTGCACGGGCTCCGAGATCCCCTTGACCGGGATCGGACCCAAGGGTTCCGCGAGGACGGAATCCCTGGTCAGGGCGAGCGTCCGTGCCGTGAGCCGGATCGTGCCCGGGACCGCTGCCTGCTCCATGCGCGAGGCCAGGTGCACCGGTATGCCGATCGCATCGTAGTCCAAATGGAGATCGTCGCCGATCGCCTTGACCACGACGTCCCCGGAATTGAGCCCGATGCGCGCCTTCAGGGCTTCGCCATGACGATGACGGACGGAGTCGCCGAACTGATCCATCGCCCGCTGGATGTCGAGCGCGGCGTAGCACGCGCGCGTGGCGTGGTCCTCGTGGGCGAGGGGCGCGCCGAACAGGGCGACCACGCCATCGCCCATGGCCCGCGTGACGGTTCCCTGATAGCGGCGGATGCATGCGATCATGGCGTCGAGGCACGGTTCCAGGAACGCGGCCGATTCTTCGGGATCCATCGCCTCCGTGAGCCTGGTCGATCCGACGAGGTCGGCGAACAGCACGGTGACCTGCTTGCGCTCCCCTTCGATCGCGCTCCGGATATCGACGACATTCTCGCCCGCGCGCATCGCCGCGACGGGGGTGGGCGCCTCGGCGCGCACCGTCGGCAGCGCGGCACCGCAGGCGTCACAGAAGCGCGCGCCGGCAGCGACGGCCGTGCCACACGCCGGGCACGTCGCGCCCATCCCCGCGCCGCAGGCCACGCAGAAGCGGGCGCCCTCGCGATTCTCCGTTTGGCACAAAGGACAGCGCATGGCCGACGGCCCCCGACCCGACCGATCCTCCGATCAATTTAGAGGTCTTGGCGGCACGCCGAAAGGGCGGGTCGTGCCGAGCCACGTCGGGCGCGCCGCGGCTGTTATGAAACAGGAATTTCGTTCTTGATATGTTCACTTCGCACGGTTATCGTTGCCGAATGAACGAGGCTGGGCGGAGGCTGCCGCGCAAGGGGCGCGGCACGCTGAGCAACGCGACAAACCGGTTCGAGCCTTACGCGCGCGAGGCGATCGATGACGGCTGGGGCAGCCTGGACGAAGAACCGCCGCCGCTGCGCACGACCGTCCAGGTCGACACCACGCGCACCATCATCGCGCGCAACCAGTCGCCGGATATTCCGTTCGACCAGTCGATCAACCCGTACCGGGGCTGCGAGCACGGCTGCGTCTACTGCTACGCCCGGCCGACCCACGCGTATCTCGGGTTGTCGCCGGGCCAGGACTTCGAATCGCGCCTGTTCGCCAAGCCCGACGCGGCCGCGCTGCTGCGCGCCGAGCTGGCCAAGCCGTCGTACTGCTGCAAGGTCATGGCGCTCGGCACCAACACCGACCCCTATCAGCCGATCGAGCGCACCTGGCAGGTGACGCGGAGCGTGCTCGAGGTGCTGGCCGCGTGCGCGCATCCGGTCGGCATCGTCACCAAGTCGGCTTTGATCCTGCGCGACCGCGACATCCTGGCGCCGATGGCGCACCTGCGGCTGGCCAAGGCGTTCCTGTCGGTCACCACGCTCGATCGCGGCCTCGCGCGCCGCATGGAGCCGCGCGCGGCGACACCCGAGCGCCGGCTCGAGACGATTCGCGGCCTCGCCGAGGCAGGGATTCCAACGGGCGTCATGGTCGCGCCGGTCATCCCGGGCCTCAACGATCATGAGATGGAGGCGGTGCTCGAGGCCGCCAAGGCGGCCGGGGCGACCACAGCCGGCTACGTGCTGATCCGCCTGCCGCTCGAGATCAAGGACCTGTTCCGCGAATGGCTCGAGGCGCACGCGCCGGACCGCGCCAAGCGGGTCATCTCCTTGATCCGCGATTGCCACGACGGCAAGGACTACGTCGCCGAGTTCCGCCGCCGCCAGGTCGGCACGGGCCCAATTGCCGTGCTTATCGCCCAGCGGTTCAAGCTCGCCGTCACACGCCTCGGCCTCGACCGCGACGCCCAGCGCCTCGACACGACGAAGTTCCGCCGGCCGAGCCTCGAGACCCGGCAGCTCAGCCTGCTGTGACGCCGGCGCATGGCACCACCTCGCTCACGTCTGCTCGCGCGTGGTCGGGTTGCCGATCATGTTGAGGAACTCGCGCCGCGTCGCGTCGTGGGTGCGGAACGCGCCGAGCATGCGGCTCGTCACCATGAGCACGCCGGGCTTGTGCACGCCGCGCGTCGACAGGCAGTGGTGCGTCGCCTCGACGACCACCGCGACACCCTTGGGAGCCAACGCCTCGCTCAGGGTATCGGCGATCTGGCTCGTGAACTTCTCCTGGATCTGCAGCCGCTTGGCGTAGATCTCGACGAGCCTGGCGAGCTTGCTGATGCCGACGACGCGGGAGCGCGGCAGGTACGCGATGTGGACCTTGCCGATGATCGGCGCCACGTGGTGCTCGCAGTGCGACTCGATGCGGATGTCGCGCAGGATCACCATCTCGTCGTAGCCGTTGGTCTCCTCGAAGGTCTTGCCGAGGACGCTCGCCGCGTCCTCCTTGTACCCGGCGAACCATTCCTCGTAGGCGCGCACGACGCGGCCAGGAGTCTCGAGCAGCCCTTCCCGCGAGGGATCGTCGCCGGCCCAGCGCAGCAAGACCTTGACGGCTGCCTCGGCCTCGGCCCGCGTCGGCCGGCGCTTCTGGGCGGCGGCGCTCCGCGTCTTGACGGGCCGCTGGGCGCTGTCCCTTCGTGCCACGATCATTCCTCCACGCGCGTTCACTGTCTCGGCCGCGTCCCTCGCGGACGGGCCTCGACCGAACCCGGATGCTAGTTGATCTTTCCCCGCTGGTGCGGGCTGTCAAGCGAGAACGCGGGAATCTCGACCTGGAAGGTCTCGCCCCGCTCGCTCTCCATCTCGTAGCTGCCGGCCATGAAGCCCGACGGCGTGGCCAGCGGGGTTCCGCTCGTGTACTCGAACGCCTGGCCGGGGCCGAGCACCGGTTGCTCGCCGACGACGCCCGGGCCGCGGACTTCGTGGCAACGCCCGCTGGCATCGGTGATGCGCCAGTGCCGGCTCAGGAGCTGCACCGTCTGGCGGCCTTCGTTGGCGATGCGCACGTGGTAGGCCCAGACGTAGCGGCCCTCCGCCGGCTCGGACTGGTCCTCGAGAAAGCCCGGTGTCACGGTCACCGTGATGCCGTGGGTGGTCTTGGTGTACATACGGATGCCGTCGCCCTGTCGCGTCGCCGAGTATCGCGAGAGCGCGATGACTTGTCCACAACGCCGCCCCGCTCGGTCCGGTCAGCGCTCCCGTTCCAGCATGTCGAGGACGGGACAGTGGATGCGCCCCGCGTCGCAGCGCGCGATCGTGCCCGCGAGCACGCCCGCGAGCCTGTCGAGGTCGGCGATGCGCGCGCGCACGGCGCCGAGATGCGCCGAGGCGAGGGCCCGAACCCCGCTACAGGACGTCCGGCCCGGCTCCGCGAGCGCGAGCAGCGAGCGGACGTCCGCGAGCACGAATCCGAGCTCGCGGGCGCGGCGGATGAAGGCCAGCCGACGTCCGTGGGCCGGAGAGTAGCGGCGATGCCCCGCCCGCGTGCGATCCGGCTCGGGCATCAAGCCGATCCGCTCGTAGTAGCGGATCGTCTCGAGGTTGACTCCGGTGGCCTCGGCGAGCGCGCCGATCGATAGTGCTCTCATGAACGTGATCATCACATTCCTTGATCCCGTAGTCACTACGGGATGCAGGATCACGTATGAACGAAGCGAGGATCGCGATGGGTCACGCTACGAGACCGGTGGCTCCGCCGGCGGCGGGTTCGTCCCGCGCCAACGCGGGTGACGGCACGTCGCCCGGGCTTCTCGCCGCGGGCGGCGTGGTCGGCGGACTCGGTGCGATCGCCGGCGCTTCATGCTGCGTCCTGCCCGTGGCGCTCGCCGCCCTCGGGGTAGGATCGGGCGTGTCCTCGGCGCTCGGCGCGCTGGCCGAGGCCAGGGTGCCGATGCTGGGCGGCGCGGCGGCGGTCGTCGTCGTGGGTTGGTGGCTTTGGGCGCGGCCGCGCGCCAGGGTCTGCGCCGATGGATCGACGTGCGCGACTCGGCCGCGATCGCGCCGTTCGGCGATGGCGCTCACCGCCGCGACACTGATCATCGCCTTGGCGGCCGCATGGGGAAAGGCCGTGGAGCCGATCCTGCTGCCGCTGGCGGGCGCGTCGTGACGCGGCTCGTCTCGACGCTCACCTGCCCGCGCTGCGGGCATCGACGAGCGGAAACCATGCCGACCGACGCGTGCTTGTACTTCTACGACTGCCAGGGCTGCGGCGCCCGGCTCACGCCCAAGGCCGGGGACTGCTGCGTGTTTTGCTCCTACGGCGACACGCCGTGTCCGCCGATGCAGCAAGCGACGGCGCGCGGCGAGGCCAACGCGTGCCGAGCCTGACCGAACCTCAGCCGCGGCTGCACGTGCCGCCGCCGAGCACGCAGAACTTGGCGCAGTGCGGGTGGTTGAGCGGCACCGGTCCGGCGGCCTCGGCGAGCGAGCGGCCGAGCGTGAACCGGGGGTCGTAGGGCAGCAGCGTGCACGGCACGACGACCGGGTAAACGTCGCCCTTACGCCGGACGACCATGCGCGAGTTCGCGCACATGACGTCGGCGGGCGACTTGCCGAGCAGCCCCCAGCACGCCTCGGTGATCTCGGGCACGTCGACGCGGGCGTCCATCTCGGGAAACAGGACGAGGCGAGCCGGGTCCTCGGCGTCGAGCGCGAGGCCCTGCTCGGCGAACAAACGCGCGTAACCCTGGCGCAATCGGGGCTCGGGCTCGCCCCAGCAGGTACGCCCCGCGACGTCGACGCGAAACCCGTTGGCCGCGAGCCAGCGCAGCCCGTCGATCGTCGGCTTCCAGGAGCGCGGCCCGCGCTCCGCCTCGTGCAGTTCCTTGGTGTGGTGATCGACCGAGACACGCACGACCAAGCGGTCGCCGTGGCGGTCCCGGAGCCCCAGCAACGGCGCGGACAATTTCATCATCGGCCGCATGGCGTTGGTCAGCACCAGCGCATCGAAGCCGCGCCGCAGCGCCGAGTCGAGCATCGCGACGATGTCGCGGTTCATGAACGGCTCGCCGCCGGTGAAGCCGATGCGGTGCGTGGGCAGGCCCAGGCCCGCGACCTCGTCGAGATAGCCGTCGACCTCGGCGATGGTCAGGTAGACGAGCGCGTCGTTGCGCGGGCTCGACTCGATGTAGCAGTTCCGGCAGGTCAGGTTGCACAGCGTCCCGGTGTTGAACCACAGCGTCTCCAGTGTCCCGAGCGTCACGGCGGCGCGCCGCTCGCCCTTGGCCGTGGTCAGGGGATCGCGGAACTTGGCCGGGTCGAGCGGCTTGGCGATGGGCGCGACGACGTTCATGGGCGCTCCGGCGGGATCGAAGCCCCCTTTAGCGCGCTTCCGGCGCGCCGGCAAAGTCACATTCGCGTTGACGACTTCTCGGGACGCGCGGGCTTGAGCCCCGTGACCATGGCGCGGACCAGGTTCTCGCGGTGGACGAGGCTCGCGAGAGCCACCCCGCCGACATGCATGAACACCAGGATCAGGCTCAGGTTCGCGAGCGCCTCGTGCAGCGCACCGAACCACGAGTCGTCTCGCGCCTCGCTGTCGCTCTCGTCGTCATCGTCGGCGACGGCCGATGGGACGACGCCGAGCGAGCCGATCGCGCCGTCGCCCTGGTCCGCCGCGATACCCGTCGCCACGGCGAGCGCAAGCATGACAAGCAGCGCGACGACCATGACTCCGCCCCCCGGGCTGTGGCCGAGATAGCGCTTGGACCGAAACGTCACGAGGTCGCGCAGGTAGCCGAGCACGGTTCGAGGCCGATAGACGAAGTCGGCGAACCGGGCGTGGCGCGGCCCGACGAAGCCCCAGACGATGCGCAGCGCGACGATCACGCCGACCGCGTAGCCGGCGACGCGGTGCACCCCGATCACGTCGGCCTCGGTGAGGTAGGCGACCGCGTAGGCGAGCACGAGGGCCCAGTGGAACACGCGCACCGCGGGGTCCCAGACCCGGACCCGGGTGTTGTCGGCGTCGGCCATGGCGTTGTCCTTCCCCTGCTGAGTCCGACGCACCCGATACCTCGAGCCGACGTTATGCCTTGACCTTCGTCAACCCCGCCTTCGGCGCAGCGCCCGATAGGCGACGGGGAGGAGCGCGAGAACGGAGAGACCGACCAACGCGACGATGACCTCGGGGGTGAGCGCGCTCGCAGGCGTGATCGCCGCGCCGGACTCGAGGACGCTGCCGATGCCGGCTCCGACCGAGGCGAACACGAAAGTGGCGGGGATGATGCCGAGGAAGGTCGCGGCCAGGTAGACGCCGAGCCGAACGCCGAGGAACGCCGGCACGATGTTGACGACGAAGAACGGGAACAAGGGAACCAGGCGCAGCACGAGGAGGTAGTTGAACGCGTTGGCGCCGAAGCCATGCTCCATGCGCTTGAGCCAGGGCCCGGCGCGGGCCCGCAGCGGATCGCCGAGCGAGGTCTTGGCGATCGTGAACACGGCGCACGCCCCCGCCGTGGCGCCGATGACGGTGAGGCCCGTGGCGAGCCAGGTTCCGAACAGGAAGCCGCCCGAGATCGTCATGATCGTGCCGCCGGGCACCGAAAACGCGATGGCCAAGGCGTAGATGGCGACGTAGGCGAGCGCGGCCGCGACCGGGCGCGCCGCGACGAAGCCGACCAGCTCGACGCGATGGGCGCGCAGCGCCTCGATGCTCAGGTAGTCGTCGAGCCCGAGCGCGAAGAACAACGCGAGGCCGCCGAGCAGCACGGCCACGGGGGCGACCCGGCGCGCCAGGGGCCCGCCAAGCATCGAGTGTCAGCCGAGCCGGGCGAGCAGGCGCACCAGGCGGCGCGTGCCCGGGCCGAAGACGCGCGGCGCGAAGAAGGCGCTCGCCGCGCGCTTGCCGACCTCGGCGAAGGTCGGGTACGGCACGATCGTCCGCGCCACCGTGGACAGGGAGACGCCCGCCTTCAGCGCGATGACCCAAGGCTGCAACAGCTCGCCCGCGTGCGGGCCGACGATCCCGGTGCCGAGCACGCGGCCGCGTCGGGTGGCGACGACCTTGACGAGGCCCTCGGTGCGCCGCTCGGCGATCGCGCGGTCGATGTGGCCGAAGTCGAAGCGGGCGATTTGAACGTCGGCACCGGCGCGCCGCGCGGCGGCCTCGGACTGGCCGACGACCGCGAGCTCGGGGTCGGTGAACGTGGCCCAGGGGACCGCCCTGGTCTCGGCCCGCGCCGGCAGTCGGAACAGCGCGCTCCTGAGCACGACCGAGGCGTGGTGCGACGCCACGTGGGTGAACTGGAGCCCGCCTGTGACGTCGCCGATCGCGTAGACGCGGCGATTCGAGGTGCGCAGGCCGGCATCGACCGTGATCCCCTTCGCGTCGTGGGCGATGCCCGCGGCATCGAGCTCGAGGCCGTCCACCACCGGCCGCCGCCCGGTGGCCACGAGAAGGTGAGTGCCTTCGACGCGAATCGTTGTGCCGCCCTTGATCGCGCGCACGGCGATGCCGTTGGCGACCCGCTCCACGGCCTCGGCCCGCGCGCCCTCGTGAACGTCGATGCCTTCGGCGACGAGGCGGTCGCGCAGCACCGCGACGAGCTCGGGATCGTCGCGCGGCAACAGGCTGGCCATCTCGATCAGGGACACCCGGCAGCCGAGTCGGCGGTGGGCCTGGGCCAGTTCGCAGCCGACAGGGCCGCCGCCGAGCACGACGAGGTGGCCCGGGGCCTCGGTCAGCCCGAACACGGTCTCGTTGGTCAGGTACTGGACGCCGTCGAGCCCCGGGATCGGCGGCACGGCCGGCGCGCTGCCGGTCGCGACGACGAAGCGGCGGGCGCGGATCGTGTGCTCGCCGGCGATCACGGTGCGCGCGTCGGCGAAGCGCGCGCCGGCCTGGATCACCCGGACGCCGAGCCCTTCGTAGCGCGCCACGGAATCGTGCGGCTCGATGGCCGCGATGACGCCGTGAACATGGCGGTGGACGGCCGCGAAGTCGATGGCCGGCGCATGCCCGTTGACGCCGAAAGCCGACGCGTGGCGCATGTCCTCGGCCGCCTTGGCGGCGGCGAGCAGCGCCTTCGAGGGCACGCAGCCCGTGTTCAGGCAATCGCCGCCCATGCGGTGACGCTCGATCAGGACCGTTGTCGCGCCCATCTGGGACGCGCCGTAGGCGACGCTAAGTCCGCCCGAGCCCGCCCCGATGACGCAGATGTCCGGCTCCAAGGCGGCCATGGTGAACCTCGATTCGCCGCCCTCGGGGTCGCGTCCGCCGCGGCGAGTGACACCATCCCGCCCTGCCGGCTTCACGCGCAAGACACTTTATCGCTATGGCTTCGATGCCCGCCGGGTGCGGGCCTACGTGCGTGCCTCCTCGGCGGCGATGTGGCGCAAGCCCTGGAGCGCGGTCTTGAACCACTCGACGTATTCCTCGGCCGCCGGATAAACCAGATAGGCGGTGCGCGAGAACTCGGGCGATCCGTCGACCCGGTGCAGCCGCCCCGAGTCGAGCTGCGGCCGGACCATGTCGAGCGGAAAGTATCCGGCGCCGCCGTTGTCGAGCACGTACTTGAGTCCGAGATCGCCGAGGTTAACCGTGACGGCCGGCGTCTCCATGTCAGGAAACGTCTGGCCGTGTTCTGTCCTGAAATCCGGGCCCCAGTCGACCAGGACATAGTCGTCGGCGGCGTTCGCGCCGCGCCGGGCCTCGGTCGCCACCATGACGAGCGATTCGACGAGGACCCGCTCGACGACCACGTGGGGCCGGCTGGGCGCGTTGTAGACCAGGCCGATGTCGAGCAGACCGATCGTCACGTGCTCCATCAGCGTCTCGGGAAAGCCGACCTCGGCCCTGAGCGCAACGTCCGGCACCGCCGTGCGCATCCATGGCAACCAGCGCACCAACAGGCGGTCCCACAGGCCGAACTGGGCGCCGACGTTGAGCGCCGCGCGGTAGCCCGAGGGCAGCGCGATGTCCTGGCGCGCCTGCTGCCAGGCCCTGACGATGGTCAACGCGTACTGGTTGAAGTGGTGGCCCGCGGGGGTCAGGTCCGCGCCCGCCTTGCTGCGCCGGAACAGGCGCTGGCCGAGCAGGTCCTCGAGGGTCTTGACCCGCATGCTGACCGTCGACTGGGTCACGTTCAGCCGATCGGCCGCCTTCTTGAAGTTGCCGGTCTCGACGACCTCGAGGAACGTGCGGGCGAGCTCGATGTCCATGGCGGATTTGAGTCACGGCAAGACTTAGCCGGCACCCGGAATTTCACGGCATCAGGGGGCAGAATACCCCTTTTGGCCGACGCTGCGAAGGTTCTGGAAGCACGGCGTTGACCATCGTTAGTATATAGAATTCTGAACCAAACGTTAATCGAAATGGCAGTCCACAGCACGCCGACTCGGCCCGAAGCGCCCCTCCGTCCGGTGGCGCTGTGGCCCAACCGGGCGAATCGGCCCGCTTGGGGCGGGGCCATGGAATCAATTCGATACATCAACAATTTCGATATTAACGATCAAAAATTATCGCTTTTCAAATTTCTCGTATTATCATATCAAGGTTGCGCCGGCCAAACTGGGTCGGCACTCAACCTGGAGTGTGATTACATGGCTGCTGCAAAGAAGGCCAAGGCCAAGGCGAAGCCCGCCAAGTCCGCCGCGAAGAAGCCCGCCGCGAAGGCGAAGGCCGCCCCGAAGCGCTCGGCGAGCGCCAAGGTTTCGGCCAAGGCGAAACGGAAGTAGCCTCTCCGACGTTCTGACGGGGCCGCCGCCTGGAAGGGTTGGCGGCCCCGTCGTCGTTTCGGGCCAGCCCCGCGGCGCGTCGCCTTGAATCGCGCCCTCTGCCTTCGTATAAGGAACGACGGCCGCGGGTATGATGTAATGGTAGCCTGTCAGCTTCCCAAGCTGAATGCGCGGGTCCGATTCCCGCTACCCGCTCCAGAGTTCCGATCGCCGGTTGGCCGCCCGGGCATCCGCCATTGACAGGCGACCGCGCGGGGCTATCATGATCCGGGCGCCCGCGGATCGCCTATCTGATTGATCTACAAATAGAAAAATCTGGGCGCTCCAAACCGATCCCAAGGGAGGACAGGATGGCTGCAGTCTCGATTCACCCCTCGGTCGATGGCGGTCTCAAGCCCGCGGTCAAGGATTTCGCGGGCGGGAAGCTCGCCTGTCATTGCAAACAGAACGCGGTCGAGGTCGCCATCAAGGGCCAGTGCGCGCACAACCATGTGTGCGGCTGCACCAAGTGCTGGAAGCCCTCAGGCGCGCTCTTCTCGCAGGTCGCGGTCGTGCCGCGCAGCAACCTGACGATCACGAAGAACTCGGACAAGCTCAAGGTCGTGGACGCCTCGGCCGCGATCCAGCGTCACGCGTGCAAGGACTGCGGCGTCCACATGTATGGCCGGATCGAGAACAAGGGGCACCCGCTCTACGGTTTCGACTTCGTACATACCGAGCTTTCCAAGGACCGGGGCTGGGCGCCGCCGGAGTTCGCGGCGTTCGTTTCCTCGATCATCGAGTCGGGCGCGAAGCCCGATGGGATGGGCGCCGTCAGGGCGCGCCTGAGGGAACTGAAGCTCGAACCGTACGACTGCCTGTCGCCGCCCTTGATGGATGCGATCGCGACCCACACGGCGAAGGCCAAAGGCGTTCTGAAGGCATAGGGTCGTTGCCGTTCAACGGGCTGGTTCCGCGCGGGCTGACCCGCGCCACGTCGCGAGAACGGCATTGCGTTCGATCATGACCGCGGGGATAGGAGGGGCGCCATGAAGGTTCGCGCGGCGGTGGCGCACGCGGCGGGCAAGCCGCTGAGCATCGAGACGGTCGAGCTCGACGGCCCCAAGGCGGGCGAGGTCCTGGTCGAGATCAAGGCGACCGGCGTCTGCCATACCGACGCCTACACGCTCTCCGGCGCCGACCCCGAGGGCCTGTTTCCGGCCATCCTGGGGCACGAGGGCGCCGGCGTCGTCGTCGAGCTCGGCAAGGAGGTGACGAGCCTTGGCAAGGGCGACCACGTCATCCCGCTCTACGTGCCGGAGTGCCGCACCTGCGACTATTGCACCTCGGGCCGCACCAACCTGTGCCAGGCCATCCGCGTGACCCAAGGCCGCGGCCTGATGCCCGACGGCACCAGCCGGTTCCGCATCGGCAAGGAGCCGATCCACCATTACATGGGCACCTCGACCTTCGCCCAGTACACCGTGGTGCCCGAGATCGCGCTCGCCAAGGTGCGCGCGGACGCGCCATTCGACCGGATCTGCTACATCGGCTGCGGCGTGACAACCGGCGTGGGCGCCGTGATCAACACCGCGAAGGTGCGACCCGGATCGAACGTCGTGGTGTTCGGGCTGGGCGGCATCGGGCTCAACGTCATCCAGGGCGCGCGCATGGTGGGCGCCGACATGATCGTCGGCGTCGACATCAACCCCGCGCGCGAGGCGCTGGCGCGCAAACTCGGCATGACCCACTTCGTCAACCCGAAGACGGTAACGGCCGACCTGGTTGCGCACCTGGTCGAGCTGACCAAGGGCGGCGCGGACTACTCGTTCGAGTGCATCGGCAACGTCCAGACCATGCGCCAGGCGCTCGAGTGCTGCCACAAGGGCTGGGGCGAAGCGACCATCATCGGCGTGGCGCCGGCCGGGGCCGAGATCGCGACACGCCCGTTCCAGCTCGTCACCGGGCGGGTGTGGCGCGGCACCGCGTTCGGCGGCGCCAAAGGCCGCACCGACGTGCCGCGCATCGTCGACTGGTACATGGCGGGCCGGCTCAACATCGACGACCTGATCACCCACACCATGCCGCTCGATAAGATCAACGACGCGTTCGACCTGATGCACGAAGGCAAATCGATCCGCAGCGTCGTGACGTTCTGAGGGCACCGTGGCGGAAGGCTTCTTCATCCATCAGTTCGAGTTCGGTCCCTGGCAGAATTACATCTACCTGATCGGCGACAAGGCGAGCCGCACGTGCGCCGTGGTCGATCCGGCGTGGAACCACGAGATCATCCTCGAGGAGGCGGCGCGCCTCGACGTCACGATCACCGACATGCTGTGCACCCACAGCCACTTCGACCACGTCAACGAGGTCGAGGCGATGCTGGGCGCGACGGACGGGCGCGTGCACATGCTGGGGGCGGAGATCGACTTCGCCAACTTCAAGTGCGAGAACCTGGTGCGACACAGCCCCGGCGACCGGGTACGCATCGGCAAACATACCGAGATCACGATGATGCACACGCCCGGACATACGCCGGGCTCGACCTGCTACCACGTGCACGGCGATCTGGTGACCGGCGACACCATGTTCGTCAACGGCTGCGGGCGCTGCGACTTCGTCGGCGGCGATCCGGTGACGATGCACCGCACGCTGCGCGGGCTCGTCGAGGCGCTGCCCGGCTCGACCGTCATGTACCCCGGCCACAACTATGGGCCGACGCCCGTGGCCCGGCTCGACGAGCAGCTCGCGACCAACCCCTACCTGAGGCTGCCGACGCTCGAAGCCTTCGTCGCCCACCGCATGGCGGGCAAGACTCCGGGCACCGTGACCGCGCCGCCTCCTTGGCCGCCGCCCGAGGGCCGGCCGCGGCGGTAGGAGACGGCGTGGGCACGGACCCGCGTCACACGCCGCAGTGGCCGAGCACGGCGCGGAAAAGGGGTGGCCGCGATCGGTTCGGACGTTGGATTTCGTCCAAGGTTCGCAGGTGCAATGGTCCAGAGATGGACCGCGTGGTCTGGCCAGGTGTGGCGTCGTACCCCTTAAATTCCCTCTATGTTCATGAAAAGTTGATCGACGCGCGACGCCCGTTTGGCTAGTCTCGCCCTCCCTGGAGGGAGAAGTCATGGCCAAGACCACGCCCTTTGTCGAGCGCGTCGTCGCCCGGCTCGCCCCGCTCGGCCCCGTTCGGGCGCGCGGCATGTTCGGCGGCTTCGGCGTCTACCTCGACGACCTGATGTTCGCGCTGATCGCTTGGGACCGGCTGTTCTTCAAGGTCGACGACGCGACCAAGCGAACCTTCGCCGAGGCGGGCGGCGCGGCGTTCGTCTACGACCAGGGCGGCCAGGCCGTGACCATGAGCTATTGGGAGCCGCCTAGGAAGGCCTTCGCCTCGGCCAAGGCACTCATGCCGTGGGCTGAGCTGGGGCTCGCCGCGGCGCGGCGCGCGCGCGCGGCCAAGCGCGGCAAGGGGCGTGGCAAGGCGGCGCCCAGCCGAGTCGCCCCTACCCGTACGACCCCAACCAAATCGAGGAGGACACGATGACCAAGCCCATCCCCGACGGGTTCGACGCGATCACGCCGGAACTGGTGGTGAGCGACGCGGACGGCGCGATCGCCTTCTACAAGAAGGCCTTCGGCGCCGAGGAAGTGATGCGTCTATCGGCACCGGACGGCAAGCGCCTGATCCACGCCGAGGTTCGCATCGGCGGCTCGATCGTCATGCTGGCGAGCGCCATGCCCGAGTTCGGCTCGAAGTCGCCCGACCAGCTCGGCGGCTCGCCGGCCGGGGTCCATTACTACTGCGCCGATGTCGACGCGGTCGTCGCGCGCGCGGCCAAGGCCGGCGCGACCGTGGTCATGGCGCCGGCGGAGATGTTCTGGGGCGATCGCTACGCGCGCATCGTCGATCCGTTCGGCCACGCGTGGGGTATCGCCACGCACACCAGGGACCTGAGCCCGGAGCAGATCGCGGCCGGCCAGCGGGAGTTCCTGGCTTCGATGTCCAAGCCGGGCTGACAGCCATGGGCCGCTCGCCGGCATCGAGGATGCGCTGATGGATCGCCCTTGAGAGTTTGTTTGCGCCCCACCGCGCCGGAGGACGTTCCAACTCTCGCCGACATCTGGATCGATGCGGCGTTCGGCGAGAGCGGCGCGCCGCCGGGGCTGCCCGAGCCCATCTATCTGGCCCATGAGATCGCGACCGGCAGCGCGTTCGTCGCAGAGGTCGACCGCCAGGCGGTCGGCTTCGGCGCCGTGCTGACCCGGGGCGAGGTGAGCAATCTCGCCGAGTTGTTCGTGCGCCGCCGCGCGCAGTCGGGCGGGGTCGGCGCGGCGCTGCTCGAGGCGCTCCTGGCGCGCGCGGCCCCGAGCCGCTTCACCATCGCATCGAGCGATCCGCGCGCGGTCGCGCTCTACGCCCGCCACGGCATGGTGCCGCGCTGGCCGTACTATTACCTCACGGTCGAGGCTGACCGCCTGCGCCTGCCGGGCGCCGATGTCGCTGTCGCCGAGGCATCGTGGGACGATCCCGCCTGGACGGCATGGGACCGCGACTGCGCCGGCCGGCCGAGACCCGAGGACCATCGCTACCTGCGCGAGGCGTGCGCCGGCGTGCCGCTGTGGTTCCGGCGCGGAACCGAGACCGTCGGCTACGGTTGCGTGCAGCTCCCCCGCAGCGATCAAGCCGCCGAAGCCGCGACCATCGGCCCGCTCGGCGCACGAGACCCGGACGTGGCCGTCGCTTGCACCATGGCCGCCGTGCGCTGGGCCGCGCGCCACCGCCGCGTCCTCAAACTCGCGCTGCCTGGCGCCCACGCGGCACTCGCGTCGCTCCTGGAGGCCGGGTTCCGCATCGTCGACGCGGACACGTTCATGTCCACATCGCCGCCCGCCTTCGTCGACCCGCTCTGCTACATCCCGATCGGCGCCGAGTTCTTCTAGGCACCGTCGTCCAAGGCCAAGACCTTGCGCATGACGCTGGGCAGGGCCTCGCGCCCCAGGGCGGAACGGGCGCGCCAATAGCCGGCGTCAGGAGCGACCGATTCGACCGCCGCCGAAACGACGTCGAGCACGAGATGGAAGTGCGTGAAGGTGTGCTCGACCTGGCCGACGCGGCGCCAGCGAGCGCGGGCCGGGGCGTGACGCCGGGCCTCGGTCAATGTCCACAGCCGGCCGCGCCACGGCGTCGAGGGCACCTCGGTCATGCCGCCGAGCAAGCCCTCGGGCGGGCGCCGGCGCAGCAGGATCGCGTGGTCGCGGCGCCGCGTCACGAATGCCACGCCATAGCGAACGGGGCGTGGCGCCTTCGCTCCGCGCACGGGAAAATCCTCGGGCGCGCCGGACGCCCGAGCCAGGCACGGCGACGCCCACGGGCAGTCACCGCAGCGGGGCGCGCGCGGCGTGCACACGGTCGCGCCCAGGTCCATGACCGCCTGGGCGTAATCGCCGGGACGCCGTCGCGGTGCGAGAGACCCCGCAAGCGCGCGCAGTCGCGCCTTGGGCCGCGGCTCCGAAATCGCGAACAGCCGGGCCATGACCCGCTCGACGTTGCCGTCGACGACCACGGCCGGACGGTCGAAGGCAATCGCGGCGATTGCGGCGGCGCTGTAGGCGCCGATGCCGGGCAGCGCGCGCAAGCCCGCCTCCTCGCTCGGGAACCGGCCGCCGTGGCGCTCGGCGACGGCGCGCGCGCATTTTATCAGGCGGCGCGCCCGGGCGTAGTAGCCGAGCCCCGCCCACGCCGCGAGCACCTCGGCTTCGTCGGCGGCGGCGAGGTCGGCGAGATGCGGCCAGCGCGCGAGGAACCGCTCGTAGTAAGGGATGACCGCCGCGACGGTCGTCTGCTGGAGCATGACCTCGGCGAGCCAGACGCGGTAGGGATCGGGCCGCACGCCGGGAAGGGCGCGCCACGGCAGCCGCCGCCGGTGCCGGTCGTACCAGGCGAGCAGCGCGCGGGGCGAAGGGTGAGCCGAAGCGGGCATCGCCGTCTTGCTTAGCGGCGCCGGAGCGGCGACGCTACGGCCATGACGACGACGCGGCATCGACGCGGCGCGCGCGCGGTCGGCGGCCTGCTGCCGCCCGAGCTCAAGAAGGCGTTCCGCTCGCGCGGCTTCGTCGAGGCGGCGGTGCTGACCGAGTGGCCGTCGATCGTGGGCGACCGGCTCGCCGCGATGTGCTGCCCGGAACGGCTCGGGCGCGACGGCGCGCTCAGGGTTCGGGCCCAGGGCGCGGCGGCGCCGGAGCTTCAGCACCTCGCCCCGCAGATCCTCGACCGGGTCGCCGGCTTCTTCGGCTACCGGGCCGCGACCCGGCTCGTCATCGTCCACGGGCCGCCCGCGACTCGGCGCCCCGCCCCGACGCCCCGGCCCCGCGCGCTCTCGCCCGCGGAAGAGGCGAGCCTCGGTCGGCGCGTCGCGGCGGTCGAGGACGAGCGGTTGCGCGAGGCGCTCGCGCGACTCGGCAAGATGGTGCTCGGCAGCCAATCTCCGTGACCGGCACGGCTCGCGCCGGGTCCTCGCCACGAAGTTGCCGCGTTGTCGTGACATCAACATGCCGTGGACGCTCTTGCGCCGATTCCACCACCCGTATAATCACACTGCGGTAACGGATGGCTCCCATGCTCACACGCCGTCGCTTCGCAACCGTGCTCGGCGCCGCCACCGTGGGCCTAAGCCGGGCCGGCGCGGCGCGCGCCGGCACCTACGGCGAGCATGCGCTGGGACCCGAGGACGCGCCGGTCACGGTCATCGAGTTCGCCTCGATGACGTGCCCGCATTGTGCGGCGTTCCATAACGAGACGTTCGGCAAGCTGCGTGAGACCTATATCGACCCAGGCAAGATCCGCTTCGTGTTCCGCGACTTCCCGCTCGACGGCGTCGCGGTGCGGGCCGCGGCGCTGGCCCATTGCGCGGGGCCCGAGCGCTACTTCGGCTTCCTCGACGTGCTGTTCCAGACCCAGTCGACCTGGGCGCGCGACCCGGACCCGATGGCCGCGCTGACCAAGATCGGCCGGCTCGGCGGGCTCGACGCGGCGACGATCCAGGGTTGCCTGAACGACGGCGACCTCATCGATTCGATCCTGGGTTCGCGCCAGCGCGGCGAGCAGGAGTTCGACGTGTCCTCGACCCCGACCCTCGTCATCAACGGCGAGGTCTATGACGGCGACCGCACCTTCGAGGCCATGTCGAAGGCGATCGACGCGTTGCTTCCGCCGTCCTGATCGGCGCGGGCGCGTGCACGTCTCCCGCCTCCGCCTCGCCGGTTTCAAGTCGTTCGTCGAGGCGTGCGAGCTTGCGTTCGCCCCCGGACTGACCGGCATCGTCGGCCCGAACGGCTGCGGCAAGTCGAACCTGGTCGAGGCGCTGCGCTGGGTGATGGGTGAGAATTCGCCCCGGCGCATGCGCGGCGGCGAGATGGACGACGTGATCTTCAACGGCACGGCCTCGCGCCCGGCGCGCAACGTCGCCGAGGTCTCGCTCGTACTCGACAACGCGGCGTTCGACGCGCCGGCGCCGTTCAACGGCGAGGCCGAGATCGAGGTCGCGCGGCACATCGAACGTCAGGGCGGATCAAGCTACCGGATCGGCGGCCGCGAGGTTCGCGCGCGCGACGTGCAGCTTCTGTTCGCCGACGCCGCGAGCGGGGCCAAGAGCGCCGCGCTGGTCGGCCAGGGCCGGATCGGCGAGCTGATCAATTCCAAGCCGATCCAGCGCCGTCACCTGCTCGAGGAAGCGGCCGGCATCGCCGGCCTGCAGTCGCGCCGGCACGAGGCCGAGCTGCGCCTGCGCGCGGCCGAGACCAACCTCGCTCGCGTCGCCGACGTGATGGGCCAGATGCAGAGCCAGCTCGACGGACTCAAGCGCCAGGCCCGGCAGGCCTCGCGCTACCGCCGGCTGAGCGAGCGCGTCCGCGAGACCGAGGCGCGGCTGCTCGAGACGCGCTGGCGCGCCGCCGAGAGCGCGGTGATCGAAGCCGAGCGCAGACTCGCCGCCGCGACCGAGGCGGTCGCCACGCTCACGCTCGAGGTCGCCCGCGCGACCCGCGCGCGCGACGAGGCGGCGGAAGCGCTCGGCCCGGCGCGCGAGGCGGAGGCGGTGGCGGGCGCCGAGCTGCATCGCCTCGAGGTCGCCCGCGTCGCGCTCGACGCCGAGGACTCGCGGGTGCGGGATCTCGGCCGGGACCTGGCATCCAGGCTGGCGCAGACCGAGACGGACCTGGAGCGTGAGCGCTCGCTCGACGTCGACGCCCAGACGTCGCTCGATCGGCTCGACGCCGAGACCGGCGCGATCGAGGCGGAACAGGCCGGCGCCGGGGATCATGAACGCGGAGCCGCCGCGGCGAAGGACGATGCTTCGGCGCGGGTGGCGCGGGACGAGGCCGATGCCAGCGCGCTCGCGGCCGAGCGCTTGGCGCGGGAGGAGCGGCGCGCCTCCCTCGCGCGCGAGATCGCCGAACTCG
>JBBDQV010000087.1:0-7372 GCA_040905845.1 Alphaproteobacteria bacterium | reverse complement strand
GCTTCCTCAGGGCAAACGGCCGAGGAAGTACCGTTCGTGCTGAGGAGGGTCCTGAGCCTGTCGAAGGACCCGTCTCGAAGCACGGACGGCGGAGTGCGCGACACCGGTTCCATCTCATCGAAACGTGCCCTACGCCGCGCCCGGCGGGCCGACGAGCTCGTCGGCGAGGCGCGCTATGTCGGCGATCGCGTAGGGCTTGCTGACGACGCGTTGGGCCAGCGCCTCGAGGTTGCGCGCGCGCGCGAGCTCGGCGGCGTAACCCGTGACCAGGACGATCTTGAGGTCGGGATGGCTGCTCGTCGCCATGAGCGCGAGCGCGATGCCGTCCATGACCGGCATGACGATGTCGGCGATCAGGAGGTCGTAGCGCGCCGCGGCGAGCGCGACCAGCGCCTCGGCGCCGTCGGCGGCGGTGGCGACCTGGTGGCCCCGAGCGATCAGCCCGCGGGCCAGCACGTCGCGCTCGGCGGGCTCGTCGTCGGCGACCAGGACGCGGGCCACGTGCCGGCCTCACGATCCGCCGTCGAACACGACCGCGAGGTCGACCGCGCCCTCGGGCGGGTCGGCGTAGCGGTCGAGGAACGGCACGGATTGGTTGGGCAGCAGCCGATCGCCCGCCGGCACGAAGACCCAGGACGCGATCTCGTTCTTCGCGGCGTCGCGGAACACCCCGCGCAGGCGCGGCACCGCCATGGCGCGCCGGGTCTCGTTGACGATCGCGCCGCTGACCACGATGACGGTACCGCCGCTTTCCTCGACTCGCTCGATCTTCGCGTCGACGATGCGCAGGCCTTCGAGCCCGCCCGGTTCGTCGAGTCCGAGGGCGCCGAGGGCGCCGCTGGCCTCGATGGCGGCGAAGACCCGGTCCGCCCCGGGCACCAGCGCGACGATGCTGGTGCGGGCCTGCACCGCGACCGCCGCGAGCCCCAGAGCGATGAACAGGATCAGGGCGATGTTCAGCAACGGCCGGCCGCGCCGCTCGCGCGGCAAGGCCGGCAGGTTCGCGCGCCGCGGCAAGGGACGCAGTCCAGACGCCGTGGCCGGTGGCGGCGGTGGCGGCGGCGGCGCGTCGATGGTCTTGGGCTGGTCGGCCGGCGGTTCCTGCAGCCAGGTGTCGCCGCAGCGCGCGCAACGCACCGTGCGACCCCGAGCGCCCAGCGCGGCCGGATCGACGAGGTACCGTGTCTGGCAGGCCGGGCAGGTGAGGATCATCGCGTGGGCAACGCCTGGGTTCGCGGCGCGAGGCGCATCCGAACACGCTACGGTGCATCCGCGGGGTTGTATAGGCGCGTGCCCCCGCCCTGGCAAGGCTCGGCGCCCGCACGAGCCAGGAATCTGGACCGTATCGGAGCGCTGTGTCATGGTGCCGGCGAGGGCGGGCGCCACGCGCCGGCGTCGGGGATGGGTCGGTGATACGCTTTCAGGGCGTCAGCCTGCGTTACGGCAACGGTCCACAGGTTCTGCGCGACATCAGCTTTCACCTTCAGCCGGGCTCGTTCCATTTCCTCGTGGGGCCGAGCGGCGCGGGCAAGTCGTCGCTGTTGCGGCTCATGTACCTGGCGCTTCGCCCCACCCGCGGCACGATCGGCCTGTTCGGCCGCGACACCACGACGACGCCGCGCCGCGAGCTGCCGTCGCTGCGCCGACGCATCGGCATCGTGTTCCAGGATTTCCGGCTGCTCGAGCACCTCACGGTGTCCGACAACGTCGCGCTGCCGCTCAGGATCGCCGGACTCAAGGACACGCTCGTGCGCGAGCACGTCGGCGAGCTGATCCACTGGGTCGGGCTCGGCCATCACGTCGAGTCCCGCCCGAGCGTGCTGTCGGACGGGGAGAAGCAGCGCGTCGCCATCGCGCGCGCGATCGTCGCGCGCCCCAGCCTGCTGCTGGCCGACGAGCCCACGGGCAACCTCGACCCCGACACGGGGCTCAGGCTGACCCAGCTGTTCGCCGAGCTCAACAAGATCGGAACGACCGTCGTCATGGCGACCCACAACGAGACGCTCGCCGTCCGCTTTCCATTCTCGACGCTGCGCATCGCCGAGGGTCAGCTCACGGTCGACGCGCGCCGCGCCGTGCCGCTCGGCTGATGGCGGCGCCGTGGTCCCTGCCGCTCGGTGGCGACGCCACCGACCGGTTCCTGCCGTGGATCATCGGGTTGATGGTCTTCCTGGCGGCCCTCGCGCTCGCCCTGGCGCTCGCGCTGGGCGGTGCCATAGCGCGCTGGGAGGCGAGCCAGACGGGCGTCTTGACCGTCGAGCTTCCGGCGTCCGCGCGCGACACGGACGGCATGATCCAGCGCACCGTCGGGCTGCTCGCCGTGTTGCCGGGCGTGCAGGCGGCCGAGGCGCTGGATGCGGCCCACGCGGAGGCGCTGCTGAGCCCCTGGCTCGGCGGCGCGGTCGATGCCCTGCCGCTGCCGATCCTGATCGACGTCAGGCTCGCGCCGGGCGCGGCGCTTTCCGCCGGCGCCGTGCGCGCCGCGCTGGCCGGGGTCGCGCCCGAGGCGCGCATCGAGGACGCCGGCGCGTGGATCGCGCCCTTGGCCGAGACCGCGCGCACCGTCCAGCTCGTCGGCTACGCCATCATCGCGCTGATCGCGCTCGCCGGTGTCGCCACGGTGGTGTTCACCTCGACCACCGGGCTCGCGGTCCACCGCGACGCGATCCTCCTGCTGCACTTGATCGGCGCCGAGGACGGCTTCATCGCCCGGCAGTTCCAGCGCCAGGCGCTGCTGCTCGGGTTCGCCGGCGGCGTGGCGGGACTGGGGCTGGCGATCGGCGCCTTCGTGCTCGTCGGCCGCGTCGCGGGTCGGCTCGAGGCGCCGCTCCTGCCGCGCCTCGTGCTCGACCCGCTCGGCTGGGCGATCCTCGCCGGCCTGCCCTTCGCCGGCGCCCTGCTCGCCATGCTCGTGGCGCGGCTGACGGTGGCCCGGTCGCTCGCCCGGCTGCCCTGAGGCCGCGGCCGCGACCCCGGAGCGAACATGATCGGCCGCCGCCGGCGTCGAGCGCGGGTCCTGCGCGGCCTGCGCCGGTCGCTCGTGCCGGCGGCGGGGGCCGCCTTGGCCTGGGCGGCCGGGCTCGTCTGGTTCGTCGACCAAGTGCCGCGCGAGCCGGCGCCGGTCGAGGCGCCGGTCGAGGCCATCGTCGTGTTGACCGGTGGTGTCGGGCGGCTCGACGAAGGCCTCAGTTTGCTGGCCCGCAATCCCGGGTCCAAGCTGTTCGTGTCCGGCGTCTATCGAGGCCTCGACGTCGCCGAGATCCTGCGCGTCGATCGCGAGACGCCCGACGCGCTCACATGCTGCGTCGAGCTCGGCCACGACGCCGCCGATACCCGAGGCAACGCGCGGGAATCGGCGCTGTGGGTGCGCCGGCACGGGTTCGCGACCGTGCGCCTGGTGACCGCCAACTACCACATGCCGCGCAGCCTGCTCGAGTTCCGCCGCGCCATGCCCGAGGTCAGCGTCGTGCCGCACCCCGTGATCGCCGAGCGCGTGCCGCTCGACGGCTGGTGGTATCGCCCGGGAACCGCCGCGCTGCTCGCCAGCGAATACACCAAGTACCTCGCCGCGCTGGCCCTGGGATACCTCGGGTGACCGTTCTGCGCTCGCTCGCCTTCAACGTCCTGGCGCTTGCCTGGACCGTCGCGGTGATGGTGGCCTGGGCGCCGCTGCTGGCGGGTCCGCGCCGCTGGACGGCCGCCGGCATGCGCGTCTGGGCCGCCGGAATCGAGGCGCTGCTCGCGGGCGTCGTCGGGCTTCGCTACGAGGTGCGCGGGCGCGAGAACCTGCCGCGCGGGGGCGGCATGGTCGCCTCGAACCACCAATCGGCGTGGGAAACGGTGATGTTCGCGCGCTTCCTCGACGCCCCGGCCTTCATCTTGAAGCGCGAGCTGCTGCGCCTGCCCACCGGCTGGTACGCGTGGCGCGCGGGCTCGATCCCGATCAACCGGGGCGGCGGCGCGGGCACGTTGCGCGTCATGGTCGCGGCGGCGGAGCGCGCGCTTCGGCGCGGCCAGACGATCGTCATTTTCCCCCAAGGCACGCGCATCGCGCCCGGCGTGCGCCGGCGCTTCCGTCCCGGGATCGCCGCGCTGTACGGCCGGCTCGGCGTGCCGGTCGTGCCCATCGCGCTCAACTCGGGACTTTATTGGTCGCGGCGCGCCTTCCTCAAGCGCCCGGGCACCGTCTTGGTCGAGGTCTTGCCGCCGATTCCGCCCGGGCTCGATCGCACCGCGTTCATGGCCCGGCTGACCGAGACGATCGAAGTGGCGCTGGATCGGTTGACGGCGGAGGCGACGGAGCGGATACTAGAACAGAATGTGAACGGACGATCCTCATGACCACGACCATCTCGCCGATCTCGCTGCAGATTTGGGACATGAAGTACCGCCTCAAAGGCGCGGACGGCACGCCCCTCGACCGCACCATCGAGGACAGTTGGCGCCGCGTCGCGCGTGCCCTCGCCGCGCCTGAGCAGGACCCCGCGCGCTGGGAGCGGACCTTCTTCGAGGCGCTGCGTGACTTCCGCTTCCTGCCGGCGGGGCGCATCCTCGCGGGCGCCGGCACGATGCGCAAGGTCACGCTGTTCAACTGCTTCGTCATGGGCACGATCCCGGACGACATGGCCGGGATCTTCGACCACCTCAAGGAAGCCGCGCTGACCATGCAGCAGGGCGGCGGCATCGGCTACGACTTCTCCTCGCTCCGGCCCAAGGGCGCGCCGGTCAAGGGGGTCGGCGCCGACGCCTCGGGCCCCCTGAGCTTCATGGACGTGTGGGACGCCATGTGCCGCACGATCATGAGCGCCGGGCACCGACGCGGCGCCATGATGGCGACGATGCGCTGCGACCACCCGGACATCGAGGGCTTTATCGACGCCAAGCGCGAGCCCGGCAGGTTGCGCATGTTCAACCTCTCGGTGCTCGTCACCGACGCGTTCATGGCCGCGGTCAAGGACGACCGCAGCTGGGAGCTCGGCTTCGGCGGCACGGTCTACCGCAGCGTGCGTGCGCGCGACCTGTGGGACCGCATCATGCGCGCGACCTACACTTACGCCGAGCCGGGCGTGATCTTCATCGACCGCGTCAATCGGCGAAACAATCTGCACTATTGCGAAACGATCAGCGCCACCAACCCGTGCGTCACCGCCGAGACGTGGGTGGGGACGACAGAGGGGCCGCGCCAGGTGCGCGCGCTGATCGGCCGGCCGTTCCGCGCGCTCGTCGACGGCGCGGCGCACGACGCCGGTCCCGATGGCTTCTTCCCGACGGGGCGCAAGCCCGTCCTGCGGCTCGCGACGGAGGAGGGCTATTCGCTTCGCCTGACCGCCGACCATCCGGTGCGCCAGGTCACCATGGCCTCGCGTTTCCGCGTCGAGAGCGCATGGACCAAGGCCGGCGAACTGAGACCGGGGGATCGAGTCGTCCTCAATGACCATCGCGACGCGACCGGGTGGAGCGGCGCCTACAACCGGGCGGAGGGCTATCTGCTCGGCCTGCTCGTCGGCGACGGCACGTTCAAGCGGGACAAGGCGGTGCTCAGCGTGTGGCGCCGGCGGCGAACGGCGAACGGCGACGAGACGGCCGACGGCGTCGACGGCGTCATGGCGGCGGCGTTGGAGGCCGCCTTGTCCCTGCCCCACCGCGCCGACTTCACGGGCTGGGTCGAGGTGCCGGGGCGCGGCGAGCATCGCCTCGCTTTCGCCGCGCTCCGCCGGCTCGCCCTCGACGTCGGCATGGCGCCGGGCGCGAAGGCGATCACGCCCGTGCTCGAGCACACGTCGAGCGATTGCCAGCGTGGCTTCCTGCGCGGCCTGTTCGACGCCGACGGGACGGTTGTGGGCAGCCAGGCCAAGGGCGCGAGCGTCCGCCTCGCCCAGAGCGACCTGCCCCGGCTCGAGGCGGTCCAGCGCATGCTGCTCCGTCTCGGGATCGTGGCTGTGATCTACCGCGACCGGCGCCCGGCCGGAACGCGGATGATGCCCGACGGCGCAGGCGGGACGCGGCTCTATCCCCACAAGACTCAGCACGAGCTGGTCGTCGCGAACGACGGCCTCGGCCGGTTTCGCGACCTGATTGGGTTCGCCGATCTCGCCAAGCGGCGCCGGCTCGATACGATCGTCGCGGCCTATCGGCGCATGCCGAACCGCACCCGCTTCCTCGCCACGGTCGAGTCGATCGAGCCCGATGGCGAAACTGACGTGTTCGACGTCCGCGTTCCCGGGATCAACGCGTTCGACGCCAACGGGTTGATCGTCCACAACTGCGGCGAGCAGCCGCTGCCACCCTATGGCGCGTGCCTGCTGGGCTCGATCAACCTCGCCAGCCTGGTCGACAACCCGTTCCGCGACGACGCGCGGCTTGACCTCGCCCAGCTCGAAAGCCTGGTCGGGGTCGCGGTGCGCATGATGGACAACGTCATCGACGTGTCCAACTTCCCGCTCCCCGCCCAGGCCGCCGAGGCGCGCGCCAAGCGGCGCATCGGGCTCGGCGTCACCGGGCTCGGCGACGCGCTGATCCTCAGCCGCGCGCGCTACGGCTCCGAGCGCGCGCTCGGATTGATCGAGGACTGGATGAAGGCCTTGGAGCGCGCGGCCTACCTCGCCTCGGCCGAGCTCGCGCGCGAACGCGGAAGTTTTCCGCTCTACGACCGCGAGGCTTTCCTCGCCGGCGAGACCGTCGCCGGGCTCGACGCCGACGTGCGCGAGGCGATCGGACGCCACGGCATCCGTAACGGGCTTTTGACCTCGATCGCGCCGACCGGCACGATCTCGATGCTCGCCGACAACATCTCCTCGGGGCTCGAGCCGGTGTTCGCGTTCACCTACGACCGCAACATCCTGATGCCCGACGGGACCCGGCGCACCGAGCAGGTCAGCGACTACGCGTTCCGGCTGTTCCGCCGGCTGTTCGGCGAGCAGGCGCCGCTGCCCGACTACTTCGTCGACGCCCAATCTTTGGCGCCCGCCGATCACGTGCGCGTCCAGGCCGCGGTGCAACGCCACGTCGATTCCTCGATCTCGAAGACGATCAACTGCCCCGAGGGCATAGCCTTCGAGGACTTCAAGGACGTCTACCGGCTGGCGTGGGACACCGGCTGCAAGGGCTGCACGACGTACCGGCCGAACGAGATCACCGGCGCGGTGCTCGAGGCGCCCAAGGCGGAGCCGCGCGAGCCCGAGCTGCCGCTCGGCGCCGGGACGACCCCGGCACGCCCGCGCGACGCGTTCGAGGCCGGCGGCGTGGTCTACATGACCCAGCCGCTGTCGCGGCCCGATGTGCTGCCCGGCACCACCTACAAGGTGCGCTGGCCCGAGAGCGAGCACGCCATCTACATCACCCTCAACGACGTGGTGCAGGACGGGGGGGGCGC
>JBBDQV010000086.1:0-7379 GCA_040905845.1 Alphaproteobacteria bacterium | reverse complement strand
CGCGGGGGCGCATTCACGGGCCCGTCGGGCTCGACATCGGCGCGCTTGCGCCGGCCGAGATCGCGCTTTCGATCATCGCCCAGATCGTCCAGGCGCGGCGCACCGCCAAGGGCGCGCACGAGGCGGCATGAAGTTCGGCCCCCTGCCCTTCGCCGAGGCCGAAGGCGCCATCGTCGCCCACGCGGTCAAGGTCGAGGGCCACGTCCTCAAGAAGGGCCATGTGCTGACCACGCACGACCTCGCCGCCATCGCGGCCGCGGGTCACGAGTCCGTCGTCGCGGCCAGGATCGAGGCCGGCGATGTGCACGAGGACGAGGCCGCGCGCGCCGTCGCCGAGGCGAGCGCCGGGCGGGGGCTCCAACTGGGCCGCGCGGCCACGGGCCGCTGCAACCTGTTCGCGAGCGCGCGCGGGCTCGCCGCGATCGACGTCGCGCGGCTCGACCGGCTCAACCTGGTGGACGAGGCGGTCACGGTCGCGACCGTTCGCGCCTACGACGTGGTCGAGCCGAAGCAGATGGTCGTGACAGTCAAGATCATCCCCTTCGCGGTCAAACGCGACGTTCTCGACCGCTGCATCGATGTCGCGCAGGGCGCTCGGGTCGTCCGCGTCGCGCCGTTCCGGCCGCGCGACGTGGGCTTGGTGCTGACGCGCCTGCCCGGCACCAAGGCCAAGGTGCTCGACGCCACGCGATCGGTCGTCGAGGCGCGCCTTGCGGCGCTCGGCTGCCGGCTGGCGGACGAGATCCGCTGCGATCACACGACCGAGGCGATCGCGGCCGCCATCCGCGACCTCGAACGACGCGGCGCCGCGCTGGTGCTGATCTACGGCGCGTCAGCGATCACGGACCGCCGCGACGTGATCCCGGCGGCGGTCGAGGCGGTCGGCGGCGCCGTAATCCACTTGGGCATGCCCGTCGATCCCGGCAATCTGCTGCTGCTCGGCCGCCACGGCGCGCTTCCCGTGCTCGGGCTGCCAGGCTGCGCCCGGTCTCCCAGGATCAATGGATTCGACTGGATTCTCCAACGGATCATCGCCGATATCGATGAGACACGTGAAGACATCATGCGGCTCGGCGCGGGCGGCCTCCTGATGGAGGTGGCGCAGCGCGGCCTCGCCCGCGCCGAGGCCTCGCCGCCGGCGCCCCTGGCGCGGGCGCCGCGCATCGCCGCGATCGTGCTGGCCGCCGGGCAATCCCGGCGCATGGGGCCGGTCAACAAGCTGCTGACCGAGATCGACGGCAAGGCCATGGTCGCGCGGGTGGTCGACAGCGTGCTCGCCACCAAGGCTTCGCCCGTCATCGTCGTGACCGGCCACGAGCAAGGGCGCGTGCGTCAGGCGCTGCGCGGGCGGCGCGTCACGTTCGTCGCCAATCCCGATTACGCCGATGGCCTGTCGACGTCGCTCGCGCGCGGCATCGACGCGGTACCGGCCGACCATGACGGCGCGGTCGTCTGCCTGGGCGACATGCCCGACGTGACGGCCGGCCAGATCGACCGCCTGGTGGCCGAGTTCGACCCCGTCGACGGACGTGGGATCATCGTTCCGACGCACCGGGGAAAGCGGGGAAACCCAGTGCTTTGGGGCCGCATGTTCTTCTCGGATATCAGGCGAATCGCGGGCGATGTCGGCGCTCGTCACCTGATCGGCGAGCATGAGGACCAGGTCGCCGAGGTCGCGATGGACGACGCCGCGGTGCTGACCGACATCGATACGCCAGAGGCGCTGGACGCCAGGCGGGCGGCGTCGTGACGCGCTTCGACGCGGCGGCGATCCGCCGCCAGTTCCCGATCTTCGACCGCCATCCGACGCTCCACTACCTCGACAACGCCGCGACCGCTCAGATGCCGCGGTCCGTGCTCGACGCCGTCATCGAGCACGAGACCGCCAGCCGGGCCAACGTCCTGCGCGGGGTCCATCGGCTGGCCGAGGCCGCGACCGCGGCCTACGAGGCCGCGCGCGCCGAGATCGCCGGCTATCTCGGTGCCGGCGACCCCGACGAGGTCGTGTTCACCGGCGGGACCACGGCCTCGATCAACCTGGCGGCTCACGGCTTCGGCAACGGCCTCGCGCCGGGCGACGAGGTGGTGATCTCGGGGCTCGAGCATCACAGCAACCTGGTGCCCTGGCAGATGCTGCGGGACCGCCGGGGGCTGGTGCTGAAGGCCCTGCCCGTCACCGAGGAAGGCCGTCTCGATCTCGACGCGCTCGACCGGGTCGTGACCCGGCGCACGCGGCTGATCGCCGTGACCCACGTCTCCAACGTGACCGGCGCCGCGACCGATGTCGCGCGTCTCGTCGAGCGTGCCCGCGCGGTCGGCGCGCGCGTCCTGCTCGACGGGGCCCAGGCGGTGCCGCACGGCGCGCTGGACGTGGCGGCGCTCGGCGTCGACTTCTACGCGTTCTCGGGCCACAAGATGTTCGCGCCCAACGGCGTCGGCGTGCTGTGGGCGCGCCAAGAGGTGCTCGAGTCCATGGCCCCGTTCATGGGCGGCGGCGAGATGATCCGCTCGGTCAGCCTGGAGGCGACGACCTACGCCGAGCCGCCGCGCCGGTTCGAGGCCGGCACGCCGCCGATCGCCCAGGCCGTCGGCCTCGCCGCAGCCGCCCGCTGGGTGCGTGCCTTGCCGGCCGAAGCCGTCCAGGCCCACCTCGCTCGCCTCACCGGGCGGCTGCTCGACGGCCTCGGCACGAACCCGCGAGTCCGGATCATCGGGCCCAAGGGTCTGCAGGCACGCTTTCCGGTCGTCTCCTTCGACATCCAAGGCATCCATCCGCACGACCTCTGTCAGATCATGGACGGCCACGGCGTCGCCCTGCGCGGCGGCCACCACTGCGCGCAGCCGCTGATGGACCGCTTCGACCTGGCCGGCACGACGCGCGCGAGCCTCGCCGTCTACAACGACGAAGCCGACATCGCCGCGTTCTTCGCCGGGCTCGACGACGCGCTCGGGCGATTTCGGTGAACGAGGACATCTACCAAGCGGCGATCGTCGAGGCGGCCAGGCGCGGCGCCGAGGACCGCCGTCTCGCGGCGCCCGACCGCTCGGCCACGGCCGACAACCCGCTGTGCGGCGACCGGGTGACCATCGACGTGGCCCTGAACGATGGGCGCATCGCCGCGCTCGGCTACCGCGCGCGGGGCTGCGCGCTGTGCCAGGCCGCGACCGCGTACCTCGCGGAAGCGGCGCTCGGCAAGACTCCGGCGGAGGCGGCGAGCCTCGCGGGGGAGGCACAAAAAGCGGTGACGCCGGAGGCGGCCCCGGCGGCGGCGCCCTGGAACGTCTTCGCGCCGGTGCGCGCCCACCCGAGCCGGCGCGACTGCGTGACGCTCGCCTTCGAGGCGCTCAAGTGCGCGCTCGGCTGATCAATCCTGATCGCGCAGGTCGAGAACCAGCTCGACGGTCTCGCACCCCGGCAGCCTGTTCGCGGCGAACCCGAGCTCGGTCGCCAGCGCCAGCATCGCCTGATTGTCGGGCAGCGTCTGGCCGACGACCTCGGCGACGCCGCGCGCCCGCAGGTAGCGCAGCAGCTTCTCGAGCAGCATGCGCCCGAGCCCGGCACCCTTGACGTCAGCGCGGACGATGATCGCGAACTCGGCGCGAACGTTATCGGGGTCGCACACGGCGCGCGCGACGCCGAGCGTCTCGGGCTCGCGCCCCGGCTCCTCGGCGCTGGCGATGAAGGCCATTTCGCGGTCGTAGTCGATCTGCGTGAAGCGGGCGAGCTGGGAGTGCGGCATCTCGCGCACCAGGCCGAAGAACCGGAACCGGATGTCCTCGGGCGACAGCGTCTCGAAGAAGCGGCGGTGCGCCGGCTCGTCCTCGGGCCGGATCGGCCGCAGCACGACGCGGCGGTCCTTGACCGTCGCCTCCTCCTGGAGATCGCGCGGATAAGGCCGAATGGCGGGCCGCGTGTGGTTCTTGTCGAGGCGGACCCGGGCATCGAGAACCAGCACG
This sequence comes from Alphaproteobacteria bacterium, assembly GCA_040905845.1. GTDB lineage: Bacteria > Pseudomonadota > Alphaproteobacteria > SP197 > SP197 > VGDP01. The sequence continues at coordinate 3,422 of JBBDQV010000086.1, read as the reverse complement.
CCGGTCTCGTCTGCGAGCAGCGGATTGACGTCGAGCTCGGCGATCTCGGGCAGGTCGATCGCCATGTCGGCGAGGCGCACGAGCGTTGTCGCGACGGCGTCGAGATCAACGGCGGGCCGGTCGCGATAGCCGCCGAGCTGTCGAGCGATGCGCGTGCGGCCGATCATCTCGCGCGCGAGGTTGAGGTTGAGCGGCGGCAGACCGACGGCGCGATCGGCGACGATCTCCACCGCCGTCCCGCCGTGGCCGAACAGGACGGCGGGGCCGAACACCGGATCGGCCGCGAGCCCGACGATCAACTCGAAGGCGTGGGCGCGCCGGGCCATGGGCTGGATCGTGAAGCCCTCGAGGCGCGCCGTGGGCGCCATGCGCTTGACCCGATCGAGCATGGCGATCGCTGCGTCCTTGACCGCCTGGGGCGAGGCGAGGTCGAGAACGACACCGCCGACGTCGCTCTTGTGGCTGATGTCGGGCGAGGCGATCTTGAGCGCGACCGACCCGCCGACACTCTGGGCCTGCTTGGCGGCATCCGTGGGGTCCTGGGCCACGTGGGTCGGCACGACGGGGATGCGATAGGAGGCGAGCAGGGTCTTCGCCTGTCGCTCGCTCAGGCTCGTGCGCCCCTCCGCGAGCGCTCGCTCGACGATGGCGCGGGCGGCGGCCGGGCGCTCCGAAGGCGTCAGCGCCGGCGGCGTCTCCATGAGCATCGCCCTGGTCGTCTGATAGGCGCGGACGTGCCGAAAGGCGTGGACCGCGCGCTCGGGCGTCTCGTAGGTCGGAATATGCGCCTCGGCGAACACCCGCCGCGCCTCGGCCGCCGTCTCGCTCCCGATCCAGGCGGTCAGCACGCAGCGCTTGCTCGCGGCGGCGACGTACGCCACCGTTTTCGCGCACGCCAGCCCGGAGGCGATCGCCGTCGGCGCGTTGATCACCAGCACGGCGTCGACGTCGGGCGAGGAAAACACGGCTTCGAGCGCGGCCCGGTAGCGCTCGGGCGGCGCGTCGCCGAAGATGTCGATGGGATTGGAACCCGACCAGCCCGCGGGCAGCATCGCGTCGAGTCGCTTCCGCACGCCATCGGAGAGCGTGGCGAGGTGGCCGCCGGCCGCTATCAGCGTATCGGTGGCCATGACGCCCGGCCCGCCGCCGTTGGTGATGATCGCCATTCGATCGCCCTTCGGCATGCGCGCGTTGGCCAGGGTCTCCACGGCGCCGAACAGCTCGCCGAGCTCGTGGACCCTCAGGATGCCGGCCCGGCGCAGCGCCGCATCGACGATGGCGTCGGATCCGGCCAGCGTGCCGGTGTGCGAGAAGGCCGCCTGGGCCGCCTCCGGCGCGCGGCCCGCCTTGACCGCGACGACCGGCTTGTTGCGCGCCGCCGCCCGCGCCGCCGACATGAACTTGCGCGCGGCCGCGATGGACTCGATGTAGAGCAGGATCGCGTCCACGTCGGGCTCGCCGGCGAGGTAGTCGAGCACGTCGCCGAAATCGACGTCGGCCGAATCGCCGAGCGAGACGACGTGCGAGAACCCGATGCCCTTGGCGCGCGCCCAGTCGAGCACGGCGGTGCAGAGCGCACCCGATTGCGAGACGAAGGCGAGTCGTCCGGGCAGCGGCGCGACGTGGGCGAAGGTCGCGTCGAGCCCGATCGAGGGCACGGCGATGCCGATGCAATTTGGCCCCAGGATGCGCAGAAGGTGCGGCTTGGCCGCGTCGAGCGCCGCCTGACGGTAGCTGCCGCCGCCCTCCATGGTCGCCGCCAGGCCGGCGCTGAGCACGACCGTGGCCTTGGTTCCCCGGTCGCCGACCTCGGCGATCAGGCCCGGAACGGTCGCGGCTGGCGTGCAGATGACGGCGAGGTCGGGCACCCGGGGCAATACGCCGACCGACGGGTAGGCCAGGATGCCCGCCACCGACTCGTGCTTCGGGTTGACCGGCATGATCGGCCCGCCGAAGCCCGCGGCCAGCAGGTTGCGCACGACCACGTTGCCGACGCTGCCGGGCTGCCGCGACGCGCCGATGACCGCGACGGATGTCGGCTTGAACAGGAACTCGAGGTTGCGGACGGTCATGTCACGTCTGGCGCCATCAGCAGGGGACGCGGAGCGGGCGCGCCCCGCTTACCGCGCCCCTGCGATCATCGCAAGCATCATGCCAAAGGGATGCTTTAGCGACCCGAAATGCCTTGAAAAATCATGCTACCATCGGCCACGGGTGATGGGCCACAGATCGACCAACGTGTCGCCGCGCACGACGTGGTAGGCGTCGTAGAGGTTGATGGTCGGGTCGCAATGCGGCGTCACGCATTCGACGCCGGCACCGAGCGGGAGCGCATCCTCGGCGCCCGCGAAGCTGATGCGGCCGTGCTCATCGCCCATGAAGCGGTACGAGGCGCCCTCGGGCGCGCCGAACAACGGCACTGGCGGCCCGCTGTCGGTGGCGAACGCCTTGAGCCCGGCATCGGTCGTCACGAACCCCGGATGCGTCGCGCTGATGACGGTCGTGCGCACGGTCAGGGCGACCTCGAAGGGATGCGACTCCTTGCCCTTGCGCAGCGCCACCTTGCGATAGATGTCGTCGAGCACGACGTAGGAACCGGCCTGGATCTCGGTGAACACCCCGTCGGCCATGTCGATGGCGTGGCTCCCGGTGCCGCCGCCGCAGATAAGGGGCGGCGGCAGGCCCACGGCCGCCAGCCGGTCGCGCGTCGCCCGCAGCGTGTCGTTGAGGTCCCTGAGCTCGGCCGCGCGCCGCGCGAAGGATCGGGTCGACTGGACCGAGCCGTTGTACGCCTGGAGCCCGGCGAACCGGAGCCCCTCGGTGTTGGCGATGCGTCCGGCGAGCGCGCACGCGGCATCGACCGAGATCGTCCCCGTGCGGCCGCTGCCGACCTCGACATCGACGACGACGCCCAGGACGATACCCGAGTTCCGCGCGGCGGCGCCCAGCTCGGCGACGTTGTCGGGATCGTCCGCGACGACCATGAAATCCCGGCCGCGCGCGGCGAGCTCGATCAGGCGCGCGATCTTGCGCGCCCCCGGCATGGGCGAGGTGACGAGCACGCCGGCGATTTCGACCTCGACCATCGCGCCGGCCTCGCCCAACGTCGCGCACGCGATGCCGAGCGCTCCCGCCACCACCTGGCGGCGCGCGATCTCGGTCGACTTGTGGGTTTTCGCGTGGGGTCTGAGCCCGACGCGCTTGGCGGCGCAGTACGCGGCCATCGCCGCGACGTTGCGCTCGAGCGCGTCGAGGTCGAGCACCAGCGCCGGCGTGGTCAGCCGCGCGCGCGAGCCGGGCCGGCCGACAAGGCCGCGATCCGTATGCCGTTCCAGCGGGATCATGGATGCTCACGACACGCGTTCGAGCACGACCGCGATGCCCTGGCCGACGCCGATGCACATGGTGACGAGCGCGTAGCG
>JBBDQV010000085.1:1878-7406 GCA_040905845.1 Alphaproteobacteria bacterium | reverse complement strand
CGACCGCGGTCAATCTGCGCTGGGCGCTCGACGCGGTCCGCGCGGCCGCCGCCCCACGCCCCTTGGCCGAACGGGCCGACGCCGCCTATGCGCGGGCCGACGCGATCTGCGAGGACGACGTCGCGACGAACCAGGCGATCGGCCGCCACGGGCTGGCGCTGATCCACACGGCGCACGAGGGGCGCGGCAAGTCGGGGCCGATCAACGTGCTGACCCACTGCAACGCCGGCTGGCTCGCCTGCGTCGACTGGGGCACCGCGCTCGCGCCCGTGTATATGGCCCACGACGCCGGCATTGCCGTGCACGTCTGGGTCGACGAGACCCGGCCGCGCAACCAGGGCGCCGCGCTCACCGCCTGGGAGCTCGGCCGGCACGGCGTGCCGCACACCGTCGTCGTCGACAACGCGGGCGGACACTTGATGCAGCGCGGGCTCGTCGATCTATGCCTGGTCGGCACCGATCGCACGGCCGCGAACGGCGACGTCGCCAATAAGATCGGCACCTACCTCAAGGCGCTCGCTGCCCACGACACCGGCGTGCCGTTCCACGTCGCGCTGCCGTCCTCGACGATCGACTGGACGCTCGACGACGGCGCCGCGATCCCGATCGAGGAGCGCGCGACGGACGAGGTGACGCACGTCGCGGGACTCGCCCCGGACGGACGGCACGAGGCCGTCCGCATCGCGCCTCCGGGCTCGGCGGCGGCCAACCCCGCATTCGACGTGACCCCGGCGCGCCTGGTGACCAGTCTCATCACCGAACGCGGCGTCTGCCCGGCCTCGCACGAAGGCCTGCTCGCCCTGTTCCCCGAGCGCCGCGCCGCCTAAGCCGAGATGCGCGCCGCGATCGTGTCGAGTTCGCGGGTCGCCGCGGCTTCATCCGTGCAGTTGAAGGATGATGTCCTGCTTCAGGTTGACGATGCGCAAACAGGTCTCCAGATCGACCGGTGAACGGCTGTGGTTTCGTATTGCAGCGTAGAACGCGTTCAGGAGATTTCTCAGGCCGCCCCAGCCCTTCTCCTGGGCCGTCAAGACTCGGACCGAGTTGAGGCCTGCCTGCAAGAACAGTTGCGTCGCCGTGTCCAGGATCATGACGCCCTTTTTCAGCCAGCGGTGCGTACCGACCTCGCGGCGCACGAGGAGTAGCCCAGGCATGAGGTCGACTTCGAGGGTGCGTCGACGGCCGTAGAGCCTGAGTCGGATCTGAAACGGGGCGGTCAACGTCGAATACGTCAGGCTGCTCCAGCCCCGCTCGTTCTCGGCGGCGACGTGGAGTTCGACGACGCGACCATCCGATGAGCGCGTGCTCACCGGGCGAACTCTGGCCACGGGGCCCAGGAAAAACTCCGCCAGGTAGAAGAGGTGGTCGATGTCGTTGAACCAGTCTCCCGACGGTAGCTTGGCGACCCATGGGGCTTCGGCGGGCAGCGAGTTGTGGAAAATGTCGACACCGGCCAATTCGCCGATTGCCCCCGAGAGGACCATGGCGTGCGCTCTCAGCACGGTCGGGTCGAATCGATTGTTGTGATCGACGGTCAGCAGCCGGTCGTGGTGCCGCGCGGCGGCAATCATCCCTCGGGCCTCGGCCTCCGTCATGGCCATGGGCTTCTCGACGAAGACGTGGCAGCCGGCCTCGAGGGCGGCGCAGCAAAGCTGCGCATGGGTTGGCGGTGGCGTCAGCACGTGAACGATGTCGGGCGATACCTCGTCAATGAGCTCGGCCGCGCCGCCGAAGGCTCGGGCCACGGGCACGGTTTCCGCAAGGTGCGCCGCTTTCTCGATGTCGGCATCGGCGACGCCACAAACGGCGACGCCCGGCAGGCTCTTCAGAATGCGGGCGTGGACATGGCCCATGCGCCCGCATCCGACGATTCCCACGCGGAGCGCTCGGCCGTCGGCAACACCTAACGGCATGCGTTCAGCAAGACCTCTCGCACATGGGGGTGGATGCCGTCCCCGCGCCTGGGTGCCCGATCGATGCGATCGACCCGGTGCGGTTTCGCTCTCCTGAATTTCGCATCCAATTGGATCGACGTGATCGTCGCGCGGCGATCCGTGGGAAGAATCATGTCCGGCGTTGTGGGGCCGAAGACGATCACGCTAGGCAGGTCGACCAGCGTCGCCATGTGCATGCTCCCGCTGTCGTTCGCCAACAGGAACTTCGCACCATGTAGGATGCCGAGCAATTCGGGAATGTCGGTCTCCCCGACGAGATCCCGTGCCAACGAACCCGGAACCCCGTCGATCAATTCCGCGACCTGTGGCTTGTGCTCCGCCGTCCCCGTGATGACCACGGGCAATCCGGCGTCCCCGACGATGACCTCGATGCACGACTTGAAGATGTGGAGTGGCGCGGATCGACGCGGGTCCCCCGCCCAAGGAGCGACGACGACGTATCCCTCGCCAGGGAGCCGGGACGCCACCGAACCGAACAAGCGATCCCTCGATTGGCGGCTCAGGTTCCATCGGCCGTGATGTTCGCCGTGTCCCAACTCCCCCGCAAAGCGTGATTGATCGCATGCGCGATTACCTGATGAAGCCACATGCGAAAAACGTCCCAGGCGCCAATCAAAGCGAGTCGCGAGTCGGGCTGGGCCGCGTGCCGGTGACGCATGGATGACGGACTCGGAGCGTAGCAAGCCGACGATAGCCGCGAGGACCAGCACCGGCTTGCCATAGATCAGCGTAACCTCCGGCCGGATCCGATTGACGTGCCGGATCACGTCAACGGTGCCCGCCGGGTCGGACCTCAGGCGCAATCCCGAGACCATGGGGAGCGGGTCTTCGAGAAGCCCGTCGCGCTGCAGCAGCCGAGCGAACTCGGCATGCCGGCGCTGGATGATCGGAACCGCTCTGTAGTGCTCGCGCAGGCGAACGAGCAGGGGCAGCGCCACGATCAGGTCGCCGAGGCCGCTCGTCGTGACGTAGACGAGCGAAGGACGAGGATCAGGGTCCCTGGCCCGCGGCGCCACGTCGACGATGCCCGATGCCGTGATCCACATGGCACTACGCGTTGTGCGCCGGGCCCGCTCCCGAGTCTAGTGATACCGGAGCACTTGCGCGCCCGGCGCAACCTTCCAGCCTTACGGCCGGAACGAAGATGACGGACGTCGCGTGTCGACGTGATCGGTATCTGCTTCAGGTGGAGCGCGATCCATGAGGTCGAGCCTCGAACACGCGGCGCGCCACCGCGAGGCCGTTGAGCGCGGCGGGAAAGCCGGCGTAGACGGCCATCTGGGTGATCACCTCGACGATCTCCTCGCGCGTCGCGCCGACGTTGAGCGCGCCGCGCACGTGAACCTCGAGCTGCGCCGGGGCGGTGCCGAGCGCGGTCAGCGCCGCGACCGTGGCGAGCTCGCGGGTCCTGAGGTCGAGCCCCGGACGGCCGCAAATGTCGCCGAAGGCGAAGGCGACGACGTGACCGGCGAAGTCGGGGGCCGTCGCGGCGAGGCCGGCGACCAGGCGCTCGCCGTGCTCGGGGTCGAGCTTCTCGAGGACGGCGAGGCCGCGCCGATAGCGTTCGTCCGGCGCGGTCATCGGGTCGTTGCCATGGCGAGCGGACGGGCGAGCAGCGCGGCCAGCCCCAGGGCGACGCCGATCCCGGCGACGCACGCGGCCCAGCCGAAGCCGTCGAACAACTGGCCGAGCACGAACGCCCCGACCAGGCCGCCGCAGTAGTAGCTCGCGAGGTAGAGCCCGCTCGCCGCCGCGCGGTCGCTGGTCGCGGCGCGGCCGATGAAGCCGGTCGCCGCCGCCTGGGCGAAGAAGGTGCCGACGCCGATCAGGGTCATCCCTGCGAGCACCGCGATCAGATGCGGCACGAGAACGAGCGGCAGCCCGGCCGCGGCGACGGCGATCGCGCTCCAGAACGTGGGCCGCGTCCCGAAGCGGAGCGCCGCGCGCCCGGCCAGCGGCGTGGTGAGGATCGACGGCAGGAACACGAAGTAAACGAAGCCGAGCTCCATCTGGCCGAGGCCGATGGGCGGCGCGGTCAAGACGAAGTTGACGTACGTGAACGTGCCGATGAAGGCGAACAGGATCAGGAACCCGATGGCGAAGGTCGAGCGCAGCGCGCCATTGCGCAGATGGATGAGCCAGGCCGCCAGCGCGGAGCGCGCGGGCTCCATCGCCGTCATGGGCGTCGCCCGCCCCAGCCCGATGAGGACCAGCGCGGCGCCGGCGAGATTGAGCGCCGCGAACGCGTAGAAGTTCGTGGCCAGCCCGAACATGTCGGCGATCGAGGCGGAGACCAGGCGGCCGATCAGGTTGCTGGCGACCCCGCCGGTGATGTAGGCGGCCAGCGCGGCCGCCGCGTCCTTGGCGCTGCACTGCTCGGCCAGGTAGGTCATGGTCAGCGTGAAGGCCGATGCCATGAACACGCCCTGCGCGATGCGCAGCGCGGTGAAGGTCGCGAGGTCGGGCGCCGAGGCGAGCAGCGTGGTCGGGATCGCCAACAGCGCCAGACTGATCCAGATGCCGTTCTTGCGATTGATCCGGCGGCTGATCAGCGCCACCAGCAGCCCGGCCGCCGCCATGCCCATGGTGCTCGCGTTGACCGCGAAGCCGATGGTCGCGCGGCTGACGTGGTAGGCCTCGATCAGCGAGGGCAGAATCGCCTGCGCGGCGAACAGGTCGACGAGCGTCAGGAATCCGACCGATCCGATGACGAGGCCGCGCATCGCCGATGCGATCGACGATGAAGGGTCGGCCAAGGTGGCCGCGGCGCTGCTCGTGGTCATGTCCATGCCTATGCCGTAGGAGGGGAAGGAGCGTGACGCCCGGGGGGAGAAGGCGTCACGCTCCTGGGTCGAACGCGCCGAAGCGCGCCCGTTACATCGTGTTGGCGTCCGACTCGTCGTGGAGCAGGTCCGCCGAGATCAGCACCACAGGCTCCGAACCAGCGTTCTTCCACCAGTGGGAGACGACGGCCGTCTCCCGCGAGACCTCGCCGGCCTTGTGCACGATCGGAACGAGGCAGTCGCTCGAATATTCGGTCACCTCGCCCTTGACCACGTAGATCAAGGCGGGCCGGTCCGCGTGGCTGTGGAAGGGGACGATGCCGCCCGGCGCGATCACGAGCTCGCGCATGCGGAACTGGCGGCCCTCGATGGCCGCGGGCTCCTTGGCGACGTCGATCATGCCGAGCACCGTGGCGGTGACGCCCGAGGGCTCGGTCGCGCGCCCATCGAGCGCGTTCACGCCCGCCTGATCGGCCGGGCATTCGCCGGCGAAGGCCGGGAGCGAAGCCAGGCTGGCGGCGATGACGCCGGCCAGCGCGAGGCTCTTGGCGAGGGAGGTCTTGGAGGTCATGAATGCGATCCTTCGTTGCTGTGGCCGAGGCCCCGGATGGCCGGGCCGATACGCGCAGGATGACGGCGCCGGCCCGGCAAGGGAAATGCCGGTCGGGCTTCGTTTCCATAGCGCCCGGTCATGGGCGCGGATCCCGGGCGACGGCCGCTTGGACGCTTAGAGCAAGTTCCGCCGAGGTAGAATCAGCGGCTCCACCCCCACCCCGACCCGGGGGGGGGG
>JBBDQV010000085.1:0-1868 GCA_040905845.1 Alphaproteobacteria bacterium | reverse complement strand
CATCCGCCGTCACGCCCATCAAGGGGGAGGGGGGGGTCCGTCGCCGATGCCCGCGTACCCTCCCACCTCGTGGGGGAGGCGCGACACGGGATGCCCCCCGCGTCGCGGGGTGGGGGCGGTTCCACGCCACCGAAACGCGCTCTAGACTCGCGCCCCATGACCGACGCGAGCGAAGCGAAACGCCGTTCCGCCCTGAGCCCGGGCGCGGCGTCGTTCGCCGTCCTCTACACGCTGCACAGCTTCGCCCAGGCGACGACGATGACGATCATCCCGCTCGAGGCGCTGCGCATCCTCGGCAACGCGCGCGACGTCTCGGTGCTGTTCTTCGTCACGGCGTGGGGTGCCTTCGCGGCGCGCTTCCTGATCCCGTTCCTGATCCGCCGGTTCCGGCGCCGCAGCGTGCTGTCGGCCGGCGCGCTGTTCGTCATGGCGGCGCCGATCCTGATCGGAACCCTGTCGATCTGGGGCCTGGTGCTCGGCTCGGTGCTCCGCTCGTTCGGCGGCGGCTGCGTCAACATCAACCTCAACCTCTACATCATGGACTACGTCCGCAAGCAGGACCTGGTGCGGATCGAGCCGCTCAAGTTCGGGCTCTCGGCGCTCGCCTGGTCGGGCGGCCCGACCATCGGCGTCCTGCTGTTCGAGCGCGTCGACCCGTGGGCGGCCTTCGCCACCGCCAGCCTGTTCGCCGCGCTCGAGCTGGCGTTCTTCTGGTACCTGAGATTGATCGACGACCCGGCGGTCGCCGCCATGAAGGCGCCGCCGCCCAACCCGATTCGTTTCGTCCGGCGGTTTGCCCAGCAGCCGCGGCTCGTGCTCGCCTGGCTGATCGGCTTCGGGCGCGAGTTCTGGTGGGACCTGTTCCTGGTCTACACCCCGGTCTATCTGGTGGTCGCCGGCACGACCAACGAGACGGCGGCCTACGTCGTCTCGGGCGGCATGGCATCGATGGTGTTCGCGTTCGGCTTCGGCTGGCTCGCGCGCCGCATCGGCGTGCGCGCGGTGGTGACGTGGGGGTTTGTCGCCGTCGGCGCCTGCACCCTCCTGGTGCTGCCGCTCTACGACGCGTGGATGCTCGGCGCGGCCGTTCTCGTGCTCGGCGCGGTCGCGATCACGGCGTGCGATTCGGTCGCCAACGTCGCGTTCTTCCGCGCCGCGCGCAAGCGCGAGCGGCCCGAGATGACCATGGTCTATTCGACCTTCGGCGACATCGCGGGGCTTGTCGCCATGGGCGTCTTCGCCGGGCTGCTCAGCGTGTTCGACCTGTGGATCGTGTACGCCGTGACGGGGCTCGCGATGTTCGCGTTCGCGGCGCTCGCCCGCCTGCTGCCGCGCGGCCTGTGAGCGCGGCTCAGCCGACCTCGGGCGGCACGCGAAAGGCGACCATGGTCCGGTTCCAGCCGTTGATCGCGATGACCGCCCAGGTCAGGTCGACGATCTCCTTCTCCGCGAACGCGCGGCGAACAAGCGTGTAGACCTCGTCGGGCACGCCCATGGCGATGTCCGTCACCGCCTCGGACCAGGCGAGCGCGGCCTTCTCGCGCTCGTCGAAGGCGGGCGATTCGCGCCACGCGGCGAGGGTGTCGAGCTTCGCCTCCGGGACTCCGTGACGGCGCGCGAGCCGGCCGTGCATCGCCAGGCAGTAGGCGCAGCCGTTGATCTGGGAGACGCGCATCTTGACCAGCTCGAGCAGCGCGTGATCGAGCCCGCAGCCCTCGACGTAGGCCTCGAGCGCCTCCATGGCGGCCTCGCCGCGCGGCGCGACGGCGGCCGTGTCGATGCGCTGGGTCATGGCGCGCCGACCTTAGCACCGCGCGAGCGACCTAGAGCAACATCCGACCAGATGGAACCATCGGGTTCCATCTGGT
>JBBDQV010000084.1:0-7409 GCA_040905845.1 Alphaproteobacteria bacterium | reverse complement strand
CCGGTTCGCGCAGCACGGGCACGGAAAGCGCCGTGACGATGAGCGGCGCGGCGAACGCGATCGCCGAGACGTCGGCCAGCGGCATGCGCGCGATCGCCGTGAAGTACGTGTAGAACGCCCCGAACCCGATGACGCCGCGCAGCAGGAGCCAGGGGTACTGGCGGCTCAGCAGGATGCGTGGCCCGCCCGCGCGCCAGACGAAGAACAGCACCGGGATCAACGCGAACCAGGTGCGCATGAAGACGAGCTGAAGGATGCTGTAGTCCGCCGACAGCCACTTGAACACGACCTCCTGGGTCGAGAAGATCGCCATCGCCGCGTTGGCGCACAGGATGCCCTTGAGGGGCTCGTGCAGGCGCGCTGGAGGGCTGTCGGCCAAGGTCCCGTGATCCGGCTGCGTCAGCGGTCGTCGGCCGCGCCGGGCGCGGACGGCTTGGCACCCGTGACGCCCGCCGCGGCCGCGATCTCCTTGACGGCTTCGGGCGACAGGGCGGCGCCCGGGCTCGCCTGGCTGATGGTCACGGTCGGGTACGCGAACTTGATGCCGTTGGCGTCGAACGCCTCCTTGATGCGCCGGTAGGCCTCGCGCCGGATGACGAACTGCTCGCCCGGCTTGGCCATGAACTTGGCCCGCACGATCAGCGAGAAGTCGCCCATCTGGGTGATGCCCTGGGACTTGAGCGGCTCGAGGATGTGGGGGCCAAGCTCGGGATCGTCCATCATCTCCCGGCCGATCTGCTTCAGGAGCTTCCTCACCATTTCGATGTCCGTGTCGTAGGTGAGATTGAGCTCCAGCTTCATGATCACCCAGTCGCGGCTGTAGTTGGTGAGCGAGGCCAGCTCGCCGAACGGGATCGTGTGCAGATGTCCGCGATGGTGCCTGAGCTTGAGCGAGCGCAGCGACATGCCCTCGACGGTGCCGCGCAAGGAACCGACCTCGACGTACTCGCCGACGCGAAAGGCATCGTCGATCAGGAAGAAGATGCCCGAGACGATGTCGCGCACCAGGGTCTGGGCGCCAAAGCCGATCGCCAGGCCGACGACGCCGGCACCGGCCAGGAGCGGCCCGATGTCGAGGCCGATCGAGGACAGCACGATCAGCGCGGTCAGCACGACCAGCACGATCAGCGCGAAGTTGCGGATCAGGGGTAGCAGCGTGCGCAGCCGGCTGCTCGGCGCCACGGCCTCGCCCGGCGCGCCGAGCGGCTTCAGATGCCGGTCGAGCGCGAACCGCAAGCCCTGCCAGGCGGCGTAGGCGAGCGCGAGGGTCACGCCGACCTCGACCAGGGCGTCGACCACGGCCGAGCCATGCTCGGACGCCGCCGCGGTGACCAGGCCTAAACCCACGGCATCGAGCGCCAGGACCACCGTCGCGATCACCGCGCCGGCCAGGACGACCGAGCGGATGGTCGCGACGGCGCGCGTCCATTGGGTCGCGGCGATGCCGGCGCCGGCCGGCACCGCTTGGCCCGTGGCGGCCCGCTCGAAGGCGTCGAGCAGCGCGCCGGCCACGAGTCCCGCCGCGGCGACCAGGGCGGCCAGCGCCGCCGATGCCCCGTCCGCGTCGTGGCCGAGCACGACGTCCACGGCCCACACGAGCCACAGCAACGGAACGGCCATGCGGGCCGCCGTCACGAGACGGCGCCCACGCACCGAGCGGCGTGTCACGGCCACGCCGAACAGGGCGAAGGCGAAGGTGCCGGCGACGAGCACGAAGACCCTGACCAGCGGCTCGGCGAGACCGAGGATGATCAGCAGGTCGCGGCCGACGAAGGCCAGCGCCGCCGCGCCGGCGACGAGCATCGCGTCGCGGGACGACGTCCCGGCCTCCGCCTCGGCGCGCTCGGCAGCGCGCCAGCGGGCATCGAGCACGACGCGCGCGAGCGACCCGGCGACCCACGCCGCCGCCGCCACCAGCAGGAGGCTCGCGGCCAACTCGCGCAACGGGTCGAAGCGCTGGAACAGGGCGAACGACGCGGTATACGCGGCGATCACGCCGACCGCGCCCTGCGCCAGGCGCGCGACGAGCGCGAGCGCGAGCGAGGCCGCCGGTCCGCGCGCCTTGGTGGCGCCGATCGCCCGCGTGGCGGAGGCCAGTGCCCAGGCTGCCATGGCTCCGACCGCGACCATGACGGCGAGCATGAGCAGGGCGTACCCGACGGCGGGCCAGCCCTGCCTGTCGGTCAGGTTGCGCAGGACGATCGCGCCTTGGGCCGGCGCCTCGTCGACCGCCGCCGCCAGGGCGCCGATGCGCTCGCCGAAGCTGATGGCGAGGGTGCGCAGGTGAAGCTGGAACGAGGCCAGGGTCTCGGCCTCGGGAGAGGGCGCGGTCGCCGCCGATTGGGCTTGTTCCTTGAGCGCCTGGATCAGCAGCGCCCGGGCCTGCTCGTCCGACAGCGGCGCGACGTACCCCTCGACGGCGTCGGGCGCAAGAGCAGGAACGGGCGCCTCGGCGGCGGCGTGGGCCGCGCCCGCGGCGAGCAACAGGACGACGAGGAGCAGCCGGGTTATGGCCTGGCGCCTTTCAGCAACGCGCGAAAGCGTTCGTTCATGAAGCCGCGCCCGGCTGGGCGTTGCCAGAGCGACAGGTCGCCCGCCGAGTTGAGCTCGACGATCACCGGCCCCGACGGCGTGAGCGCGATGTCCCAGCCCTGATAGGGCAGCCGGGGGAACGCGCCGGCCGCGCCCTTGACCAGGGCGATCAGGTCGTCCCACAGCGGCAGGGTGAACCCGACCAGCCGCGCGCCGGTGTCGGGATGGGTCTCGTGCTCCCGCTCGTCGGGGCCGGAGCCGCCGACGATGCGCGTCACGGTGCCCGTCGCGGCGTCGACCGCGGCGAGCAGGTTGCCCTTGAGCACGAAGTTGTCGGCCATGTTGGCGCCGACCACGACCTTCCACACCGCGCCGAGGATCTCCGGTCCTTGCGGCCCGAGCAGGGCGAACACCCGGACGGTGCATAGCCGCTCGCCGCACACATCGCGCATCGCGGCGTGGGGCCACAGGTGCTCGAGGAACAGGTAGCCCCCCCGAGGCAGGAAGGCGTCGAGCGTCGTGACGAAGGTTTCGACGCCGATGGTCCGATCCCCGGCCAGCACCAGGACGTCGTCGCCGGCGCGATAGCCACGCAGCGAGGCGACGCCGACCGCGTTCGAACGGCCGAGCGGCTTGCCGAACATGGGGTAGGTCGCCTCGCCGCGCAGATACGTCGCCGCCTGGGTCGCGTCGCGCAGGCAGCGCAGGGCGCCGTGGCTCCGCGTCGGGTGGTAGAGCGCGCGCAAGGGCGGCGTCGGGAACCCGAGGCCGGTGAGGTAGCCGTAGGTGACCAGCTTGTCGTCGGCGAGGATGGCGGCCTTGGCGTCGTTGAGCGCGCGAACGATGCGCCGGCGCCCGGCGTGGCCGATGAACTGGGCACGAGTGGCCGCGTCGTGCCGTTCGCGGTCGTACAGATGGTAAAGGTAGTACTCGATCGGGTTGATCCGCTGGTGCCCGCGGTTGTAGCGGATCATGTCGGCGACCTGGCTCAGGTAGCCGCGCCCATGGCGCCGACGCACCTCGACGACCCAGCGCGCGACGGTGGCGGCGGTCGCCGGTTTCGGGATCTTGGTCGTGATCGGGTTGGCGCTGTCGGCCAAGCGCGGTCCTCGGGCCGTCGAAGAATGCGGCGGGGCGCTCCGCCGCGGCTCACGCATTGTCGGTACGGCGCCGCGCCCGTCAAGCCGAGCGAGGTCGCGGGCGCGGCACGTCGTGGTTTACAGACGCTTCGATGTCGCCGACAATGACCTCGGGGAGGCTCCGTCGGGCTCAAGGCGCGGCGGGCCGAGAAGCGACGATGACGCGTCGCCGAGCGATGAGGGGCCCGCGACCGTGACCATGTTCATCCTCAAGCGACTCGGCCTCATGGTCCTGACCATGGTGGTCTCGTCGTTCCTGGTCTTCTCGGTCAACGAGTTCACGCCGGGCAGCGTGGCCAGCAAGACCCTCGGGCCCTACGCGAGCGATGCGCAAAAGCTGATCCTGTTCGAGCGGCTGCAGCTCGACGATCCGTTTTTCTTCCGCTACTTCCGCTGGCTCGGGGTGCTCACCGGCGTCATCGAGGATCCGCTCGGCGACCCCGCGCTCAACCTCCACTTCACCGACCCGCGCGGGCACCAGTACTTCGCCAACTTCGGCTACTCGACGCTCTACAAGGCACCGGTCAACGACATCATCTGGAAGCGCCTGGCCAACACGCTCGCGCTCGCGGGAATCGCCTTCGCGATCATCGTGCCGCTGTCGATGCTGTTCGGCATCCTGTCGGGGATGAGCGAGGGCAGCGTGCTCGATCGAACGCTGTCCTACACGGGGATCACGCTGACCTCGATCCCCGAGTTCGCGTCCGGCGTCATGCTCATGGCGATCTTCGTGGTCTGGCTCGGCTGGCTGCCGGGCACCAGCCCGCTGCTCGAGTTGCCCGAGTGGTCGGTCGCCGAGCAGTTCGTTTTGCCGGTGTTGATCCTGGTGCTCTACGACTTCGGCTACGTCGCGCGCATGGTGCGCGGCTCGATGGTCGAGGTGATGACCAGACCGTACATCCGCACTGCGGTGCTCAAGGGGCTGCCGTACCGACGCGTCATCTTGAAGCACGGGCTGCGCAACGCGATGATCGCGCCGTTCACGGTCATCCTGCTCCAGATCAACTTCCTCATCACCGGCGTGGTCGTGACCGAGGTGGTGACCGGGTTCCCGGGCTTCGGCCGCATGCTGCTCGACGCCGCGCTGTTCGGGGACATCACGTTGGTCGAGGCGGCGACGATGGTCGCCGTGCTGATTGCCGTGTCGACCCAGCTCGTCGGCGACGTCGGCTACATGTATCTCAACCCGCGCATTCGATTCACCTAGAAGGGGCCGAGCGATGACCGACCAGGCCACCGTCGATCGCCCCGCCGCGAGCGCGCCGGCCGAGGCGCGCCCCGGCGCGCTCAGACGCTACGGATCGGCGCTCTGGCTGTTGCGCGAATCGAAGGCGGCGATCATCGGTATCACCCTGATCGCGTTCTGGCTGCTGGCGGCCGTGTTCGCGCCGGTCGTGTCGCCCTACGAGCCGAACGGCCAGGATTTCGCCGCCCTGGCGGATCCCAGTCCGTTCCAGAGCACGCACTTGCTCGGCACCGACCACATTGGGCGCGACATGCTGTCGCGCGTCCTGTGGGGCGCGCGCACGGTGTTCACCGTCGCGCCCATCGCCGTGATCGCGGCCTACGCCGCGGGCATCGCCCTCGGCATGCTCGCGGGCTACTACCGGGGCTGGATCGACACGCTGATCAGCCGCGTCTCCGACATCATCCTGTCGTTCCCGGTGCTCATCCTCTACATCATCCTGATCACGACATTCGATCCATCGGCGTTCAACATCGTGGTCGCCGTGGTCCTGGCGTTCTCGCCGGGCATCGGGCGCATCGTGCGCGGGTTGGTGCTCGAACTGCGCTCCAACGAATACGTCTCCGCCGCGCAGATCCGCGGCGAGTCGGGCTTCTTCATCATGTTGGTCGAGATCCTGCCGAACGCGCGCGGGCCGCTCATCGTCGATGCCTGCCTCAGGTTCGGCTACACGGTGATCACGATCGGCGTGCTCGGCTTCCTCGGCCTCGGCCTGCCGCCGCCCGACCCCGACTGGGGCGGCATGGTCAAGGAGACGACCGCGCTCATGACGATCTATCCGCACATGGCCCTGATCCCGTCGATCGCGCTGTCCAGCCTGGTGATCGGGTTCAACCTGCTGGCCGACGGCTTGCGCGAAATCTCGCTGAGGGACTGAGCCATGGCGGCGCCGGCACGGACGGACGTGCCCGTCCTCCAGATCGAGAACCTGGGCATTTCATACTTCATCCGCGCGGGCGAGATCCCGGCGGTCCCGGATTTCTCGCTGACCATCAAGGCCGGCGAAAGTTACGGTCTGGTCGGCGAGTCGGGCTGCGGCAAGACGACCGTTGCCATGGCGGTCATGCGCTATCTCGGGCTGGCCGGGAGCATCGTGCGCGGGCGCATCCTGTTCGAGGGGCGCGACATGGCGAGCTTGAGCGAGGACGAGCTTCGCAAGGTCCGCGGCGCCCGGATCGCCATGGTCTACCAAGAGCCGTTCAGCGCGCTCAACCCGTCGATGACGGTCGGCCGACAGCTCATGGAGGTCCCGATCATCCACGAGGGCGTGTCGGAACGGGACGCGTACGACCGCGCGATCCGCGTGCTGCGCGACGTGCGCATGCCCGATCCCCAGACGGTCATGGAGCGCTACCCGCATCAAGTTTCGGGCGGACAGCAGCAGCGCGTCATCATCGCCATGGCGATGCTGTCGAACCCCTCGCTGCTGATTCTCGACGAGCCGACCACCGCGCTCGACGTGACGGTCGAGGCGGCCGTGCTCGACCTGATCGACGAGCTGCGGCGGAGTTACGGCGCGGCGCTGCTCTATATCTCCCACAACCTCGGCGTGATCCGGAAGGTGTGCGACCGGGTCGGCGTCATGTACGCCGGCGAGCTGGTCGAGGAGGGCACGATCGCCGAGATGTTCTCGCATCCGCGCCATCCCTACACGATCGGGCTGTTCAACTGCATCCCGACGGTCGGCGCGGACAAGCGCTCGCGCGCGCTCCAGCCCATCCCGGGCCAGGTCTCGCTGCCGCACGAGAGGCCCAAGGGCTGCAACTTCGGGCCGCGATGCGGGCATTTCCAGGCCGGCCGTTGCGACCAGGGCGAGATTCCCATCGTCGCCTCGGGCGATGGCGGGCATCGGGTGCGCTGCCTCAGGTGGCGGGAAATCACGCGCTCGCACGAGGCCGGCGTCGGTCAGGCCGAGTGCGTCTCCGACGCGCAGCCGATCCTGCGCGTGCGCGACATGAGCAAGTTCTACGAGCAGCGCGACGCCTCGCTCGCGGCGCTGCTGGGCGGCGGCTCGATCCGCCACGTCAAGGCGAACGAGACGATCAGCTTCGACGCGCTGCGCGGTCGCACCGTCGCCATCGTCGGCGAGTCGGGCTGCGGCAAGTCGACCTTCGCCAAGGTGCTGACCGGCCTCGAGACCGCGACCGCCGGCACGATCGAGCTGAACGGCAAGAACATCGCCATCGTGCCGGTGCAGAAGCGGCCGACCGAGCTGGTGCGCGCCCTGCAGATGGTGTTCCAGAACCCCGACGGCACGCTCAACCCGAGCCACAGCGTCGGCTGGGCGATCGGCCGCGTCATCCGCAAGTTCGGCGTCGAGAAGGAGCCGGGCAAGGTGCGCGAGCGCGTCGCGCGCATGCTCGACATCGTCCGGCTGCCGGCCGTCTTCGCCGGGCGCAAGCCGCGCCAGCTCTCGGGCGGGCAGAAGCAGCGCATCGCGGTCGCCCGCGCCTTTGCCGGCGAGCCGTCGATCGTGATCGCCGACGAGCCGG
>JBBDQV010000083.1:0-7483 GCA_040905845.1 Alphaproteobacteria bacterium | reverse complement strand
GCAGTTCGTCGCCCGTTGCCGGACATCCTCGCTCGAAGGGTGCGACGAGACCCAGCGGCGCGTGGCGACCGAGCCCTGGTCGAAAAGCCCGACTTGCTGGCCCCAACCGTGCCAGCCGGACCGTGTCGTGCGCGCGAACAGCTCGAGATACGGGCCGTCGGCGAGCCGCTCGATGCGGTCGTAGACTTCGTCGGGTTTGCGGCTGTGCTCGCGCCGGGGCGCCACCACCAGGCGCGACACGTCCTTGGCCTTGCGCTTGGGCTTGCCGCGCGTGGCCAACAGGCACTGCTCGACGTTGGCCCGCGTCCAGTAGCCGAGCCCTGTGAAGTATCCGGCGCCCGAGCGGTTGAGCTTGGCCCAGTAGAACCCGACCGTCTTGTAGGTGAAGCCCCACGCCTCGATCAGCGCGAACGCCTGGGGCAGCAGCGGGTCCGTGGCCCACATCAGGAGGATACAGTCGTCCTCGGCCCACTCGGCGACGGGCAGGGCCTTGAGGCCGTCGAGACCCATGACGTCGTAGTGGGCATCGGCGCAGCGCCCGCGCCCCTTCGCGCTGTAGGTCGCGAAGGTCCACGGCGGGTCGGCATAGACGACCCGGTAACGCTGCGCCGACGTCCCCCCCATGATCCCCACAGCGCCCCGCGCCAGCTAACTCTCGGACTCAAGAGTCGATACCAACAGATTGGAATCCTGATGCTTTCCTGGTTAACAAAACGTTAACCATCATGTTGAGTCCGCGACGGCGGGGAGCCCCAACATGTGGGGCTTTCTCGCGCTCAGGCGAGGTCGGGGTAACCGAGGCGCGCCGCTTCGCGCTCCATGGCGTCGATTCGCTCGTAGTCAGCGCGCTCGACCGGCTCGACCCCCGCGATCAGCAGCGCGCCGCGCGCCTCGGCAAGCGACGGGTCGGTCACGGCCGTGGCAAGGCCCACGCGCAGCCGGCGCACGAGATCGGCGTCGGCCTCGATGCGCGTCGCGTAGGGCAGACCGGGGGCGGGGGCGGTGCGGGCGAGCACGCGCAGGCTCGCCACGGCCTCGGGCGTGGTGCGGCGCACCAGCTCGAACGTGGCGACGTCGACGGCGCAGACATCGGCCTCGCCAGAGGCGACCATGGCCATGCTCGCGCGGTGCCCGAAGGACTGAATGACACGGCCGAAGAACCGCGGTCCACGGGCCAGCGGCGCGACGGCATGGCGCAGCGCGCTCATGCCCGACTGGGAATCGAGGCTGTTGAACGCGCACGCGCGACTGCGCAGGTCGGCGAGCGAGCGTACGGGGTCGTCGGCGCGAACGACGATGACGCTGTGGTACTCGATGCCCCGGCACTCCGGGATCGCCCAGCGGATCGCGGCGACCGGCTGGAGGTGAGCGGCGAACCCGTGGGTCAGCGGATAGCCGCACGTCTGGGTCAGCAGCAGGTTCGGATCGCGCCAGGGCGCATCGTGGGACGTCGCCACGGTCAGGGTGTCGGGCACCTCGGCGAGGCCCTCGGCTTGGAGCGCGCGCGCGATCCCGGCCCACCATGCCTCGGTCGCCCAGCGCAAACTGGGCAGGTCGTACATCGGCAGGCTGACAATGCTTGCGCTCACCCCATCGTTCCCGGAAACGTCTCGAGGTGGGTGTCGAGCTCGTAGTAGTCGCCACGGTGCTCGGGCGCGGCGAAGATCTGGCGCGTCGTCTTGAGCCCCGTCGGACCGTCGAGCGTGCCTGCGGCGATCGAGATCGTGTCGGCGCCGAGCCGCTCCCAGAACAGGCTCGAACCGCACATCCGGCAGAAGCCACGCTTGGCGATCGTCGAGGACATGTACCAGGCGAGCCCGCCGTCTGCGGTCAGCTCCAGCTTGTCCCGCGCCACGTTCGTGTAGGCGCCGACGTGGCCGTGGAACTTGCGGCACTGGCCGCAGTGGCACAGCGCGACCTCGCGCAGCGGCCCCGTGACCCTGTAGCGCACGGCGCCGCACAGGCAGCCGCCGGTGTGAACGTCGGGATTGGACATCGCTGGACCTTTCATCGACGTCGAAAATCAATCTTGCCAGGCGCCCTCGGCGGCGCGAATTATGCAAGAATCCGTTGGTTTCCGAGAGGTTTTGTTTGAGCCACGGCGATTCCATCGCGGTCGCACCCTCACTGCCCGAGGCCTGGTGGCGGCGCGGCGCGCTCGGCACCTGGCTCGTCGTCGTCGGGCTATACGGCGGGTTCGGGTTGGTGACGTTGAACTACCACGCGCTGCCGTGGTGGCTCGTCGCACCGCTCGGCGGCTATCTCGTGTGCCTGCACGGCTCGCTCCAGCATGAGGCGGTGCACGGCCGGCCGACGGGAATCCGCTGGCTCGACACCCTGATCGTGTTCCCGTCGCTTTGGCTCTACTTGCCGTTCGACCACTACCGCGAATCGCACCTGCGCCATCACCAGGACCAGGACCTGACCGACCCGAGGCTCGATCCGGAGTCGAACTACCTGATGCCCGAGCAGTGGGCCGCGCTGAGTTCTTTCGGGCGCTGGCTCCACCGGACGCTGCGCACGCTGGCCGGGCGCATGATCCTGGTGCCGATTCGCGCGGTGTGGCTGACCTGGCGCACCGACTTCCCTAAGCTCCTCGCGGGCGACCGCCACATGCTGCGGCTGTGGCTGCCGCACATCCCAGCGGTCGCGATCGTGCTCTGGTGGGTACTCATCGTCTGCGACATCCCGTTCTGGCACTACGTGCTCTTTTTCGTCTATCCGGGGATCGCGCTGACCGTGCTGCGCTCGTTCACCGAGCATCGGCCGGCGGAAAAGGTCGCCGAACGCACCGCGATCGTCGAGGCCGGGCTGCTCACCCGCATCCTGTTCCTCGGCAACAACTACCACGCGCTGCACCACCGCGACCCGTGGCGGCCGTGGTACGACCTCGGCGCGGTCTACGAGCGCGAGCGCGCCGCGATCCTGGCCGGCAACGGCGGCTGCGTGTTCAGGGGCTACCGCGAGATCGCCCGGCGCTACCTGTTCACCGTGCGCGACGGGCCGGTGCATCCGATCCTGGCAGGGGGCCAATCAGACTGACCGTCATGGGCGGGCGCGGCGCGGGACACAGTCGGTGCCGATCCTGCCTCAGACCCCGCTCGCCCTTCGAGACGCGGGCCTTCGGCCCGCTCCTCAGGCCGAACGGGGTTTTCGAATCCAAGAAAGTCCGTTCGTGCTGAGGAGCTTGCGAAGCAAGCGTCTCGAAGCACGATGGGCTCACGAACCTGACCGCCGCGGGTCAAGCCCGCGCATGACGCTTCAGAGAGGATCGCATCGGCGGCTGCTTGCCAGCGCCTCTACATCCCCTTCGCGATCTCGGCCTTGCGGCGCGCGACGTAGGCCTTGAGCGCTTCCTCGATCGCCGGGTCGAGCGGCGGGGGCTCGTAGGCCGCGAGCACGTCCTTGTAGATGCGGTGGGCGCGCTGGGCGGCGGTCTCGGCGCCCGCCGCGCGCCACGCCTCGAAGCCGCGCCAATCCGACAGGAGGGGCTGGTAGAACGCGTCCTCGTAGCGCGCGAGCGTGTGGGCCGCGCCGAAGAAGTGCCCGCCGGGGCCGACCTCGGCCATGGCGTCGAGCC
Organism: Alphaproteobacteria bacterium; assembly: GCA_040905845.1. Classification (GTDB taxonomy): domain Bacteria; phylum Pseudomonadota; class Alphaproteobacteria; order SP197; family SP197; genus VGDP01. The sequence goes on along the minus strand of JBBDQV010000083.1, from coordinate 3,903 downwards.
CGAAAGCCTCCTCGCTGACCTCGATCGGGCGCAGCACCTCTGCCATCATCTGCAGGATCTCGGCGTCGATGATGACCTTCTCGAACGAGGCGGTGAGCCCGCCCTCGAGCCAGCCGGCGCCGTGCAGCACCATGTTGGCATGGCCCATGACCGCGCCCCAGGTCGACATCTCGGATTCGTAGGCCGCCTGGGCGTCGGGGGTGTTGGCGGCGTTGGCGTTGCTCGACCGGTAGGGCAGCCGATAGCGCCGGGCGAGCTGGCCGCCGGCGAGCGCCGCCTTGACGTACTCGGGCGTGCCGAACGCCGGCGCCCCGGACTTCATGTCGACGTTCGAGGTGAAGCCGCCGTAAACGACCGGCGAGCCCGGCCGGGTGAGCTGGACCAACGTGATGCCGGCCAGCGCCTCGGCGTTCTGCTGCACGAGCGCGCCGCCGATGGTGGCCGGCGCCATGGCGCCCGAGAGCGTGAACGGGGTGACGCACACGACCTGGCCGTGGCGCGCCATTTCCATCAGGCCTTCGATCATCGGGCCGTCGAGCCTCAAGGGCGAGTTGGTGTTGACGATGGTGATCAGCCCCGGCTCGGCGACGAGCTCGTCCGTGGTCTTGCCGCGCGCGATCCCCTGCATGGCGATCGCGTCGGCGATGCGCACGCGCCCGAGCGCGTAGGGGTGCCAGGCGCGGTCGGTGAGCGTGATGTAGCCGAGGAAGCAGTCGAGGTGCCGGGATTCGGGCGGCAGGTCGACGGGCTCGACCGGATAGCCACCGATGAAGTGGATGATGTTGAGGCTGTGGCCGAGCCTCAGGAAATCGCAGTAGTCGGCGTAGGTGCCTGGCCGCTTGCCGCGCTCGAGGTCCGAGCAGTTGGGCGGGCTCGCCACCATGCAGAAGTTGATCCGGTTGCCGCCAAGGGTGACGGTGCGCTCGGGGTTGCGGGCGTGCAGCGTGACTTCGGCGGGCGCCTTTGTGACGCTCTCCAGGATCAGCCCGCGATCGAAGCGGACCCGGCGGTTGCCGCGATCCACATTGGCGCCGGCGCGCGCCAGGAGATCGAGCGCGTCGTCGTGCAGGAACTCCATGCCGATGTCCTCGAGCACCCCGAGCGAGGCCAGGTGGATCGTCTCGACCTGGTCGGCGCTCAAGACCTCGACGGGAGCGTACGGGTTGACGACCCGGCGCCAGGGCAGCTGGCGCAGGCCGCGTGCGCCGCGGCGGGCGCGGGCACGGGCGCGTTGGGCGTCTCGGGTCATGGGCGGGAGCTCGTCCAAGAATGGAAGAGGCGGGACGCTAGGGGCGCCCGGCGGTCCTGTAAAGCGCGCCGTTGACCATTGGCACGGTCGGGTAACCAATTAAGGTAACCAAGACGTGCTAGCATGCGCCCGCGGTTCAACCCGGAGATTGTCGATGCTCTATATGCTCCACGAGATGCAGCAGTACGCGATGGCGCCGATGCGGCTGATGACCGACGGCATCCATCAGATGCTCGACAACCCGATGAACCCGTTCCGCGACACGCCGATCGCGCGCAACATCACCTCGGCGCTGAGCGTCTTCGAGCAGGTGACCCGGCGCTACGGCAAGCCGGACTGGGGACTGACCGAAACCGAGATCGACGGCAACAAGGTCGCCGTGCACCCGGAGGCGGTGATCCACCGGACCTATTGCCACCTGGTCCATTTTCGCCGCGAGGCCGAACGCGACGACCCGAAGCTTCTGATCGTCGCGCCGATGTCCGGGCACTACGCGACGCTGCTGCGCGGCACGGTCGAGGCCATGATTCCGGACCACGACGTCTACATCACCGATTGGCAGGACTGCCGGTTCGTCCCGATCACCGCCGACCGTTTCAACCTGGCCGACTACATCGATTACGTCATCGACTTCCTGCATTACCTCGGCCCCAACACGCACGTGCTCGCGGTCTGCCAGCCGAGCGTGCCGGTGCTCGCGGCGATCTCGGTCATGTCGCAGTGGGGCGATCTGTGCGCGCCGGCCTCGACCACGCTGATCGGCGGGCCGATCGACACGCGCAAGAACCCGACCGCGGTCAACAAGCTCGCGCTCGAACACCCGGTCGAGTGGTTCGAGGACAAGGTCATCCAGACGGTGCCGCCGCCCTACCCGGGCGTCTTCCGCAAGGTCTACCCGGGCTTCATCCAGCTCACGAACTTCGTCTCGATGAACCTCGACAAGCACATGGAATCGCTCAACGGCCTGTTCGAGCATCTGGTCCAGGGCGACGAAGAGCAGGCCCAGCGCAAGCGCGACTTCTACGACGAGTATCTGGCGGTCATGGACCTGCCGGCCGAGTTCTACCTGTCCACGGTCAAGACCGTGTTCCAGGACCACGCCCTGCCCAAGGGCGAGATGATCTTCCGCTGGCACGCGATCGAGCCCTGGCGCATCAATCGAACCGCGCTCCTGTGCATCGAGGGCGAGCTCGACGACATCTGCGGCGTCGGCCAGACCAAGGCCGCGCTCGAGCTGACGACCGCGCTCGATAGCGAGATGAAGGAGTACTACATGCAAGAGGGCGCCGGGCACTACGGCGTGTTCAACGGCGGCAAGTTCCGGCGCGAGATCGCGCCGCGCATTGCGGCCTTCATCCGCGAGCACGACCACGCGCTGATCGCCCAGCGCCACGCCGCCGCACGCGCCGCGGGCAAGGAAATCCGCAGGCGCGACCGGCGCAAGAAGGAGCGCCGACAAGGCAGCCGGCGCGCGCTCAGTAGCGCTGCCTGAGGGAGAGCGGCCATCGGGAGGGGACCACCATGACGGACGCCACGGACGGTCTGTTTCCGCTGGGCCCGGACCCGACGCCTTACCGCAAGCTTTCGACCGAGCACGTATCGCTCGCCAGGTTCGAGGGCGAAGAGGTCCTCAAGGTCGCGCCCGAGGGCCTCAGGCTCGTAGCCGAGCAGGCGTTCATCGACATCAACCACCTGCTGCGCCCCGGCCACCTCCAGCAGCTCCGGGACATTCTCGACGATCCCGAGGCGACCGCGAACGACCGCTTCGTTGCCTACGAATTGCTCAAGAACGCGAACATCGCGGCGGGCGGCGTGCTGCCCATGTGCCAGGACACCGGCACGGCGATCATCATGGGCAAGAAGGGACGCCGGGTGTGGACCAAGGGCGGCGACGAGGCCGCGCTCTCGGCCGGGGTCAGCGACGCCTACCTCAAGCGCAACCTGCGCTACAGCCAGGTCGCGCCGCTTTCGATGTTCCAGGAGAGGAACACGCGCACCAACCTGCCCGCGCAGATCGACATCTACGAGGAGGGCGAGGACGCCTACAAGCTCCTGTTCATGGCCAAGGGCGGCGGCTCGGCCAACAAGTCCTTCCTGCACCAGGCGACGCCTGCCGTGCTGGCGCCCGACCGACTGTTGAAGTTCCTCGAGGAACGCATCCGTCACATCGGCACCGCCGCGTGCCCGCCCTATCACCTGGCCGTCGTCATCGGCGGCTTGAGCGCCGAGCTCAACCTCAAGACCGTCAAGCTCGCCAGCGCGCGCTACCTCGACGCCCTGCCGACCGAGGGGACCGAGCGCGGCCACGCCTACCGCGACCTCGCCATGGAATCCGAGATCTTCAAGCTGACCCAACGCATGGGCATCGGCGCGCAGTTCGGCGGCAAGTACTTCTGTCACGACGTGCGTGTCATTCGCATGCCGCGCCACGGCGCGAGCCTGCCGATCGGCATCGGCGTGTCGTGCTCGGCCGACCGCCAGGCGCTGGCCAAGATCACGAAGGACGGCATCTACCTCGAAGCGCTCGAGACCGATCCCAGCCGCTTCCTGCCCGAGGTCGACGCAGGCGCGCTCGCCGGCGACATGGTCGCCGTGGACCTGAAGCGGCCGATGCCGGAGATCCTGGCGGCGCTCGCGCGCCACCCGATCAAGAC
>JBBDQV010000082.1:0-7551 GCA_040905845.1 Alphaproteobacteria bacterium | reverse complement strand
AGCGCCAGACCGCAGTTCTACGATATGTGGCACAGCCAAGTGAATCCTGCTTAGTCTCGCCGGGCGATGGTCCGTCGGTTCAGCCCGAAGCATCTGGTCCCGCGCGGCCTGTTCGCGCGCTCGGTCCTGCTGGTCGTCGTTCCCCTGGTCGTGCTGCAGATCGTCGTCGCCGTCGTCTTCTTCGAGATCCACATCGACAAGGTGTCCGAGCGGCTGGCCGAATCGATCGCCGGCGAGGTCGCCGCGCTGGTCGATCTCTACACGCGGGCGGAGGACGACGCCGGCCGCGCCGCGGCGCTCGGCCTGGCCCGCCACCGGCTCGATCTCGAGCCGACGTTCGTGCCCGGCGCGACGCTCGCCGAGCGCACGCGCGTGTCGTTCGCGGGCATCGTCCATCACGCCCTGTCGGTCGAGCTGACCGAGCGCCTCGGCCGGCCGTTCCGCGTCGATGCCCGCAACCTGCCGCGCGACGTCGCCATCGCGGTCCAGCTCGACGACGGCGTGCTCGACGTCATCGTCCGGCGCGAGCGGCTGTTCAGCGGCACGGCTTACGTGACGCTGATGTGGATGGTGGCGACCTCGGTCCTGCTGACCGGGCTCGCGGTCCACTTCATCCGCAAGCAGGTTCGACCGCTGCGCCGGCTGGCCGCGGCGGCCGAGAGCTTCGGCATGGGGCGCACCGACGTTGAGCTGGTGCCGCGCGGCGCGCGCGAGGTCAGGCGCGCGGCGCGTGCCTTCCTCGCCATGCGCGAGCGCATCCAGCGCCAGGTCTCGCAGCGGACCCAGATGCTGGCCGGCGTGAGCCACGACCTGCGCACCCCGCTGACGCGCATGAAGCTCGAGCTCGCGCTGCTGGCGCGCTCCGAGGAGGTCGAGGCGCTCGAAGCCGAGGTCCGCGCCATGGAACGGATGGTCGAGGAATACCTCGCGTTTGCCCGCGGCGAGGAGACCGAGTCACCGGTGCCGACCGATCTCGCCCTTCTCGTCCGCGACGTCGCGGACCGCGCGACTTCGGCTGGGCGCACGATCAAGGTGAGCTGCCGCGGGGACCTCATCGTCGAGGTGCGCGCCGACGCGATGCGGCGGGCGCTCGACAACCTTATAGACAATGCTCTGCGCCACGGCGCCAGGGTCGCGGTCGCGGCCGCGCGCAAGGCCGGCGCCATCGAGATCACCGTCGACGACGACGGGCCGGGGATTCCCGCCGCGGCGCGCGAGGACGCCTTCAAGCCGTTCCAGCGGCTCGACGAGGCGCGCAACATGGACAAGGGCGGCGTCGGGCTCGGGCTGACCATCGCGCGCGACGCGGTGCGCCGTCACGGCGGCGACATCGCCCTGCTCGACTCCCCCCTCGGCGGCCTGCGCGCGCGGGTCCGGCTACCCGTGTAAGGCGCGCGGTCAGAAGAGCCGGCCGCCGTTGGGGACGGCGCGTGCGGGCACGACGAGGACGACCTCGCCACGATCGTCGGGGACGCCGAGCACCAGGACCTCGGACATGAACGGGCCGATCTGGCGCGGCGGGAAGTTGACCACGGCCATGACCTGGCGCCCGACCAGGTCCTCGGCGCGATAGTTGGCGGTGATCTGGGCGGCCGAGCGACGGGTGCCGAGCGGCGGGCCGAAGTCGACTACCAGCTTGCAGGCCGGCTTGCGCGCCTCGGGAAACGTCTCGACCGAGCGTACGGTGCCGACGCGGACATCGACCTTCTGGAAATCGGCGATGCCGATGGTCGCCGATGGCGGGGTCGACACGGCGCGGGTGGTCTAGGCGGGCGCGGGCTGGGCCGGCGGCCGGCGCGGGCCAAGCCCCGACAGCGTCTGCTCGATCGCCTCGCCCCGGCGCAGCACGCGATCGAGCGCGGCCATGGTCTTGCCGAGGTCTTCGCTGTCGTCGCGCAGCCACGTCCGCAGCACGCAGGCGTAGCCGGCGGTCAGCGCCTTGACGCGCAGCCGGCCGCGACAACCCGTCGCCGGGATGCGCGCGGCCTCGAGCATCCAGCGCATCGAGCCGGCGAGGCGGCACGCGCCGCACGCGAGCGACACGGGATCGCAAAGCTGGGCGACGACGATCGCGCGCACCGCGTCCTTGTGGGCACCCAAGGCGTCGAGCCGGCGCATGAGCACGTCGAACAAGCGGTCGCGCGGCGGCTCCTTGGCGAGCTCGGCCGGCACGCCGGCCAGCACCGCCGTATCGACCCGGCGCACGAACGCGGTGATGATCGCGCCCTTGCTGAGAAAGTGATCATGGAGCTGGCCGAGCGTCACGCCTGCCTCGTCGGCGATATCGGCGAGCGTCGTGTCACGCCAGCCCTGGCGCGCCGCGAGCGCCAGCGCGGCATCGACGATGCGATCACGCGGCTCCTTGGGCGGCGCCGGCTGGCGCTTCTTGCGCGGCATGGCGGTCTCCGTTCGGCGCGAGTGTAGGCCCGCCGGCGTGCGTTGCCAACCGCGCCCGAGTCAGCCCGCGAGCTCGCGCGAGCGGCGCGTCGCGGCGGCGATGGCCCGGTCGAACAGCGGCTGAAGTCCGTCCTCCGCCATCAGGACCTTGAGCGCCTCGAGCGTCGTGCCGGCCGGGCTCGTCACGTTCTGGCGCAGCGTCGCCGCCGGCTCGGACGACCGGTAGGCGAGCTCGCCCGAACCGCACACGGTGGCGCGCGCGAGTCGCATCGCCACGTCCTCGGGCAGGCCGGCCTTGGCGCCCGCGCGCGCCAAGGTCTCGATCAACAGGAAAACGTACGCCGGGCCGCCGCCCGAGACCGCGGTGACCGGGTCGAGCAGCGCCTCGTCGTCGAGCCAGACGACCTCGCCCACGGCCTCGAGCAGGCCATGGCACCGGGCGCGCTGCGCCTGGGAGACCTTGCCGTTGGCGACCGCGGCGGTGATGCCACGGCCGACGGCCGCGGGCGTGTTCGGCATCGCGCGCACGATGCGCGCCTCGGCGCCGAGCTGGCGCTCGAAAGTACCGATGGTCTTGCCCGCCGCGATCGACAGGAACAGCGTGCCGGGCCGCGCATGGCGTCGGTAGGCGGGCAGCGCCGCGTCCATCATCTGGGGCTTGACCGCGAGCAGCACCACGGCGGGATCGAGCGTGGGCCCGAGCATGGCCGCCTCGGTCACAACGGCGACCCCATGCTCGGCGCGGACCCGTTCGGCCAGCTCCGCGTTCGGCTCGACGACGGTGACGGATGCGGGCTTGGTGCCGCGGCCGAGCCAGCCCGCCAGCAGGGCGCCCCCCATCTTGCCGCAGCCGACCAGCAGGATGGGTCGATCGAGGCCCGTCACGCCTCGCCCTGCGGGTCGAGCACCGCCATCCGCATCGCCTCGTCCGGCTTCTTGCCGCCCCACAGGACGTACTGGAAGGCCGGGTAGTAGCGCTCGCACTCGGCCACGGCGATGTCGATCAGGTCCTCGACCTGCTCGATGGCGAGCGGCGCTCCGCCCGACAGCAACATGCCGTGTCGGTAGGCGGGCGATGCCTCCTCGGCCCAGATGTCGAAATGCCCGATCCACATGCGCTCGTTGATCAGCGCGAGCAGGGCGTGGACGCCGTCGCGCTTCTTGCTCGGCAGCTTCATGTCGAAGGCGCAGGAGAACAGGAGCGCGTCGATCTCGCCCTCCCACGCGAACCAGAGCCGATAGACGCACCACCGCCCGTCGATGGTGAGCACGATCTCGTCGTCGCCCGCGCGCTCGTAGGGGAACGATTGGGCCGCGATGAACTGCTCGACCGTGTCGAGCGGATGAACACGGGCGATCTCGTGTTCCAGGTCCAGGCTCGCCATCTCACCTCCGCCGAAGGAACGGCTGGTGACGCCACATCTTGTGGCGAATGGCGCAACCTAACCCAAGGGGAAGTGGGATACCAGGGATCGTGCAGGCGGCAGGCGAACCGACAGCGAGGCTCACTTGGCGCGGGCCCGGGCGCGGCGGACCGGTTTGCTGGCCGGCGCCGCTTCCAGGCGCGCGACCCGCTCCGCCAATGCCTCGTTCTCGGCGCGTGCCTTGGCCGCCATGGCCTTGACCGCCTCGAACTCATCGCGCGCGACCAGGTTCATGCCACCGAGCAGCGCTTCGAGCCTGTGGCGAAGCCGCGCCTCGATTTCCTCGCGCACGGCGCCCGCCGAATGCAGGGCGCCGCCGGCGAGCCGCGCCAGATCGTCGATGAAACGGTTGTCGGTCTGCATCGGGGTTCCTCGTGGCTCGTCGCGTGTCTTATATGGCGGCATGGCTTGGCCGCCGCAAGCCGTCGAGCTTGTACCCACGCCCAGGCGACCGGTAACCTCGCCGCCCGTGCGCAAGATCATCGTCGTGACCGGCGGCGCCGGCTTCATCGGCTCGAACGTGGTCGCCGCCCTGGCGGCGCGCGGCGGTGTCGCCATCGTGGTCTGCGACCGCCTCGGCCAGGACGCGCGGTGGCGCAACCTGGCGCGCCACGAGATCGCGGGGATCATTCCACCCGAGCGGCTGACCGCCGCGCTGGACGCCGAGGCGGGCGGGGTCGAAGCCATCGTCCACATGGGTGCCGCGACCTCGACGACCGAGACCGACGTCGATCGGCTGGTGCACGACAACATCGTGGCGACCCTCGATCTGTGGCACTGGTGCGCCCGGCGCGGCGTGCGCTTGATCACCGCATCCTCCGCCGCGGTCTACGGCGACGGCACCCAGGGCTTCGACGACGACGCCTCGCCCGCCGCGCTGGCCCGATTGCGACCGCTCAACGCCTACGCCTGGAGCAAGCTGGTCGTCGATCGGCGGATTGCTCGGCTGCTCGACGAGGGCGAGCCACGGCCGCCCCAGTGGTCGGGCCTGCGCTTCTTCAACGTCTACGGCCCCAACGAAGGCCACAAGGGCGACATGCGAAGCGTCGTGACCAGCAACGCCGGCGCGGTCGCGCGCGGCGAGCGGGTCGTCCTGTTCGCGTCCGACCGGCCCGACATTCCCGACGGCGGGCAGCGCCGGGACTTCGTCTACGTCAAGGACTGCGTCGCCGTGGTGCTGTGGCTGCTCGACCATCCGTCGGTGTCGGGACTGTTCAACGTCGGCACCGGCCGGGCCCAGAGCTTCGCCGAGCTGATCGGCGCCCTTTACGCCGCGCATGGCCGGCCCGCCGACATCGCCTACCGGCCGATGCCGCGCGAGCTGGCCGGCCGTTACCAGTACTTCACCGAGGCCGCGATCGGGCGGCTGCGCCGGGCCGGCTACGACGCGCCGTTCCGCGACGCGGCCGCGGGCGTCGAGAACTACGTGCGCAACCATCTGATCGACGGGGACGGTCACGCGTGAACCAGGGGATACCGTTTCCGGTCATGGATCCGGTCCTGATCGAGATCGGCCCGCTCGCCATCCGCTGGTACGCGCTGGCCTACGTCGCCGGCCTGGTGCTCGGTTGGCTGCTGGTCCGCGCCCTGGTGCGCCGCGATCCCGCCGGCATGACCCTGAAGGACGTCGACGACTTCCTGACCTGGGCGACGCTCGGCGTCATCGCCGGCGGCCGGATCGGTTACGTCCTGGCGTACAATCTGCCGCACTTCCTCGACTCCCCGCTCGAGATCCTGGCGCTGTGGCGCGGCGGCATGTCGTTCCATGGCGGCCTGGCGGGCGTCCTCGTCGCGCTCGTACTGTTCGCGCGGGCGCGTCGGATCGACGTTCTCGCCCTGGCCGACCGCGTCGCGTGCGCGACACCGATCGGGCTCCTGTTCGGGCGCCTCGCCAACTTCGTCAACGGCGAGCTCTACGGCCGCGTGACCGAGGCGCCGTGGGGCGTGGTGTTCCCCAGCGGTGGCCCGCTGCCGCGCCACCCGAGCCAGCTGTACGAGGCGGCGCTGGAAGGCCTGGTCCTGCTGATCGCCATGCTCGCGCTGTGGCGCTGGACCGGGCTCAGTCGCACGGCCGGGCGCCTGACCGGCGTGTTCCTGATCGGCTACGCGCTCGCGCGCCTGGCGGTCGAGCTGGTGCGCGAGCCGGATGCCCAGCTCGGGCTCATCCTGGGGCCGATCACCATGGGCCAGCTCCTGTCGTTGCCGCTGCTGCTGGGCGGCGGCGTCCTCCTCGCGCGGAGGAGCCACGCCGTCCGGGCGGCGCGGCCATGACGCCGCTCGAGACCCTGCTCGCCCGCCGCATCGCCAGCGCGGGGCCGATGACTCTCGCCCAGTTCATGGCCGAGGCGCTCGGCCATCCGCGATACGGCTATTACATGCGGCGCGACCCGTTCGGCGTCGAAGGCGACTTCGTGACCGCGCCGGAGATCAGCCAGATGTTCGGCGAGCTGATCGGGTTGTGGGTCGCGAGCGTCTGGCATCAGATGGGCGAGCCGACGGCGTACCGGCTGGTCGAGCTGGGGCCAGGGCGCGGTACCTTGATGGCCGACGCGTTGCGCGCGCTCGCGCTCGATGACCGCGCGCGGCGCGCGGCGGACGTGCGTCTCGTCGAGACCAGCCCGGCGCTCGCCGCGCTCCAGCGCGCTCGACTGGACGGGGTCGACGCGGCGTGGCACGAGAGCGTGGCCGAGGTTCCCCGGGGACCGTTGATCGTGATCGCCAACGAGGTCTTCGACGCCCTGCCCGTGCACCAGATCGAGCGGACTCCCAAGGGTTGGCGCGAGCGCATGATCGGCCTGGACGGCGGCGATCGCCTGCGCCTCGCGCTGGCACCCGGCCCCACGCCGGCGTCCGCCTTTGTCGAGCAAGCCCGCGCCGATCGTCCGCTCGGCACGGTCGTCGAGATCGGGCCGGCCGCGATCGCTCTCGCCGATGTCCTCGCGCGCCGCGTCGCGGCCGACGGTGGCGCGGCGCTGATCATCGATTTCGGCGACGCCGAACCTCCTCGCCTCGGCAGCTTGCAGGCGGTTCGCGATCACCGTCGCTCCGAGGTTCTCGACAGCCCCGGGAACGTCGATCTGGCCGCCGCCGTCGACTTCGGCGCCCTTGCCCGCGCCGCGCGCGAGGCAGGCGCGCGTGCCTTCGGCCCGATCGAGCAAGGAGCTTTCCTCCGCGCCCTCGGGATCGAGGACCGGGCCAGCCGCTTGAGCCGGGGCGCCACGCCCGATCAGCGCGCCGCGATCGACGCGGCCTTGCATCGCTTGGTCGTTGCCGAGGCCATGGGATGCCTGTTCAAGGCGTTCGTCATCGCTCATCCGGCGCTGGCGGCGCCGGCGGGGTTCGCGGAGCCGTGTCGATGATCGAATCGCCGGTGCTCGCCGGGCTGCCCGGCGTCCGCCACGGCTTCTTCACCCGCGCGGGCGGGGTCAGCGAAGGGCTCTACGCCTCGCTCAACTGCGGGCTCGGCTCGGGCGACGAGCGGGAGCGCGTGCGCGAGAACCGGGCCCGCGCCGCCGGCCGGCTCGGGCTCGCGGGCGAGGCGGTCGTCACGCTCCATCAAGTTCACGGCGCCGACGCCATGGTCGTCGAGGAGCGCTTTCCGGACGACGCGCGGCCGAAGGCCGACGCCATGGTCAGCACTCGGCGCGGGCTCGCGCTCGGCGCGCTCGCCGCGGACTGCGCGCCGATCCTGTTCGCGGACGCCGAGGCCGGCGTCGTCGGCGCCGCCCAC
>JBBDQV010000081.1:0-7753 GCA_040905845.1 Alphaproteobacteria bacterium | reverse complement strand
TGCTCCTCGTCCGCCGCCTCGGCCGTGCCTCATGACTTTCGAAACGGACTCTCACGAGTCATGGCGCCGACGACGAAATCTGGTCGACACACTCTGCGCAACGGCCTGAGGGCGGTCGGCGCGATCGGCGTGCTGCTCGCCGTGACGAATTTCGGGTGGCACGTCTGGCTGGATGTCGAGCACGGGCGCGAGGCGATCCAACAGGCGGCGCAGCGGCTGGCGACGAACACCTCGGCCAGGATCGGCTACGAGGTCAACGGTGCGGAGGCCCTTCTCGCCCGATTCCTCGGCGAAATTCGTCGGCCGGACCGCGCTGAGAATGACTGCTCGAAAATCGCGGCGCGGATGATGCGAGAGGCCACGGGTTACCTCAACCTGGGGTTCGTCGACGCCGACGGGTACGTCGTGTGTTCCGCCGTCGAGACCCAGGGCCGAGTTTTCGTCGGCGATCGTCCCTACATACAGAAGTCCATCGCGTTGAAGGCGTTCGTGGCGGGCGGCATTCAAGTCAGCCGGACGACCGGCAAACTCTCACTGAACTACGCCCTTCCCTTGGTCGGTCCCAACGGCGAGGTCGAAGGTGTCGCGGTGGCTGCCGGCGACATCGGGTTCCTCCAAGAACAAGTCGCGAGCCTCGTGCTGCCGAACGGCTCGACCGCGTATCTGATCGACGCCGCGGGGATCGTGTTGGCCCGTGCCCCGCCCGAGCCGGGCACGGAAGGATCGGGTCTTGGGGTCGACCCTGCCGCGACATCCGATTTGATCGCTCGGGGCACGGCGACCCTCGAGCTGGCGGCCGACGGCTCCATGACCGTCCTAGCGTACGCGACTCCGTTCACCGTCTATGCCGATCGCGGGATTTTCTTCGTTCTGACGATCTCGGAGCAGACGCTCTGGGACCAAGCGACACGCAACGTCAACTGGCTAACAGTTCTCCTCTCGCTCCTGATCCTGATTGCCGCGATCGCCATTTGGGTGATTGGGGCGTGGGCCGTGATCGGCCCGATCAGGCGCCTCGTCGCCAGCGCCGAGCGCCTGGGCCGGGGCGACCTTGGCGAGCGCCTGGGCCCGCCGTACGACGAGAACGAGGTCGGGACGCTTCAGCGCACGTTCGACGAGATGTCGGCGGCCATCCAGGAGCGCGAGGCGCGGCTCCTGGAGGCACAGAGGCGCGCCAAGCTTACGTATTGGGAGTGGCGCCTCGGCGGCGACGGCGGTATCGATTGGTCGCCCGAGGCCCCGGCGATCCTAGGCGTCGCCCCCGAGTTGTTGCCCCAATCGGATTCCCAGTGGCTCCTTCTCGTCCATCCGGACGACAAGCCGATCGTCGACGGCGCGTACGATGCCGTGCGATCGGGCGGCGCCGGTTACGACATCACCTACCGGCTCCGTCACCCCAACGGGAGCATCGCCTGGGTGCGCGACGTAGGCGAGATCAAGAGGTCCCCGGCCGAGGGCGATCGGCGCCTGCGGGGCATCATGCAGGACGTGACCGTCCTCGTGGAGGCCCAGCGGTCGCGCAACGAGGTCGAGGGGCGTCTCCGCGCCTTCATGGACCACGCGCCGTTCGTCATGTACGTGAAGGGCCTGGACGGACGGTACCTGGTCTCGAACGCCGAGCACGAACGAGTCTTCGGCCGGCCGGACAGACCGGTCATGGGCAGCGTGGTCGCCGATCTCTGTCCGCCGGAGATGGCATCGCTCATCACTGAGCATGACGCCACGGTTCTGGACTCCGGACAACCGGTCATTCGGGAGCGCACGTATGGGGGATTCAAGACCTACAACCACGTCATGGCGGTGAAGTTCCCGGTTCGTGGCGAGGACGGCAGCATCATCGCTATCGGCGGCTTCGAGATCGACATCGGCGAACGCAAACGGGTCGAAGAACAGCTCTTCCGCGCACAGAAGATGGAAGCGATCGGCCAGTTGACGGGCGGGCTCGCGCACGACTTCAACAACATTTGCGGTGTGATCATCGGCAACCTCGACCTTCTGCAAGAGAAGGTCGCCATTGACGCCGACCTGAGTGGTCTGGTGAAGGAAGCTCTGGACGCGACCCTGCGCGGCGCCGAACTCAACCGTCAGCTCCTCGCCTTCTCGCGGCGCCAGCCGCTGCACCCGAAGATCATCGATGTCCGCGAGACGATCGAGAGGATGTCGAAGATACTGAAACGGACGCTCGGCGAGGCCATCACGGTCCGCACGCTCTTCGACCCGGCGGTCTGGCCTATACGAGTCGATGCCGCGCAACTCGAGGCGGCGGTCCTGAACCTCGCGGTCAACGCGCGCGACGCCATGCCCGGCGGAGGCACGCTAACAATCGAAATCGGGAACTCGCACCTGGACAAGGAGTACGTGGCACGCTACTCGGAGGTGATCGACGGCGACTTCGTCAAGATCGCGGCATCGGACACCGGAACGGGGATGCCGCCGGAAGCGCTGGAGCGGGCCTTCGAGCCATTCTTCACGACCAAGGGCGCGGGCAAGGGCACGGGCCTCGGCCTCGCCATGGTCCACGGCTTCGTCAAGCAATCCGGCGGGCACGCGACGATCTATAGCGAGAAGGGTCACGGCACGACCGTCAAGCTCTACTTCCCGCGCGCGCCAAGTGGTCAGGATCGGAAACGCGAGTCGGAACCCGAGGCGACCGAGACCGGAGCCGGTCAGACCATCCTCGTGGTCGAGGACAACGATGGCCTGCGCAGGATCGCCCAACGTCAACTCCGTGAGCTCGGCTACCGGACGATCGAGGCGGGGAACGCGCAGGAGGGGCTGACAGTCCTGCGGGGCGACGCGTCCATCGACCTGCTGCTGACCGACGTGGTCATGCCCGGCGGCATGGATGGCCGCGCCCTCGCCGCCGAGGCCAGAAGGCTTCGGCCCGGGCTCAAGGTCCTGTTCACGTCGGGGTTCACCGAGGCCGCCGCGACCGCGCAGGCTCCCGAGTTCATCGACAGACTACTGACCAAGCCTTACCGGAAGGCCGACTTGGCCGGGATGGTTCGACGCGTCCTGGAAAGTGCGTGAGGAGGAAGAACATGGCGCCGAAAAGACTAGTCGTCCTGGATGACGATCTCGCCTTCGGGCGTGTCGTGTCCCGCGCGGCGGAGAGCATCGGCTTCGTGACGGTCGCGACCGACGACCCGGCGGTCTTCAGGAAAGAAATCCGAACACACAAGGTCGCGGCCATCGTGCTCGACCTTCACATGCCGAGCTTCGACGGCATCGAGATGCTGCGCGAGCTCGCCGGCACGGCCTTCGGGAGCCCGGTCCTCTTGGCGAGCGGGGTCGCGCCCAAGGTCTTGGAAACGGCCCATCACCTCGGCGTCGAGTACGGCCTGAAGATGGCCGGCGTGATCAACAAGCCCTTGCGGATCAACGAGCTCAGGGAGCTCCTGTCACGGCTGCCGGAACCGTTCGAGGATCTCAACGGCGAGGCGCTGATCGCCGGAGTGAACGCCGGGGAGTTCGTACTGCACTACCAGCCGAAGCTGAACCTGAAGTCGAAGTCGATCGTCGGCGTCGAGGCCCTGGTACGTTGGCAGCATCGTTCACTGGGCATGCTATCGCCAGAAAAGTTCATCGGCCTCGCCGAGTCCAGCAACGCGATCAACAACTTGACCGACTGGGTGGTGGATTCCGGCATCGCCCAGGCCGGCGCTTGGCGCAGGGACGCTCTCGAGCTCGAGCTCGCCGTCAACGTCTCGGCCAAGACGCTCGGCAACCTGGGATTGCCGGACCGGCTTACGGCGCTTTGCGCCAAGCACGCGGTCCCCACCGAGTCCATCACCTTGGAGCTGACCGAAACGGCCTCGGCCCAGGATCCCCTGCGCATGCTCGATATCCTGACCCGGTTTCGCATCAAGGGCTTCAAACTCGCGATCGACGACTTCGGGACGGGCTATTCGTCGCTCGCCCAGCTCCGCAAGCTCCCGTTCTCGGAAATGAAGATCGACAAGTCGTTCGTCATGAACATGCAAAGGTCGCGTGACAGCGCCATCATCGCCACGGCCGTCATCAATCTGGCGCACAGCCTGGAGATGCATGCCGTGGCCGAGGGCGTCGAGTCCCAGGAGGCTTTGGACATCCTGATCGAGCGCGGCTGTGACATGGCCCAGGGCTACCACATCAGCAAGCCACTGCCGCCGGAGGGAATCCCGGACTTCATGCGGTTTCGAAGCCGTGCGCTATGATCGAGAGGACTGATCGACCGAGGGCTCGACTTTGAGCTGCCTGGAACTCTTCGACACGGGACGAGGGGCGGCGATTCCACGCGAGCGAAGCGCGCCCTAGACCGTGCCCGAGGTCAGGATCGGCGTCAGCTTGGCGAGGATGGGCAGAGAGGTGTAGTCGGTCATCGTCATGCCGCCGTCGACGATGAGCGTCTGACCGGTCACGAACGAGGCCTCGTCGGAGGCGAGGAACAGGACCGCGGCGGCGATCTCGGCCGTGGTTCCCATCCGACCGAACAGAGAAGGCGGCAGCGCCCACTGGCCCTTGTTGTTGCCCGCGGGAGGGAAGCTCGCGTCCCGCTCCGTCGCGATCCAGCCGGGGCTCACGCAATTGGCGCGGATGCCGTGCGGCGCGCCTTCCGCCGCCTGGGCGCGTGTGAGCCCCTCGATCGCCGCCTTGGCGACGCAATAGGTGCCCCAGTTGCCGTGCAGCGTCGCGGTCGAGGAGATGTTGACAATGGCGCCCTTGCCCGAGCGCTTGAGCATGGGCATGGCGTAGGCCGCGACGAAGTAGGCCGCGTCGGTGTTCGAGCCGCGCATCTTGGCCCACCGGGCACCCGGCGGGTCGGACGGCTGAATGCCCGCCCGACGGCCGCCGACGCCCGCGTTGTTGACGACGATATCGAGCCCGCCGAAGCGCGCCTCGACCTTGGCGATGAGGTCGGCGACGCGATCCTCATGCGAAAGGTCGACGGGGTAGAACGCGGCGTCCGCCGCCGCGATCTCACCCATGACCGCCGCGCCCTTCGCCTCGTCGCGGCCACAGAACGCGACGCGGGCGCCCTCGGCGACGAACCGATGGACGATGCCCCGGCCGATCCCCGAGTTACCGCCGGTGACAAGCGCCGTCTTGCCCGCGAGGCGCCCCGCCACCTCAGGCGACCTTCTTGAACGCAGGCAGGTACATGCTGAGACCGTCGGGACGGATGACCGGCTGGAGCCAGGCGCGATGCAGCGCCGGCTGCAGGCCGTTGGTCAGGAACGTGTAGGCGCCCGAGGTCTCCATCAGGTCCTGCATGCGCCTGACGAACTCATCGCGCCGAAGCCGTTGGTCCAACCGATGTCGTCACGCAGCGCGAAGGTAAGGTGGGTCGGGTCGACCTGCTCGATCGACGTGGCGCCGTCGAGCTCCCAATCCCATGACAAGTGCTTCTTCCAGGTGACCAAGTTGTGGAGTTGGGCCCGGTTGATGTTGTGCTCGTGCACCGAATAGGTGAACGCCGGGTCGAGCGTCTGGATATCGACGATCGAGCGGATATGGAGCGTCGAGGACTCTTGCGCGCCGGCCCAGCGCGGCATCGAAACCGCCGCGGCGCCCAGCGCCGACGATCGCAGTAGCCGACGACGACCCAGGACGATCCCACGCACGACCCATCTCCCCAACCAGGTTGAAGCGGCACTCTAGCGGTGGCGGCGACGGCGGGAAAGGACCTCGCGTCCCTGTATACGGCGCGCCGGGGGCGCTATCATGCGCTTGCGCCACGGGACGGAGACAACCCATGAACGACTTCGGCACGGTCGGCTTCACTAGCATGGACGGCATCACCCAGGCGGATTGGGACGTCATCGTGCACCACCACGAAGCCCACTATGCCAGGCACCTGGCCGACGACGTGCTCGACATGCTGAACCGGCTCAAGGGCCCGAAGCTCGGCTTCCAGGTCGATCGCTACGAGCATTCCTTGCAGTCGGCGACGCGCGCACTGCGCGACGGCGCGGACGAGGAGCTGATCGTCGTCGCGCTGCTCCACGACGTGGGTGACCTGATCGCGCCCGAGAATCATTGCGACATCGCCGCCGGCATCCTCAAGCCGTACGTCTCGGACGAGAACCACTGGCTGCTCGAGCACCACGTCCATTTCACGGGCTACTACTTCTTCCACTTCGTCGGCATGGACCGCATGCTGCACCGGCAGTTCCTCGGCCATCCGGCCTACGCGAAGACCAAGCACTTCGTCGAAGCCTACGATTGCCCGTCGTTCGACCCGGACTACGACACCCTGCCGCTCGCGACCTTCGAACCCATGGTCCGGCGCCTGTTCGCGCGTAATCCGCGCAGCCAATGGCGCGAGGTCAAGGGCGTCGCCTAGCCGCGATCCGATCATCCGAGCAGGAGGCCGACGTGCGGTCACGCATCGCCAAGGTCGAAGTGCTGCCCATCCGCATGCCGGCCGATCGCACCTGGTTCGATTCGGGCTTCGACGAAACGATCGTCGTGCGCCTGACCGACGAAAACGGCGTCGTCGGGTTCGGCGACGCCTATGCCTCGTCCGACGCGGTCGGCGCGTTCCTCACGATGCCGACCACGAGCATGTGGAGCCACAACATCCCCGATCTGCTGATCGGCCAGGACCCGCTGGAAACCGGCCACCTGTGGGACCGCATGTACGACACGACGCTGTTCCCCGGCCGGCGCGGCATTGCCATTCACGCCATCTCGGCGGTCGACATCGCGCTGCACGACCTCGCCGCGCGCCAGATCGGCGTTCCAGTCTACAAGCTGCTCGGTGGGCGGCGGCGCGACGCGATCACGCCCTACGCGACGATCTTCCCCGGGCTGGTCGGTGACCGCACGATGCGCCAGGTCATGGACGCCATCGGCAAGCAGTTCGAGACCGCGCTCGCCATGGGGTTCCGCGTGCTCAAGATGGAGGTCTTGTTCTACGAGCACGTGACCGATCGCGAGCTGGTCGAGCTGATCAAGGAAGGCCGCCGCATGGTCGGCGACGACATCGTGCTGCCGATCGACTTCGGCTACCGCTGGAGGAACTGGCACGACGCCAAGTGGGTGATCGACCGCATCGCCGACTGCGACATCTTCTTCGCCGAGGCGCCATTGCAGCACGACGATCTGGCGGGCCACGCCAAGCTCGCCGCCCAGAGCCCTGTTCGCATCGGCGGCGCCGAGTTCGCGGCGACCCGCTGGGAGGTGCGGGAGTGGCTCGAACGCGGCTGCGTCTCGGTCATCCAGGCCGGCATCAGCCGCGCCGGCGGTTTCACCGAGCTGCGCCGCATCGCCGATCTGGCCGAGTACCACGGCGCAGAGGTCGTGACGCTCGCCTGGCACACGGGGATCACGGCGGCGGCGGCGCGCCAGTTCCAGCTCGCCACCGCGAACGCGCCGGTCATCGAGTACTTCCCGCCCGAGCTGTTCAATTCGCCGCTCAGGCGCGAACTCGTCGCGCCCGAGCCCAAGGTCGTGGACGGTCGCATCGCGCTTCCGACCGAGCCGGGCCTCGGCGTCGCGCTCAACGAGGAGATCGTGCGCAAGTACGCGGTGAGAGTCGATTGATACCAGCGCGCTTATCTCTTGACCCATATACCATCGTTGTCATGCCCGGGCCGGCCGTAGGCCGGAACCGGGCATCCAGCCAGCCGCCTGGACGTGCGGCCCTGGTTCCCCGGTTCGCCGCTCTCGCGGCGCCCGGGGATGACACACTGAAGAATTCGAACCTAGGCGCGAGTAATTGCTCACCCCCTATGATGCCGGGGCTGGCAGTGGCGTGCCGGCGAGGGTG
>JBBDQV010000080.1:0-7832 GCA_040905845.1 Alphaproteobacteria bacterium | reverse complement strand
CGCGCCGCGTGGGCCCAGAGGGCACGCGCCTCGCCCCGGCGCCCGGCCCCGTGGGCCGTCAGGGCCGTCTCGCTCCAGGTTTCCCAGAACATGTCGGCGACGCGCCACGGCTCGCCCGCCACTTCAGCCGCCCAGATAGGCGCGCCGCACGTGCTCGTGTTCGTGCAGCTCCTCAGCCTTGCCGTGCAGCGCGACGCGCCCGGTCTCGAGCACGTAGCCGTAGCGCGCCAGGCGCAGCGCGAGCTCGGCGTTCTGTTCGACCAGGATCACCGGCACGCCGCGCTGGTTGATCTCGACCACGATCTTGGCGATCTCCTGGACCATGACCGGCGACAGCCCGAGCGAAGGCTCGTCGAGCAGCAGGATGCGAGGGCTCGCCATCAACGCGCGGCCCATGGCGAGCATCTGCTGCTCGCCGCCCGACAGGGTCTTGGCGCGCTGGCCACGCCGCTCCTTGAGCCGGGGGAAGTGCTCGTAGACCGTGTCGAGGTCGCGGGCGATGGCCGCCTTGTCGTTGCGCAAGAAAGCGCCGGTCATCAGGTTCTCGTAGACCGTCAGGTCGGGAAACACGCGCCGCCCCTCCGGCACGTGGGCGATGCCGCGACGCACGATCTCGGCGGCGGCGAGCCCGTCGATCCGCGCCCCGTCGAACCAGATCGCGCCCGCGCTGGGCTTGACCAGGCCCGAGATCGCGCGGAGCGTGGTGCTCTTACCGGCCCCGTTCGCGCCGATCAGGGTGACGATGTCGCCGGCGTCGACCTCGAGACCGACGCCCTTGAGCGCGGCGACCTTGCCGTAGTGGACGACCA
The DNA here is from genome assembly GCA_040905845.1 of Alphaproteobacteria bacterium. Classification (GTDB taxonomy): domain Bacteria; phylum Pseudomonadota; class Alphaproteobacteria; order SP197; family SP197; genus VGDP01. The sequence continues at coordinate 7,023 of JBBDQV010000080.1, read as the reverse complement.
GGCCCTCGATGCGGAACAGCATGTCAGTGGGCGGTCCCGAGGTAGGCCTCGATCACGTCGGGGTGGCGCCGGATCTCGGCGGGCGCGCCCTCGGCCAGCAGGCGGCCGAAGTTGAGCACGGTGATGCGGTCGCACAGGCCCATGACCGCCTGCATGTCGTGCTCGACCAGGAGAACTGTGACGCCGCGCCCGCGCACGTTCTCGATGTGCGTCATCATGGCGCGGGTTTCCTCCGGGTTCATGCCGGTGAACGGCTCGTCGAGTAGCAGGAGCTTGGGCTCGGCGGCGAGCGCCACGGCGATGCCGAGCGCGCGCTGGTGGCCGTGGGGCAGGTTCAGGGTCGCCTCGTCGCGCCGCTCCGCGAGGCCCAGGAACGACAGGACCTCGAGCGCGCGCTCGCGCGCCTCGCGCTCGATCGCCCGGTTGCGGCCGACGAGCGCGTCCCAGACCCCGACCGCCGCGTGCAGGTGCCGGCCGACCACGACGTTCTCGAGCACCGAGAGCTCCTGGAACAGGACCGTCGCCTGGAACGTGCGGATCAAGCCGAGGCCTGCGATCGCGTGGGCCCTGAGTCCCGAGATGTCGCTGCCCTGGTAGACGATGCGCCCCGCGGTCGGCGCGTAGAAGCCGCTGATGACGTTGAACGTTGTCGTCTTGCCGGCGCCGTTGGGGCCGATCAGCCCGCGAATCTCGCCGTCCTCGACCCGGAAGCTGAGCGCGTCCACGGCGGCCAGGCCGCCGAAACGCTTGCTCAAGGACTCGACCTCGAGGATCGCCATGCCGCTCCCCCCCTTCGGGAGCGCGCGCACTATAGGGGCGGACTCCGCGCGCCGAAAGCGCTCGCTCAGTCCTCGTCGTCGGCGATCAAGACCTCGACGTTGGCCTCGGCGAGCTGGCTAGCGAACGGCTCGCGCAACGGGGTGTCCGTGATCAGGACGTTGATCGCGTCCCAGGGCAGGACCTTGACCGAGGCGCGGCGGCCGAACTTGCTGTGGTCGGCGACCACGATCGTGCGGTCGGCGCGCCCCGCCACGACCCGGCTGAACGCGGCTTCGGCCAGGTCGTAGTTCATCAGGCCGTCGTGCTCGTCGATCGCGCCGATCGAAAGGATCGCGGTGCGCACCCTGAACTGCTCGATGAACGCGGCCGCCGACGGCCCCAGCGCGGCGCCGTCGTCGGCCCTGAGCTCGCCGCCGGCCATGTAGACCCGGTTGCCGTTGCGCGTGGCGAGCGCGCGGGCGATGTCGATCGAGTTGGTCACCACCGTGAGGTCGCGCTGCTCGCGCAGCGCGTAGGCGACGAAGGCGGTGGTCGAGCCGGTGTCGAGCATCACCGAGCTGCCGTTGCCGACCTCGCGCGCGGCCAGCCGGGCGATCGCCTTCTTGGCATCGGCGTTCTCGCGCAGCCGCTGCTCTAACGCCGATTCCCGCAACAGGTCGGGCAGCGACACGCCGCCGTGGACCTTGACGACTCGGCCGCCCTCGGCCAGCGACTTGATGTCGCGCCGGATCGTCTCGTCCGACACGTCGAGGTCGGCGGCGAGCTTGCTGACGCTGCACGTGCCGAACCGCGTCACCGCCTCGAGGATGGCCGATTGGCGCACGGATTGACGCATCGCCTGGCTCCGGGTCGGGCCGCCTCGTCGTGTCGATGGTAGGTCATGCGCCGCCGTCTGCCAATCAAGCCGTGGAGTCCTGTGGAGTTGCTTGTTTTCCCGCTTGATGCATCGCGGCTTTGTGCGCTTTCATGGAACGGCTCAGCGCCACGCAGCGCGTGGGCCATCGAGGGAGGCGCATCATGTCGAACAGGTACGCGGCGATCCTCGTCGCGGGTGCCATCGCGGCGGCGGTCGGGCTCGCCGGCCCCGCCCGGGCCGAGGTCGAATCGACCGATCCGATCAAGCTCACCATCCACGACTGGACCGGGCATTACATCACCACCCACATCATGGGGCGCGTGCTCCAGGAGATGGGCTACAACATCGAGTACGTCCAGGCCGACTACATCGCGCAGTTCGCCGGGCTCGAGGCTGGCGACCTGCACGTCGCGATGGAGATGTGGGAGACCACGGGCAAGGACGCGCTCGAGGCCTCGCTCGCCACCGGCAACACGGTCGATCTGGGCGAGACGGGCATGTTCGCGAAGGAGGAGTGGTGGTACCCCTCCTACGTCAAGGAGCAGTGCCCGGGCCTGCCCGACTGGACGGCGCTCAACGACTGCGCCGAGGTGTTCGCGACCGCCGAGACCTCGCCCAAGGGGCGCTACCTCGGCGGCTCCGTGACCTGGGGCGGCTACGACGAGGAGCGGGTCGAGGCGCTTGGCCTCAACTACGAGGTCGTCCACGCCGGCACCGACGCGGCGCTGTTCGCCGAGCTCGAATCGGCGGTCCAGCGCAAGGCACCGATCCTCTTGTGGATCTACGCGCCGCACTGGGCGCCGGCGAAGTACGACGGCGAGTGGATCGAGTTCCCGACCTACGAGGATGCTTGCTACACCGACCCGGCGTGGGGCTCGAACCCCGACCTCGCGTACGACTGCGGCAAGCCGTTCGGCTGGATCAAGAAGGTCGGCTGGAAGGGCGGCGAGGACAAGTGGCCCGGCGCCTACAAGGCCGTTCGCAACTTCCGGATCGACAACGACGTCATGGGCGCCTTGATCACCCGCATCGACCTCGGCGGCGAGACGCTCGAGGACGTGGTCGAGGACTGGATCACGAACAACGAAAGTGTCTGGCGCGCCTGGACGCAGTAGACTCGCTTGAAACGCGCGGCGGCCGGGCCGATCGGGCCCGGCCGCCGTCGCGGCGCCTCGAGGGTGGGGAATGATGGCGAGCGAGGCGGCGAGGCGGGCACGGGCGGGCGCCGGCGCCGAGTCCGGGGCAGGGCCGGATCGCCCCGCCAAGCTCGTGCTCAAGAACGTCTGGAAGCTGTTCGGGCCGAACGCGCACCGCGTGCTGCGCGCCAGCAACCCGACGCCGTCCCCGGCCGAGCTCGCCGCCCAGGGCTTCGTCACCGCCGTGCGCGACGCGACGCTCGAGGTCCGCAAGGGCGAGATCTTCATCATCATGGGGCTCAGCGGCTCGGGCAAGTCGACGCTCGTACGCTGCATGACCCGGCTGATCGAGCCGAGCGCGGGCGAGATCCTGTTCGACGGCGAGGATCTCTTGCGCGCAAGGGAGAAGGAGCTCATCGAAATCCGCCGGCACCGCATGGGCATGGTGTTCCAGCACTTCGCCCTGCTGCCGCACCTGAACGTGCTCGACAACGTCGCGTTTCCGCTCGAGGTCCAAGGCGTCCGCCGCGCCGACCGGCGCGACCGCGCCCGGCGCGTCATCGATCTGGTCGGGCTCGGCGGCCGCGAGAACTACTTCCCGCGCGAGCTCTCGGGCGGCCAGCAGCAGCGCGTCGGCATCGCGCGTTCGCTCGCCGTCGAGCCCGAGATCTGGTTCCTCGACGAGCCGTTCTCGGCGCTCGATCCGCTGATCCGGCGCGAGATGCAGGACGAGTTCCTGCGCCTGCAGACCCTGCTCAAGAAGACCATCGTGTTCATCACCCACGACTTCGACGAGGCGATCCGGCTCGCCGACCGCATCGCCATCATGAAGGATGGCGTGATCATCCAGATCGGCACGCCCGAGGAGCTGGTGACGCGGCCCGCGGACGGCTACGTCGCCGAGTTCACCCGCGACGTGCCGCGCGCCAAGGTGCTTTCGGTGCGCAGCATCATGCAGCCAGTCGTGGGCCCGCTGATCGCCGAGACCAAGATCCTCGCCACGGCCAAGGTGCAGGACGTCGCGGACATGATCGTCCGGCGCGGCACCGCCGCGGCCGTCATCGATGAGGCGGGCGCGACGATCGGGCTCGTCACCAAGGACGCGGTGCTCGGCACGCTGCTCGGCCGCGAGGTCAAGCGGTGAGCCTCGCCGCCGCGCCGGCCGCCCCGGCGTCGGCCGAACGGGCGGTGTGGCTCGCTGCTTGGCTCGCGCTCCTGCTGGCCGCGCTGATGATCATGGTCTTCGCCGCGAAGGGCTCGCCGCTGCTCGTCTACCCCGAGGCGTGGGAGGTGCCGCTGCGCTTCTGGGTCAGCGACGGCATGAAATGGCTGGTCAACACGTTCGATCTGGGACTCTTCACGTTCAAGGAGGCGACGCGTGGCGTCGCTTGGCTGCTCGACTGGCCGCTCGTCGGGGCGCGCGGGCTGCTCGTCGAGGGCTTCTCGTTCTCGCCCGACCCCAAGGCGCCGGTCATCATCCCGCCGCTCTCGTGGCTCGGCGTCGTCGCTGTCGCCGCGCTGGCCGGCTGGCGCGCCGGCGGGTTCCGTCTGGCGTTCCTGGTCGGCGCGTTCTTCCTCTACTTCGCCGTCTTCGGCTGGTGGCAGAGCACGATGGTGACGCTCGCCTCGATCGCCATCGCGGTCGCCTTCGGCGTCGTCGGCGGCCTCGCGCTCGGCATCCTCGGCCACCGGTTTCCGTGGTTCGCCAGGGCGCTCGAGCCCGTGCTCGACCTGATGCAGACGGTGCCGGTGTTCGCCTACCTGGTGCCCGTCCTGTTCCTGTTCGGCTTCGGCCCGGTCGCGGCGATGATCGCGACCATCATCTACGCCATGCCGCCGATGGTGCGCGTGACCCTGCTCGCGCTCGACCAGGTCGCCGACGAGATCGTCGAGTTCGGCCGCATGGCCGGATGCTCGCGGCGCCAGCTCACCTGGAAGATCCTGGTGCCCTCGGCGCGCGCGAGCCTGATGGTCGGGGTCAACCAGGTCATCATGCTGTCGCTCAACATGGTCATCATCGCCTCGATGATCGGGGCGGGCGGCCTGGGCTTCGATGTGCTCGACTCGCTCAGGCGGCTCGACATCGGCAAGGGTTTCGAGGCCGGGCTTTCGATCACCCTGCTCGCCATCGCGCTCGACCGGTTGAGCCAGGCGCTCGCGACGCGCTCCCAGCCGGCGCACGGGGCATCGCGCGGGTTCCTCGCGCGCTGGATATGGTTCGCCCTCGCCCTCGCCGTGCTCGTGGTGCCCACCGCGCTCGCCGAATCGATCGGCGCGCTCGGCGCCTTCCCCGAAGCTTGGACGCTCACGACCGGGCCGTTCTGGTCGGATCTCGTCGCATGGATCAACGTCAACTTCTTCGACACGCTCGAGGTCGCGAAGACCGCGCTGATCGTCAACGTCCTGGTGCCGATCAAGCGCGCGCTCGGCGCCATCCCGTGGTCGGTGGTGGTCATCGCGGCCGCCCTCTCGGGCCTGCGCCTGGGCGGCTGGCGACTCGCCGTGCTCGCCGCGGCGCTCGTCGCCTTCGTCGCGGTGACCGGCAACTGGGAGAAGGCGATGATCACCGTCTACCTGGTCGGCGTGTCGGTGATCCTGGCCGCGGCGATCGGCTTCCCGGTCGGCGTCCTCGCCGCGCTCAACCCGCGCCTCGATCGCCTCGTCCAGGTCGCCATCGACACGCTCCAGACGCTGCCCTCGTTCGTCTACCTGATCCCCGTCGTCATGCTGTTCCGGGTCGGCGAATTCTCGGCGATCATCGCCGTTGTGGCGTACGCGGTCGCGCCGGCGGTGCGCTACACCGTGCTCGGCATCCGGAACGTGCCGCCGACGCTGATCGAGGCGGCGCGCGCCGCCGGATGCAGCCGCGGCCAGGTCCTGCGCAAGGTGCGCCTGCCGCTCGCCTTCCCCGAGATCATGCTGGGGCTGAACCAGACGATCATGATGGCACTCAGCATGGTCGTCATCACGGCGCTGGTCGGCACCCGCGACCTCGGCCAGGAGGTCTACATCGCGCTGGCCAAGGCCGATACCGGGCGCGGGCTGGTCTCGGGCGTCTGCGTGGCCTTCATCGCCATCGTCGTCGATCGGTTGATCGGCGCCTGGGCGTCCCGGCGCAAGCGCGAGCTCGGGCTTTCGGCATGACCGGGGGCGCGGCCGAGGCGGCGCTCGTGCGCGCGCTCGCGCTCCCCTGTTGGCGCGGGCCGGTCAGCGCCGAGCCGCTCGGCGGCGGCATCACGAACCACAACCTGCTGGTGACCGACGGGTCCGAGCGCTACGTCGTGCGCGTCGGCGGCGACATTCCCATTCACGGCATCCTGCGCTTCAACGAGCTCGCCGCCGCCCGCGCCGCCCACGCCGCCGGCCTGGCGCCCGAGATCGTCCACGCCGAGCCGGGCGTCCTGGTGATGCGCTACGTGGCGAGCCGTGCCTTCGAGGAGGCGGACGTGCGCACGGCGGAAAATCTCGCGCGCATCGTGCCGCTGATCCGGCGCTGCCATCGCGACGTCGCGCGGGCGATCCGCGGGCCCGTCCTCACCTTCTGGGTGTTCCAAGTCAACCGCTCGTACGCGGCGACGCTCGAGGACGATCGGCATCGCCTGACGGGCGATCTCGGCCGGCTGATGGCGGTCAACGACGCGCTCGAAGGCGTCATCGGGCCGATCGAGCTCGTGCTCGGCCACAACGACCTGTTGCCCGGCAACCTGCTCGACGACGGCCGGCGGCTATGGCTGATCGACTGGGAATACGCAGGCTTCAACGCGCCCTTGTTCGACCTGGCCAACCTCGCCTCGAACAACGAGCTCGCGCCCGAGGCGGAGGACTGGCTGCTCGAGGCCTACTTCGAGCGCCCGCCCGATGAGGGACTCCGTCGCCGCTACCACGCCATGAAGTGCGCCTCGCTGCTGCGCGAGGCGCTGTGGAGCATGGTCTCCGAGACCCACTCGACGCTGCCGGTCGATTACGTCGCCTACACCACGAAGAACCTCGACCGCTTCGAGCGCGCGCTTGCGGCGTATCAGGAGCGGTTCGAGTGAGCGGGACATGAACCAAAGGTTGTTGACGTTGACTCTTGCTGACGACGAACCCGTCATGGCGAGGAGGGCGAAGCCCGACGACGCCATCCAGGGGCAAGCGCCCGAGCGGCCGCCGGGCCAAGAGCCGACTTTGTTGCAGTGGAACCGCCCGCCCTCACCCTGCCCTCTCCCCCCAAGGGCGGGAGAGGGTTGCTTAAGGGTTGGCGCGGCCGAA
>JBBDQV010000079.1:0-7917 GCA_040905845.1 Alphaproteobacteria bacterium | reverse complement strand
AACCTCCTGGAATCACGTCGATCTCGACTACTCAACCCATTTCGAAACGGCCTCTGAGATTTCGCGCCTTTGCGTCCGCGCTTTCCCATATGACGATGTCGGCGCGTGCGCTGCGGCTCCCCGAGGTCAGCCGTCGCTCTTGATCCATTTGATTGAGCGCATAGTCATAATTGTCGCAGAGATGGCGAATGAAGCGCTGTCGCACAATTTCTTCTGGCTTTCCGACGATATCGCGCCAGACGTTTCGCAACGGAATCCAAAGCCAGTTGCCATCCTGATGAAGCGAGTCTGGCTCAGCTGGGAACGGAGATTTCGGAGTACCTTTGGGTTTCTTCGTGGATCCGGTTACCATCGTGCGCCTCCGAAGGATTGTTCGCGGTCACTACTATGACTGGAAGAGGAACCGATCAAGCACGTTCCTGGTGATGCGCTCGGTCATGGCGCAGCCATGGATCAAGCCCTTCACCCACTCGCACGTCGCGGCGTTGAACACCTCGCCCGCCCCGCGCGTGAAATGGGCGACCATGCCGGCGCCGCGCATGACACGCTCGATCGCCTGGGGCGAGGTGTCATTGTAGAGCACCATGGCCTTGAACAGGCCATCGGTCGCGCCGATGCCGGGGATCGAGCCGAAGTGCCCACGATCCGTCTCGCCCATGACGGCGGGGGCCATGGCGAGGATGCTCAGGGTCTCCGGCGCGCCGTCGGCGAAGGTCGGGAAGGGCAGGCCGTCGCGGAACGTGTAGTCGACGGCGTCGACCTCGTAGCCGACGATCCCCGCCTCGGCGCCGAACATGTCGCCGTAGTAGAGGTCGGTCCCGGCGAAGACCCAGTGATCGGGCCGGTAGACGGTGAAGCCGCCCGGCGCGCGCGGGGTCGCCACGCCGATGCGCGTGTAGATGCCATAGAGCGCGTTGAGCCCCATGGTCGAGGCGCCGGGCCGGCCGACCATGGGGTCCTCCCAGGTCGAGGAAAGTCTGCGCAGTTCCTCGCCCTTGGCCCCGCGCAAAGGGTCGTGGTCGCGCGCGACGTACTTGTAGCAGACCTGTCGACGTCCTTCGTCCTCGAACCGGATCTGCCACATGAAGTTGGCGCCGAAGCGCGCGACGTGCCCGCCGCGCTCGACATACTCGTCGATCGCGTCGCGCATCTCCCAGCTCCAGTATTCGTCGTGGCCGACCACGACGACGCAGCCGTAGCCCTCCAGCACTTCGGGCCGGAAATGAAGGTCGTGCTGAGTGACCACGTCGACCGCGTAGCCATGGCGCTCGGCCCAGACGACGAAATGCCGGTCGTAGCTCGCCCACCCGGCCGAGGCGTAGAATCGGGCGTAGCCGTTGGCGAACGCCCATTCGCGGTTGGCGTAGCGGGCGGCGCCGCCGGGCCTGACCGGCGCCTCGAGGCTCGAGCGCGGCGCGCCCACCGGGAGCCGCACGAAGCCCCGGCTCCATGGCCGCTCGAGGCTGAGCACCGGCGACGGCCAGCAGCCGTGCGGCCCGGCGATGCCCTGATAGTGGTTGGCTCCGCCCCAGTCGTTGTACGCGGTCCACGTGCCGGTCGCGGCGATCAACAAGGTCCGGCCCTGGCGCGGAGTGCCCGGCGCCGGGTGCACGACGAACAGATGGACTTGCTCGCGGACGCCGGCCTTGTCGTCCGCGACCCGCGTGGTGACGACGTAGGCGCCCGAGGGCGCGTCGGCGGGAATGCGCCAAGTGTGCCCGGCCGGCCAACCACACCCCGTGGCGTAGGCGTCGGCCGGCGTCGGATGGCGCGTGCCGCGAAGCCCGCTCCAGCGCGCGACGGTTTGCGGACGCGCGCCGTCCCGCGCGATGTCGAGGTCGAACGTCGAAGCCGTCGTCGAGACGTGAAACCGGACCTCGTCGCCGGGCGCGTAGCTCGGGCGGTCGGTGTAGCACCAGGCCTCGAGCTCGGCCGGGTCCTCGCTCGGCGCCTCGTAGAAGAACGTGCCGTCGAGCGAGGTCCAGGCGTTGCGCCGGATCGCGCGGCGCGTCACGAACGCGAATGTTTCCCAGCCGAAACCGGCCACACCGGTCTTGTCACCGCGCGCCATGGTCACCCCCCTAACTGAAACGGACGGACAGCGAGCCGAGCCCGGAGAACTCGGCGGTCACCTTGGTGCCCGGCGCGATGGCCATTGGCTGCGCGCAGGTCCCCGTCGTCACGATCGTACCCGCGCCGAGAACGATACCCCGCTCGCGCGCGTGGTTGGCGAGCCAGGCGAGCGCGATCCGGGGATCGCCGAGCGCGTTGGCGCCCGCGCCTTCGTGCGCCGGGCCGTCGGCGCGGCGGATCGCGACGGGCTGTATGGCGAGATCGAGGTTCCGCCATCCGGGCACCGCGGGGCCGAGCACGAAGAGCCCCGCGCACGCGCAGTCGGCGACGAGCCGCGGCGCGCCAGCGCTCGCGAAGTCCTCGAACCGGGAGTCGGGCACCTCGATCGCCAGGTGAAGTGTGTCCACCGCGTCGAGCACCGCGTCGACGGTGAAAGCCTTTGCCCGCGGCGCTAGGTCGCGGCCCAGGCGAAACGCGAACTCGGGCTCGGCGACCCGCATGTGGAGCGGCCCCGCCGCGATCGTCGCGCCGGGTTCGACCAGGAAGCGCGCGAACAGCGGGCCCGCCAGCGGCGCCGTCACCCCGATGTGTCGTTGGCCCTCGGCGCTGGTCGCGGCGATCTTCCAGCCGATCGCGTGGCCCGCGAGGCGCGCGGCGATCGCCTGTTGCACCGCGTAGCCGTCGTCGAGCGTGAGCGGTCGGCACGTCTCGGGCAGGGCGAGGAGCCTGCGCCCCTCGGTCCACGCCGACCACAGGATCGCGGCGGCCTGGTTGACGGGTTGCACGTTCATCGACGGGCACCGAGCGAGCCGATGATCGTCGCACCGTAGGGGAACTCGGTCACGCCTTGGCCTCGCTGGCACGGTGCGCATGCGGCACGGCGTCGCGCAAGGCCCGCGCGAGGTCGCCGCGCGGCGCGACGGCGACGACGCCGAACCCGAGCCACGACGCCATCAGGGCGAGCTCCTCGGCCAAGGCCTCGGCGGTCGGCCCGGTCGCGGTGTCGGGTTCGCCATGGGCGCTCAGGACGCGCAACACGCCGGCGGCGCGGTCGGCCTTGAGATCGACGCGCGCGACCAACCGGTCGCCCAACAGGAAGGGCAGGACGTAGTAACCATGGACCCGCTGGTGGCGCGGCGTGTAGAGCGCGATGCGGTAGCGGAAGCCGAACAGCCGCTCGGTCCGGGCGCGGTTCCAGACGAGCGAGTCGAACGGCGAGAGCAGCGTTCGAGCACGAAAGCGACGCGGGAGCCGCGCCCCGGCATCGAGAAAGACGCGTTGGCTCCAGCCCTCGACGCGGACCTCGCGCACCTCGCCCGCCTCGATCAGTTCGTTGAGCCGCGCCCGGTTGTCGGCGGGCGGCAGGCGGAAGTAGTCGCGCAGTTCCGCTTCGGTGGCGACGCCGAGCGCTCCCGCGGCATGGCGTACGAGCACCCGCTGCGCGTCCGCCTCCCCGGGCGTCGGGCGCGCCATGATCTCGGCGGGGATGACGCGCTCGGTCAGATCGTAGAGGCGCTCGAAGCCGCGGCGCCCGGCCGTGGTCACGAGCCCGGCCCAGAACAGCCACTCGAGCGCGGTCTTGCCCGTGCTCCAGCCCCACCACGAGCCGGTCGCGCGGCCGCCGTCGCCGAGCTCGGAGGCGCCGAGCGGGCCGCGCTCGGCCACCTGGCGCAGCACGTCGTCCACATAGTCCCGGCGTTCGGACCGGAACCTGGACATGCCGGCGTAGAGGCGGTCGCCCTGCTCGGCACGGGCCATGCTCCAACGCACGAAGGGATGCAAATCGAGCGAGAGCAAGGACGCCGCGTGCGCCCAATACTCGAACAGCGCGCGCCCCCGCCGGCCCCACGCGAGGCGATCGAGCAACGCCGGGTCGTAGCCGCCGAGCCGGGCGAACAGCGGCAGGTAGTGCGAGCGGACCACGACGTTGACCGAGTCGATCTGGACCGGGCCGAGCCGCTCGAACACCCCGAGCAGATGGCGCCGTCGGATCGTCCCGCGCGGCCTCGGCGAGGCGAGGCCTTGCGCCGCCAGGGCGATCCGCCTGGCCTCGCGGAGCGTGAGGCTGTTCGACGCCCCCGGGGCGTCCGCCACGCCGGGCCCGGCTACGGCTGAACCGCCACCTGCGTCGCCGACGCCAGGCTCGCGAACGTCTGGTCGAGCGCGATGCGGGTCTCGAAGAAGCTCGCCAGCTCGACGCCCTCGAGCTTGCGTCCCGTGGGCAGATCGACGCCGTTGGGATCGACCTGCTTGCCGGCAAGGAGCACCTCGTAATGCAGGTGGTTCCCGGTGCACCGGCCGGTGCAGCCGACATAGCCGATGATCTGCCCTTGGGACACCTTGGCGCCCTTCTTGATGCCCTTGCCGATCTTGCTCATGTGGGCGTAGGCGGTCTCGAACCCGTCGTTGTGGCGAACGCGGACGTACTTGCCGTAACCCTTGAACTTGCCCGCGAAGACGATCGTGCCATCGCCCGCCGCCAGCACCGGGGTTCCCTTCGGCGCGCCGAAGTCAATGCCCTTGTGCATCTTGGTGAAGCCCTGGAACGGGTCCTTGCGCTTGCCGAAGCTCGAGGTGACGCGCGCGCCGCTGATCGGCGTGCGCAGCAGCGCCTTGCGAACGCTCGTGCCGTCGGCGTGGTAGTAGTCCAGCGCCTCCCCCAGCGCCGCGTAGAGGTAGATCGGATGCGTGCGGCCGCCGACCTCGAGGCTCGCGTAAAGCGGCGATTCATAGCGGACGAAGTTGCCGTCCGCGTCGGTCATGCTCCGGTAGAGCACCTCGAAGCGGTCGCCGCGCCGAAGATCGCGCTGGAAGTCGACGTCGTAGCTGAACGCCGCGATCAGGTCGTTCATGATCTCGCTCGGCACCCCGGCGTCGTTCGCGGCTTGGTAGAGGCTCGAATCGATGACGCCCTCGGCGCGCAGCAGCGTCGCCCCCAACTCGCTCGCCCGCTCGTAGGCGGCGAAGCTCGTATCGCCGCGGCGGACGACCTCGGCGACCTTGCCGGGCTCGACCGTCAGCGACAGGCCGATCAGTCGAGCCGCCGCGCCCGCCGACGGCGGCGCGAAGGACAGCGTGATGACCTGGCCGGGCTTGAGCCGGCGCGGGTTGAACACGCGGCGCAGCTCGTCCACGACGGCCTTGGCGTCGCTCCCGGTCGCGCCGGCCCCGGTCAGGGCGGTCAGCAGCGTATCGCCCTTGCGCACCGTGAACGGCATCTCGATGCGGCCTTCGGCGGCGGCGAGCGTCGGCGGCTCGGGCGGGATCGGCGGCAGCCCGGGGCTCGCCGTGTCCACCTCGGTTGACTCGGTCGGGGCGGGCCTGGCGAAAGTCGCCGCGGTCACGGCGGAGCGGTCGAGCCGCACCTCGTACGCGCCGTCGACGCGCGAAGCGATCGCGTAGTCGCCGGGCCCCCGCTCGACGCTGACGCCGATCAGGCGTGGGCGGCCACTCAAGAAGTCCTCGGGATCGAGGATCACCGCGACCTCGTTGCCGATGCGCAGCCGGCGCGGGTTGACGATCTTGCGGAGCGCGCGGACGGCCGCCCGCGCGTCGGCCTCGCTCGCCCCGGCGCCCGCGAGGATCTGGAGCAGGGTATCGCCCGGTCCGATCTCGAACGCCTGTTCGATCAGCGAGGACGCGAGACCCGGGTCGGCTGACTCCGGCGCGGCGAGACGCCACGCCGCGCCCGCCTTCGGAGCCGCGGCGGGCGGCAGCGGCGGCAGGCTGGCGGTGTACGGCTCGGCCGAGAAGGCTCCGTCCGCGCCGCGCGTGGTGCGCACCGACGCGTCCGCGGTGTCCAGCCTCATGGCGATCAGCGTGCCGACGCCGCCGTCGCCGGCCGGAGCGAAGGTCGCGGTCACGCGATCGCCGACATGCAGGGCCCGCGGGCTGACGAAGCGCGCGATCGCCTCGATCGCCGCGAGCGCCTCCGCGCGCTCGGCGCCGGCGTGCTCCAACACCCGCATGAGCGTGTCGCCGCGCCCGATGCGCAGGACCTTCTCGATGACGATCAAGCCGTCGCCCGCCGGCACGTGAGGCACCGGCGCAAGCGACACCACGGGGTCCGCGTCGCCGTTGTCGGCGAAGGGGTCGGCCGTGAGGCCGGGCACCGCGAGCGCAAGCGCCTGGCGGCCTCGACCGATGCCAAAGCCGCCGTCCTCGGTACGATCGGCCGTCAGGACGTCGTCGCCGAGGCTCAGGCTCACCGATGCGAGCCGGGGCTTGTCGTCACCTTCGAGCCGCACCGCGAGCTCCTGACCGATCTGGAGCGCGTTCAGGTCGACATGGCGGCGCAGCGCCTTGACCGCCGACAGCGCGTCGCCGGACTCGGCACCAGCGGCGACCAGGCGGCCGAGCAGCGTATCGCCGCGGCCCAGGACGAGCTTGAGCAGCACGGGGTCCGCGGCGGGACCGCCGCCGGGGACAACGGGCTCGGCGCGCGGCCGAACGTCCTCGATGGCGGCGGCGACACGCGCCATGTCGACGCTGGAGTCGCCCCGGCGCGCCTCGAAGGAAGCACCCGCGCGCTCGGCGACGACGTGGCGGCCGTTGCCAACCGCGAGCCCGATCGCCAGCAGCGTAGCGGAGTCCTCGGGCTCGGTCGCGGGCCCGAGCACGACCGTCAGCTCCTGGCCGATCTGCAGGGTGCGCGGGCTGTAGTAGCGAGCCAGCGCACGAATCGCGCGCTCGGCCTCGGCCCGCTCGACCCGGGCTTCGAGGAGCAAATCCATCAGCGTGTCGCCACGACCGATCGAGAGCGTCTCGACCAGAATGCGCGCGGACGCCGTATCGGAGGCGAGACCCAGGCCCCAGGGGTCATCAGGCTCATCGCGCACGCCGGCGCGGCCATCGAGGCCGATGGCGGCGACCGCGAGCAGGCCGCACAGAGCGAGCACGCTTCGTGTGCGCTTCCCCCGGAAGAACATGAACGATCCCCCCCTCGTCGCCGACGGCTCGCCCTGGCGCGGTCCGGTTCGGCTGCCTCGTCTCCCCACCCGAGTGAACGGGTACCACCCCAATTGCAAGGAGTTGGTTAACCGACCATGCCGGGGTCGCTATAGGCCTGTCAATCCGTGAAAATTGCCGCACGATGCGCGACATGTGTGATGTTTCGGCAACAGCCGGCATGAAGCGATTCCCATCATCACCGCGGCGATTCTCGAGTCGGCCCGGCGTCTAAGCCCACGCGCTCGCGAGGCGTCGCGCGAGAGGGAGGTAACGTTCGCGAGCGCCTCTTCGCGAGCGCCTCGCCGTCGAGGATTCCATTTGACAGGGGGTCTCGACGGGGTCTAAAAGCGATCTTTGCCGCTGTGGCCAGCCGGGTCCGGCGACACGGCTCTTGGACATGTGAAGAGGGAAGAGATGCGTGGGCGGCGGCGTCCTCGGACGCTGCAGGCCGATGCATCGACACTCGCGTCGGCGGGTCCACCCCGTCGGCGATGAGTGACAGTGACTCGTGCGTGCAGGGTCAGCAATGCGACCGGATCGCGGGCGCCTTCGGGCACTCGCGCGACGGTCGACGTCAACTTGAGAGTTTGATCCTGGCTCAGAACGAACGCTGGCGGCGTGCCTAACACATGCAAGTCGAACGAGGGTCCGGCTTCGGCCGGACTCCTAGTGGCGGACGGGTGAGTAACGCGTGGGAACCTGCCCAACAGTGGGGAATAACAGCGGGAAACTGCTGCTAATACCGCATACGTCCTTCGGGAGAAAGGCTTCGGCCGCTGTTGGATGGGCCCGCGTCCGATTAGCTAGTTGGTGGGGTAACGGCCTACCAAGGCGACGATCGGTAGCTGGTCTGAGAGGACGACCAGCCACACTGGGACTGAGACACGGCCCAGA
>JBBDQV010000078.1:0-7924 GCA_040905845.1 Alphaproteobacteria bacterium | reverse complement strand
CGAGATGCCGCCGAAGCCGACGCCGTGATAGCCGCGCTCGCGCCCGATCAGGCGGAACCGGCCGCCCTCGCCGCGCACCCGATGGTAGGCGAGCGCGATCTTGAGCGCGGTGTCGACCGCTTCCGATCCCGAGTTGGTGAAGAAGGCGTGGTCGAGGTCGCCCGGCAGCAGCGCCGTCAGGCGCGCGGCCAGCTCGAACGGCGCCGGGTGACCCATCTGGAAGCTCGGAGCGAAGTCGAGGCGGGCGACCTGCGCCTGCACCGCCTCGACGATCTCGCGCCGGCCGTGGCCCGCGTTGACGCACCACAGCCCGGCCATGCCGTCCATGATCTTGCGCCCGTCGTGGCTGGTGTAATGCATGTCCTTGGCGTCGATCAGCAGGCGCGGCTTGGATTTGAACTGCCGGTTGCTCGTGAACGGCATCCAGAACGATTCGAGGTTGTTGGGCACGTTGGGCTTCGCGGTTGCCATTCCCGGTCTCCTGAAGGCACATGCTGGGGGTTCGATGCCCTTTCCTACCACGTCCGCCCGCCCCCGCAAATCGGGCGCGTGGCACGATCCTTGCTCAGTCTCGAATCGAGGTGACCGGCGGCTTAACCATGTTCGGTCATCGGCGTTAACCTCACGCTGATCGTGCCGGGATGTACTGTGCGACCCCCGCGATCGGACGAAACGGAGGCATCGGGACGTGGCGGCTTCGGCTCTTGTGGTGCAACCTTGGATCGGCGCGCCGGCCTTCGACGCCACGCGCCCGCGCGCTCAGCCGCGTCCGACGCCCGCGCGCGAGCCGGAGCCGACGCGGTTCCAGACGCGGCCGCATGGTCGCGACCGCGTCGTGTTCGAGGCCCTGCGCGCGCCCGGTCCCGTGCTCGCGTTCCAGGCCCAGCTCTACGCCCAATCGAACGGCCCTGGCGCCGCGACGGCGGACTTCGCCGCCTCCGCCTACCGGTTGACGGCCGCGTCGAACACCGGGTTCCTCGGCCTCCTGGATCCGCTCGACCTCACGGTCTGAGCCGCGTCCTCGCCTTTGCCGGCGCGGGGCGCTAGAAAGGCGTCGTCACCGCGACCGACCGACGTCATGGCCGCCACCGTGTCCGACCTGCTGCGCCCTGGTGCCGCGCGCGCGCCAGCCTTGCTCGCGCCCGATCGCCCGATGCTCGATCACGACGGCTTGCGCGCTCGCGTCGCGGCGACCCTCGCGCGGCTGAACGAGTTGGGAGTCGGGCGCGGCGATGCCGTCGCCATGGTGCTCGCCAATGGGCCGGCGACGGCGGGCTTGTTCCTGGCCGTCGCGACCGGGGCCGTGGCCGCGCCGCTCAACCCAGCCTACAAGGCCGACGAGCTCGAGTTCTACCTGGGCGACCTCGAGCCCCGCGCCCTCGTGCTCGCCCCCGGCGACGATGGGCCCGCGCGCGCGGTCGCGACGCGCCGGGGTATCACGGTTATCGAGCTCGTCGAAACCGCCGGGTCCCCCGCGGGTTCGTTCGAGCTGCGGGGCGTCGAGCGTCGGGCCGCCCGTAGCGGACCGGGCGAGGCCGACGACGTGGCGCTCGTGCTGCACACCTCGGGCACGACGTCGCGGCCCAAGATGGTGCCGCTGAGCCAGCGCAACCTCGCGGCCTCGGCGCGCAACATCGCGACGGCGCTCCGGCTGGGCCCCGACGATCGCTGCCTCAACGTCATGCCGATGTTCCACATCCACGGCCTGATCGGGGCCTTGCTCGCCCCGCTCTCGGCCGGGGGCGGCGTGGTCTGCACCGAAGGGTTCAACGCGCTGCGCTTCTTCGGCTGGCTCGATACCATGGCGCCCACCTGGTACAGCGCGGTGCCGACCATGCACCAGGCGATCCTCGCGCGCGCCGACAAGAACCGCGCCGTGCTGACGCGCCTCCGTCTGCGCTTCATCCGCTCCTCGTCGGCCTCGCTGCCGCCGACCGTGATGGCCGAGCTCGAGACCGTCTTCGGCGCGCCCGTCATCGAGAGCTACGGCATGACCGAGGCCGCGCACCAGATGGCCAGCAACCCGCTGCCGCCGGGCGCGCGCAAGCCGGGCACCGTGGGCGTCGCGGCCGGCCCCGAGGTCGCGATCATGGACGAGGCGGGCCGGCTCCTGCCCACGGGCGATCGCGGCGAGGTCGTCATCCGGGGCGCCAGCGTGACGCGCGGCTACGCCGCCAACCCCGAGGCCAACGCCAAGGCCTTCGCGGACGGCTGGTTCCGCACCGGCGACCAGGGCGTGCTCGACGCCGACGGCTACCTGACCATCACCGGCCGGCTCAAGGAGATCATCAACCGCGGCGGCGAGAAGATCGCGCCGCGCGAGATCGACGAGGTGCTGCTCGGCCACCCGGCGGTGGCGCTGGCCGTGGCCTTCGCCGTGCCCCACGCCAAGCTCGGCGAGGACGTCGCCGCCGCGGTCCAGCTCAAGCCCGGCGCCGAGTGCGACGCGGCCGCGCTCAAGGCGTTCGCGGCCGAGCGGCTGGCCGCGTTCAAGGTGCCGCGCACGATCCTCGTGCTCGCCGAGATCCCCAAGGGGCCGACCGGCAAGCTGCAGCGCATCGGGCTGGCCGAGAAGCTCGGGCTCGCGGGCGGTTCATGAAGGCCGCCGTGTTCGGCGCCGGCGCGATCGGCGGCATGCTCGGCGGCGCGCTCGTCGAAGGCGGCGCCGAGACGACGTTGATCGCGCGCGGGCCGCACTTGGCCGCGATGCGCGAGCGGGGCTTGCGGGTCGTCACCGCGACCGGCGAGCGGACCGTGCGCCCCGCCTGCACCGACGACGCGGCGAAGACCGGTCCTCAGGACGTCGTCATCGTCGCGACCAAGGCGCAGGCCGCCGCCGCCGAGGTCGATGCGCTGACCCCCCTGCTCGGGCCCGCGACGGCCGTCGTTTACGCGGTCAACGGCGTGCCGTGGTGGTACTTCCACGGCCTCGACGGTCCGCTCGCCGGGCGCCGGCTCGCGACGGTCGACCCCGGCGGCCGGCAGTGGGACGTGATCGGTCCAGCGCGCGCGATCGGCTGCGTCGTCCACCCGGCCGCCGAGGTGGTCGAGCCGGGCGTCATACGGGTCGTCGCCGGCGATCGCTTCGTGCTCGGCGAGCCCGACGGGACGATGAGCGAGCGGGCCCGGGCGGTGGCGCGCGTGCTCGTCAAGGGCGGGCTCAAGGCGCCGCTGCGCCCCGACATCCGCACCGAGATCTGGGTCAAGCTGTGGGGCAACGTCGCGTTCAACCCGATCAGCGCGCTGACCCGCGCGACCATGGGCGCGCTGGTCGAGGATACGCGCGCCGCCGCCTTGATCCGCGCCGTCATGGCCGAGGCCGCGGCGGTGGCGGCGGCGCTCGGCGTCGCCATGCCGATCGCGCTCGAGGCCAGGCTCGACGGCGCGCGCAAGGTCGGCGAGCACCGCACCTCGATGCTCCAGGACTTGGAGCGCGGCCGCTCCATGGAGATCGACGCGCTCGTCGCCGCGGTCGCCGAATTGGGCGACCTCACCGGCGTCGCCACGCCGATGATCGATGCCGTCTACGCCCTCGTCCGCCGCCTCGCCATCGAGGCCGGGTGCTACCAGGGCTGAGCCGAGTCGCCTCAATACCCTAGCGCGCAGCCGTCCTTGCGCGGGTCGGAGCCGCCGGTCAACACGCCGCGCTTCCAGTCGATCAGGATCGCCTGGCCGCCGCCGAGCGGCTCGTCGGCCTCGACGACCTTGTGCCCGCGTGCAACGAGCCCGGCCCTCGATGCCTCCGGCACGCCGCGCTCGACCACGACGTTGTCATCCCTGTGGAAAACGCGGGCGAGGTCCAAGGCCTCCTGCGGGTCCATGCCGTGATCGAGCAGGTTGGTCAGCAGGTGGACGTGGCCGAACGGCTGGTACGACCCGCCCATGACGCCGAACGGCATGATCGCCCGGCCGTCGCGCGCCAGCATGCCGGGGATGATCGTGTGAAACGGCCGCTTCCTGGGCGCGATGACGTTCGGGTGCCTGGGATCGAGCACGAACCCGGTGCCGCGGTTGTGCAGCACCACGCCGGACTTCGGCCCGACGATGCCGCTGCCGAACGACCAGTAGGTCGAATTGATGAAGCTGACCGCGTTGTGCTGGCCGTCGACCACGCAGAGATAGACCGTGTCGCGACCTTCGAGCTCGGTCGAGCCCGGCGCGGGCAGCCGGGCCATGGCGCGTTCGGGCCGGATGCGCGAGCGCAGGCCGTCGGCGTAGGCGGCGGACAGCAGGTGCGCCACGGGCACGCGCGCGTGCGCCGGATCGGCGATCAGCGCGTTGCGGTCCCGGTAGGCGAGCCGGCCCGCCTCGATCTCGAGGTGCAATCGTTCGGCTCCCAGGGGATCCAACTTCGCCAGATCGAACCCTTCGAGGATGTCGAGCATCATCAGGACGGTGAGACCCTGCCCGTTCGGCGGACATTCGAAAACGTCGGTGCCGCGGTACGAGGTACGGATCGGCGTCACGTACTCACCCGCGTGGGCGGCGAAGTCATCGACCGTCTGCAGGCCGCCGAGCGCCCTGAGCCGGCCGACCAGATCCTCGGCCACCTCGCCGCGATAGAAGGCGTCGGCGCCCTCGGCGGCGATGCGCTTGAGCGTCGCCGCGAGCTCGGGCTGGGCGTGCAGGTCGCCGGCGGCCGGCGCCTGGCCGCCCGGGAGGAAGATACGCTTGGCCTCGGGATCGCGGGCGAGCTTGGCGGCCTCGCGGTGCCAGTCGGACGCGACCCGTGGATGAACCGGGTAGCCCTTTTCGGCGAAGTCGATCGCGGGCAGCAGCAGATCGTCGAGGCCCTTGCGGCCATGGTCGGCGACCAGCCGCGTCCACGCCTCGATGGCGCCGGGCACGGTGACGGAATGCGGGCTGTCGGGCTCGATCCTGGCGATCCCCTTGTCGCGGAACCACGTGGCGTCGGCCGCCGCGGGCGCCCGGCCCGAGCCGTTGTAGGCGACGATCTGGCCGCTGCCGCGCGGCGCGAACAGCACGAAGCAGTCGCCGCCGATGCCGGTCGATTGGGGCTCGACCACCGCCAGCACCGCCGCGGCGCACACCGCGGCGTCGATCGCGTTGCCGCCCCAGCGCAGCGCGTCGAGCGCGGCCAGGGTCGCCAGTGGGTGCGACGTCGCCGCCATGCCGTTGACCGCGTGCACGGTCGAGCGGCCCGCCAACTGGAAGTCGCGCATGCCCCGCCTCCGTCGTGGGCCGCTACTCTAGGACCCACTGCCGGCCATTAAAAGTCTCGCCGACCACGTGCGCTCTGCACGACAATGGCTCGAATTGGGGGGACTCGAATGGCGCTCGCCGGGCGCATCGCGATCATCGAGGGCGACATCACGCGTCAGTCGGTCGACGCGGTGGTCAACGCGGCCAACCGGACCCTGCTCGGCGGCGGCGGCGTCGACGGCGCGATCCATCGGGCGGCCGGGCCCGAGCTCCTGGAGGCGTGCCGCGCGCTCGGCGGCTGCCCGACCGGCGAGGCCCGCATCACGCCCGGATTCCGCATGGGCGCGCGCTGGATCATCCACACCGTCGGCCCGGTCTGGCGCGGCGGCAACGACGGCGAGGATGCGCTGCTGGCCGCCTGCTACCGCAATTCGCTCGAGCTCGCCGCGCGTCACGGCGTGCGCACCATCGCGTTCCCGTCGATCTCGACCGGCGCCTACCGCTTTCCGCTCGCGCGCGCGTGCGCGATCGCGCTGCGCACCATCGTCGACGTGCTTTCGGATCGGGCGATGCCCGAGCGGGTCATGCTCGTCGCGTTCGGTCGCGAGGCCCTGGCGGCGTACCGGGCGGCCTGGGCGGCGCTCGGCGAGGGATCGATGCCGTGAACCGCGGCCCGACGGACGATCGCAAGGTCGAGGTCCTGAAGCGCGAGGTCTGCTTTCAAGGCCACTTCAGGCTGGTCCGTGTCACGCTGCGCCACACCTTGCACCGGGGCGGCTGGAGTGGCCCATTGGTCCGCGAGGTGTTCGAGCGCGGCCATGCGGCTACCGTGCTGCCCTACGACCCGGAACGCGATGAGGTGGTGTTGATCGAGCAGTTCCGGCCCGGCGCCTTGGACGAGCCGGCGGGCGCCTGGACCCTCGAGGCCGTCGCCGGCATCATCGACGGGGCCGAAGAGCCCGAGGCGACCGTGCGGCGGGAGGCCATGGAAGAGGCCGGTTGCCGGCTGACCGAGCTGGTGGCGGTCGGCGACATCCTGGCGAGCCCCGGGTGCATGACCGAGACGTTCAAGGTCTTCGTCGGGCGCGCCTCCACCGCGGGCATCGGCGGGGTTCACGGCCTGGCCGGCGAGGGCGAGGACATCCGCGTCCTCGTGGTGCCTTTCGACGCGGCGATGGACATGCTCGCGGAGGGCCGCATCCGGACCAGCCACACGGTGATCGCGCTCCAATGGCTCGCGCTGAACCGCGCGGGCCTGCGCGTCCGTTGGCGCGGGCCCGGCTGAGCCGTTATCCCGTGCGGTTCGCCTTCTGGCTCCTGGTCGGCGCGGTCGCGCTGGCGCCCCTGCCGTTCGCGAGCAACCGGCCGTGGGCGTGGAGCCTGCTCGGCACCATCGTCGCGGTCGCGCTCATCGCCTGGGCGATCGCTTGCTTGCGCGGCGCCGACGCGGTGCCGGTCGCGCCGCGCCGGGTCTGGGTCCTCCTGGTGCTCTTCGCGGCGCTGCTCGCGCTGTTCGCCGTCCAGGCCGTGCCGTGGACGCCGGTTGCCTGGCATCACCCGCTGTGGGCCGAGGCCGCCGCGGTCCTGGGGCGGCCGCTGCGGGGCGCGATCAGCCTGGATCCCGCGGCGACGACCGCCGCCGCCATGCGCTTCGCCACCTACGGCGCGATCTTCTGGATCGCGCTCCAAGGCGGCCGCGCCCGGCGCCGCGCGCGCGCCGCCCTGCTGGTTCTCGTGGTGGCGGGGTTCGGCTACTGCGCCTACGGCCTGTTCGTCGACTTCAGCGGCGCCAACGCGATCCTCTGGTTCGAGCGCTGGGCCTACCAGGATTCGGTCACCAGCACCTTCGTCAACCGCAACGCGTTCGCGAGCTACGCCGGGATCGTGCTGATCGTGACGCTAGGGCGCCTGGTCGACGAGGCCGGGCGGGCCGGGGGCGAGCAGCCGCTGACCCGCGCGGGTCTCCGCGCGCTGGTCGAGTTCCTCGCCGGGCGCGGCGGGCTTCTGGTCGTCGGCGCCGCGACCGCCGGCTTCGCGCTGCTGTTCACCGATTCACGCGGCGGGCTGGTCAGCGTGGTGTTCGCGCTGGTCGTCCTCGCCCTGCTCGTGGGTCTCAGCCGGCACCGCCGGCCGGCGGCGGCCATCGCCCAGGCGGCCGCGGTCGCGACCCTCGGTCTGGTCGTCGTCAACCTGGCCGGCGACGTGGCGCTCGACCGGCTGGCGCGCACGGTGCTCGACGAGGAGCAGCGCCTCGCCGTCTACGAATCCCTCGCCCGCGCGATCGTCGCCAACCCGTGGACGGGGGTCGGGCTCGGCAGCTTCGCGACGACGTTTTCCCTGGTGCGCGACGTCGATCTGATCCGGGCCGGCACCTACCTCAAGGCGCACAACGGCTATCTCGAATGGGCCTTCGAGGGCGGCGTGCCGGCGCTCGCGCTCATCGTCCTCCTGATCGGCTCGGCGGCGGCTGCGTGCGTGGCCGGGGCCTTGCGCCGCCGGCGTGACGCGGCCTATCCGGGGATCGCCGCGGCGGTCGTCACCCTGGTCGCGGTCCACTCGCTGGTCGATTTCGGCCCCCAGACCCCGGCGGTCGCGGCCACCGTCGCGCTCGTGCTCGGCATCGGCTGCGCCCAATCCTGGCGCGAGGGCGAGGGGTAGCGGGCGCTGCTCATAAACGAGGCTCGGGCAGACACATCCTTCGAGACGCGTGGACACCTCGAAAAACCGCTTGCCCTTGAGGTTGTGAACTGACTCTCTGGCT
>JBBDQV010000077.1:7620-7987 GCA_040905845.1 Alphaproteobacteria bacterium | reverse complement strand
CGTCACCGGCACGAGGTCGGCGCGCGCGCCGAGCGCGGCCTCGATGCGTGCGCCGAGCGCCTTTCGCGTGTTCGCGTCGGTGACCACCGCGTACGGCCCATCCAACCCCAGCTCGCGGACGCACGCGACCTCGCGTCCCTCGAGCGTGTCGGCGATGACGACCGAGCGGGTCGGCACGACGACGGACGCTCCGCCGTCGGGGTCGCGCCACGTGCCGGCGAGGAGCCGGGCGATGGGATCGTCGATCGCGGTCACGGCGCGTCGCCGTACATCGGGCGCAGGCTCTCGAACAACCGTCGGTATCGGTCGTAGGCCGCGTCGTAGGCGTCCTTCAGGTTCGGGTCGGCCGCGATCGTCGCCGCCGGGG
>JBBDQV010000077.1:0-7610 GCA_040905845.1 Alphaproteobacteria bacterium | reverse complement strand
CGATGCGGCTCGCCGCCTCGGCGACGCTGGCGTAGAGGCCGGCGGCGACGGCGCCGAGCACGGCCCCGCCGAGGGGCGAAGCGTCCGTTGTCCGGGCGATGTCCACCGGCAGGCCCGCGAGGTCGGCGCGGATCGAGGCCCACAGCCGGCTGTGCGCCCCGCCGCCGAGCAGCAGGATCGAGCGTCCGGACAGACCGAGCTCGCCCAGTCGGTCGATGACGTCGCGCATGGCGAAAGCGCAGCCTTCGAGCACGGCGCGCGCCAGGTGTCCCGCGCCGTGGGCCGGCGTCAGCCCGTAGAAGCAGCCGCGCGCGCCGGCGATCCATTCCGGGGCCATGGCGCCCGAGAGTGCCGGCAGAAAGCACACGCCGTCGCTGCCCGGCGGCGCCTCGGCCGCCTTGGCGTCGAGCTCGGCGGCGCCGGCGAGGCCCAGCAGGTCGACGAGCCAGGTTACGGCCCCGCCCGACAGCCAGCCGGGGTTCTCGATGAAGTAGGCGCCGCCGACGTAGCCGTGCGTCTCGACCAGCCCGCGCGCATCGATCGTGGGGCGATCGTGCACGGCCCCGACGACCTCGGCGGTGCCGAGCGTGCAGACCGTCCGTCCGGGCCCGACGACGCCGGCGCCGATCGGGTTGGCGAAGTCGTCGCCGGTGCCGACCGCGACCAGAGTGCCCTCGGGCAGGCCGGTCAGGGCCGCGCCCTCGGCGTGGAGCGTCCCGGCGGCGGCGTGGGCCTCGGCAATGGTCGGCAGGACGCGTGGGTCGATGTCGAACGCGGCGAGCAGGTCGTCGTCCCAGTCGCGTGCCGCGAGCCCGTAGAGCATGGTGGTCGAGGCGAGCCCGTGGTCGAAGACGTGCTCGCCGGTCAGCCGCGCGACCATGTAGGACACCGGCTGATGGAACCGGGCCGCGCCGCGCGCGGCCGGATCGTTGCGCCGCAGCCAGCGGATCTTGGCCGCCATGTGCGTCGCGTCGAGCACGACGCCGGCACGCTCGCGCACCAGCGCGGCGGAGACGTCGCGCACCTCCGCCTCGGCGCGCCGGTCCATCCAGATGATCGCGGGGCCGAGCGCCCGTCCCGCGGCGTCGGTCGGGACGCAGCCGTCGAGCTGGCCGCCGAGGCCGAGCGCGCGCACATCGCGAGCTTTCACGCTTGCTTCGGCGAGCGCCCGAGCCACGGCGCGGCCCAGGCTCGCGGTCCACAGCGCGGAGTCCTGCTCGGCCCAGCCGGGGCGCGGGAAACTCGGCTGGTAGGGCTCCGAGGCCTCGCCGAGCACGGCGAGGTCGTCGCCTACGACCACGGCCTTGAGGCTCTGGGTGCCGATATCGACGCCGATGACGGCCACGAGGCTGCCTCAGGCGCACGCGGCGAGGATGGCGCGGAGCTGCGAGGCAAGGGCCCCCTGGCGCGGCGCGAACGAGCCGTCGAACGCCGCCGAGCCGATCGTGAAGGCGTCGGCCCCGGCCCCGGCCAGCGCGCGGATGCGCTCGGGCGAGTTGACGCTTCCGGCGACCACGAGCCGACCGTCGCCGAGCCCTTGCCGCGCGGCCCGCACCAGCGCCAGCGGATCGGACTCTGTCGCGCGGTAGGCCAGCAGGTCCGCGCCGGCGCAGCCCTTGGCGCGGAAGGCGCGGCAGTGCTCGGCAACGTCGTCGGGCGTGCCGCCGAGCCGCGTCGGGTGCCCCGAGGGAAACCCGGGAAACGGGTAATAGCCGGCGCGGCGGCCGCGCAGGACGCCGAGGGCCGCGTCGGCGTCGGTGCCGCCGAGCACGCAATCGACGCCGAGGCGCGCCGCCGTCCGGGTCGAGGCGAGGGCCGTCTCGGCGCTGGTCGAGACGATCTCGAGATAGCTCGTGGCGCCGGTCGCCTTGATCGCGCCATGGAGCGATTCGAGGGTCGCGAGGTCGACGCCGACGTCCTTGAAACCGACGTGCCGGAGCCCGACCGACCGGATCGACTCGAGGACCTCGAGGCAGTCCTCCACGGTCTCATCGCCGCGCGTCAGCATGAAGATGAAGTCCACGATGCCTCCTCCGCCGATCCGGCGGCCGAAGGTAGCACGCGATTATGCTAGGGTGGCATCGTCATGCCGCATGCGGGGGACCTGACCGAAGTCGCGCTCGTCGTCGCGCTGGCGCTCGCCGGCGGCCTCGCCCTCGGCCGCCTGGGGCAACCGGCGATCGTCGGCTACATCCGGGCCGGCTCGTGGTTCGCCGCGGGCGCGGCGCGCTTGCGCCGGGGGCGATCGACGACGGCGGGGCCGGATGCCCGATAACAGGCTCGAACGGGCGCACGGCGGGCTCGTGGCCGGCGTCGACGAGGCCGGGCGTGGCCCGTGGGCCGGGCCGGTCGTCGCGGCCGCCGTCGTGCTCGACCCTGGCCGCGTCCCGCGCGGCCTCGACGATTCGAAGCGGTTGAGCCCGTCCCGGCGCGAAGTCCTGTACGAAATCTTGATCGAATCGGCGGCGGTCGGCGTGGGCCTGGCGAGCGTCGCGGAGATCGACCGGCTCAACATCCGCCAGGCGAGCTTTCTCGCCATGCGCCGCGCCGTGGCCCGGCTGCCCCGGGCGCCCGGCCACGTCCTGATCGACGGCGACGCGCTGCCCGGGCTCGGTTGCCCGGCGACGGCCGTGATCGGCGGCGATCGCCTGTCGGTCTCGATCGCCGCGGCGTCGATCATCGCCAAGGTGACGCGCGACCGGCTGATGACCGCGCTCGCCCTCGCGTGTCCCGGCTACGGCTTCGAGCGCCACAAGGGCTACGGCACCGCCCTGCACCGCGCCGCGCTGGCGCGCCTCGGCGCCAGCGCGCACCACCGCCGCTCGTTCAGGCCGGTCGCGGCGCTGACGAGCTGGACGGGCGACCCGCTCAGCCGATCTTGAGGTTCTGGAACCGTTTCTGGAAGCGGGCGACCTGGCCGCCCGCGTCGATCAGCCGATTGCTCAGGTTCCCGGTCCACGCCGGGTGCACCAGGGGGTCGATGTCGAGCGTCAGACGGTCGCCCGGCTTGCCGTAGGTCGAGCGGGTGGTGAACTCGGTCCCGTCGGTCATCACGACCTTGATCTCGTGATATTTGGGGTGGATGTCCTTCTTCATGGTCGACCTCGCGCCCTGACGGGGCTCCAGAGAGGCGCTCTTATAACGGCGTCGAGGCGCGGTTTCAAGGCGCGGCCTTGTTGGTCGGGGACCGCCTTGGTATAGGGGCGCGACACCGGGAGGCGCCCAAAGCATGGACGAGGCGGCGTTCGAGACGCTCGCGGCACGGACCCTCGAGGCGCTCGCGAGCGCGATCGAGGACGCGGGCACCGACCTGGAGGTCGAGCTGCAAGGCGGCGTGTTGACCGTCGAGCTCGCCGACGGTCGCCAGTTCGTCGTCAACAAGCACGCCGCCAATCGGCAGATCTGGCTCTCGTCCCCGGTCAGCGGGGCGGGTCATTACGCGCCCGATCGCGCCACCGGGCGCTGGCGCGACACCCGGAACGGCGGTGATCTGTCGGCCCGGCTCGCCGAGGAGCTCACGGCGCTGACGGGAACCTCCGTCGCGCTGCCGTAACGGAACATTCCCTTGCGCGATCGGGCCGCCGAGGCCGCAACCGAAGGCTCGCGCCGGGCGCCGATCGGCCGGCTGCGTCCCGTTCTCGCCTATCTGCGGCCGTACCGTTGGGCGGTCGCCGGCGCCGTCGTCGCCCTGACCGTCGCGGCCCTGACCGTGCTCGGCATCGGCGTCGGCCTGCGCGCCCTGATCGATGACGGGTTCCGCGCCGGCGACCCCGGGTTCCTCGATCGCGCGCTGCTCGCCTTGCTCGGCGTCACCGTCCTGCTCGCGGCCGCGAGCTACGCCCGCTTCTACCTCGTGTCGTGGATCGGCGAGCGCGTGGTCGCCGACCTCCGGCGTACGGTCTACGCCCATGTCCTCGGCATCGACGTCGCCTGGTTCGAGACGGTCAAGACCGGCGAGGTGCTGTCGCGCCTGACCACCGACACGACGGTGCTCCAGGTCGTCGTCGGCTCCGGGCTGTCGATGGCGCTGCGCAACGTCCTGCTGCTGATCGGCGGCATCGTCATGCTGGCGATCGCCAGCCCGAAGCTCACGGGGCTTGTGCTGCTGGTCGTCCCCGTCGTCGTCGTCCCCATCGTCGTCTTCGGCCGGCGCGTGCGCCGGCTCAGCCGGGCGCGCCAGGACAGGGTGGCCGACCTCGGCGCCCACGTCGAGGAATCGGTCAACGCGGTGCGCACGGTCCAGGCCCTGGGGCGCGAGGGGCTGGAGCGGGAGCGGTTCGCCCAGCGCGTCGAAGGCGCCTTCGCGACCGCGGTCGCGCGGACGCGCGCGCGCGCGGCGATGACGGCGATGGTGATCCTCTTGGTGTTCGGCGCGATCGGCGTCGTGCTGTGGATCGGCGGGCACGACGTCGTCGCCGGGCGGCTGTCGCCGGGCGAGCTTTCGGCGTTCGTTTTCTACGCGATCGTCGTGGCGAGCGCGGTCGGCGCGCTGAGCGAGCTCGCCGGCGACCTGCAGCGCGCGGCCGGCGCGACCGAGCGTCTGGTCGAGCTGCTTGAGACCCGGCCCCGGATCACGGCGCCGGCCGCGCCGAAGCCGCTGCCGGTGCCGGCGCGGGGCGAGGTCGCGTTCGAGGATGTGACGTTCCACTACCCCTCGCGCCCCGACCGCCCGGCGCTCGACCGCTTCACGCTGCGCATCGCGCCCGGCGAGTCGGTCGCCCTGGTCGGTCCCTCGGGCGCGGGCAAGACGACCGTGTTCAATCTGCTGCTTCGCTTCTACGACGTGGACGCGGGCACGGTGCTCGTCGACGGCATCGACGTGCGCGCCGCCGATCCCGCCGAGGTCCGGGCGCGGCTCGCGCTCGTACCCCAGGACCCGGTCATTTTCGCCGCGTCCGCCACCGAGAACATCCTCTATGGCCGGCCCGAAGCGAGCCCCGCCGAGGTGCGCGCCGCGGCCGAGGCCGCGGCGGCGGCCGAGTTCCTCGACGCGCTGCCCCAGGGCCTCGCGACGTTCCTCGGCGAGAAGGGAGCGCGGCTCTCGGGCGGCCAGCGCCAGCGCATCGCGATCGCCCGCGCGATCCTCAGGAACGCGCCGATCCTGCTGCTCGACGAGGCGACCAGCGCGCTCGACGCCGAGAGCGAGGCGCTGGTGCAGGCCGCGCTCGGGCGCCTGATGCAGGGCCGTACCACCCTGGTCATCGCGCATCGCCTCGCCACCGTCCAGCGCGCCGATCGCATCGTCGTCATGGACAAGGGGCGGATTGTCGCGTCTGGGACCCACGCGGAGCTCATGGCCCAGGGCGGGCTCTACGCCCGCCTGGCCGAGCTGCAGTTCGACGCCAACGGGCGATAGCGCCGCTGAAAAACCCCTGAACCGTCATTGCGAGGAGGCCGAAGGCCGACGCGGCAATCCAGAAACTCTCGGATTCTCGCGCTTCTCCTGGATCGCCGCGGCCACTTTGTGGCCTCGCGATGGCGATGATGAGGGACTGTCAATCGCCTGCTAAACCGGTCACTTCAACGCCTTCAGCCGCTCCATGGTCGCGACCAGGGCCTCGCGAATCCCGATGTCGAATCCCGAATGCCCGGCGTCGGGGACGGGGACGTAGTCGGCCTCGGGCCACGCCAGGTGCAGGTCGTAGGCATCGCACGGCGGGCAGTTGAAGTCGTCCTCGCCCTGGATGATCGCGCCGGGGATGCCGCGCAGCCGATGGGCGTTCTCGAGCAGCCCGGTCGGGCCCGAGAAGCCGTAGCGGTGCATGTAGACCGCGGCGATCCGCCCGGCGGCGCGCTCGACCGCCGGGTCGTCCAGGCTCCACGTGATCGCGGGGTCGGGGCGTCTGGATGCGCCGCACAGCCGCGCGTGCTCGTTCCACGCCGCGATCACCGGCATGTGGACGGCCGGATCGGGATCGAGGACGAGGCGCTCGAGCGCGGCCTCGGGGTTGTCGCGCAGGGCCTCGGGGATCGCGGCCAGCAGCGCCGCCCACGCGGCGGGCCGCACCCAGCGCGAATGACGGAAGTACCAGCCGTCGCCGAGCCCGTGGCCGAGCGAGACGCCGCGCACGACGAGGGCGAGGCAGCGCTCGGGGTGCGCCTCGGCGTACGCGAGGGCGAGCGTCGAGCCCCACGATCCGCCGAACACGATCCAGCGCTCGATGCCGAACAGGGCGCGCAAGCGCTCGATGTCGGCGACGAGGTGGGCGGGCGTGTTGGCCTCGAGCTCGCCCAAGGGCGTCGAGCGCCACGAGCCGCGCTGGTCGAACGCGATCAGCCGGTAGTGCGCGGGGTCGAAAAACCGCCGGCTGTGGGGTGGCCACGCGCTGCCCGGCCCGCCGTGCAGGAACACGACGGGCACGCCCAGCCGGTCGCCGGACTGCTCGACGTGGAGCGTGTGAAGGTCGTCGACGGCGACGCGGCGCACGTCGAACGGCTCGATCGGGGGGTAGAGCTCGGTCCTGGGCAATGGCTCCTCCGGGGCGCAAGCCCCGAGACTAGAGCAGCATCCGGTCGAGTGGAATCGCCTCCGGCGATCCGCCGACCGGATAAAGCTGCTCTAGGTTGTTGAATCTAGAGCAATTTCATCCGATCAGATTGAACCCCGTGGTTCAATCTGATCGGATATTGCTCTACCGTTGATCGAGCTTGAGCTCGATACGCCGGTTGCGCCGCCGCGCGATCTCGTCGCCGCGGGGATCGAGCGGGTGGTACTCGCCGAAACCGGTCGCGGCCAGACGCGCCGGGGGCACGCCGCGCTCGATCAGGTACTTCACGACCGAGACCGCGCGCGCGGTCGAAAGCTCCCAGTTGGACGCGAACTGGAGGGTGCGGATCGGCACGCTGTCGGTGTGCCCGTCGACCCGCAGGATCCACGGCAGGTCGGTCGGGATGTCGCGCGCGATCGCGAGCAGGGTGTCGGCCAGCGCGCCGAGCTGGGCCTTGCCGCCGTCCTCGAGATCGGCCGAGCCCGAGGCGAACAGGACCTCGGACTGGAACACGAAGCGGTCGCCCTCGATGCGCACGTCGGGCCGCTCGCCCAGGACCTCGCGCAGCCGGCCGAAGAACTCGGACCGATAGCGCTCGAGCTCCTGGACCCGGTTGGCCAGCGCGACGTTGAGCTTGCGGCCGAGGTCGGCGATCTGGATGTCCTTGTCCTCGGCCTCGCGCAGCTTGATGTCGAGCGCCTCGGAGAGCGCGACGATCTGCTCGCGCAGAGCGGCGATCTGCTGGTTGAGAAGCGCGACCTGCGCCTGGGCCGCGGCCGACAGCTCCTCCGTCTCCTTGATCTTGCGTTCGTCGAGCGCGAGCAGGTCCAAGAGTTCGGACAGCCGGATGTCGCGCTCGTCGATCTCCGTCTGGGCGAGCAGGGTGCGTTCCTCGGCGCCGGCGAGCTTGACCTCTAGCTCCCGGCTGCGATCGCGCAGCGCGCCGATCTGGGCCTCGCGCGCCTCGGCGGCGGCGGCAAGCTTGCCAACGTCCGCTTCAAGGCCCTCGCGCACCTTCTGGAGCGCCGCGATGTCGCGCCTGAGCGACTCGATCTCCGCCAGCCGCAGTGCGAGCGTCTTCTCGCCCATGACGACCCGTTCGTCGAGCGCCGCGCGTACCGC
>JBBDQV010000076.1:0-8052 GCA_040905845.1 Alphaproteobacteria bacterium | reverse complement strand
CGGGATGCCCCCCGCGTCGCGGGGTGAGGGGTAGCGCGTCAGCGCGTCACATGTGTCGCTCTTGTAGCTCGACGGTATGAACCCTAATACCGCCGCCTACGGCTCGACCCGGCCGAAATCGCGGTAGAGGCCGACCAGGACTACGCGCAGCGCGCATGTCCGGGGCGCGTCGCGCGCGAGCCCCTCGACCGCCGCCATCGACGGCACCGCCCAGACCAGAAGGCCGCCGGGGTCGGGCGCCAGACGGCCGATCCGCCACAGCGCGATCTTGAGCCGCGCGAACGGCCGCCGCGCGGCGAGCTTCGGGAGCGCTTCGCGCCTATCGAGATTGGTTCCCTCGCTCGCGAACGCCTCGACGACGTAGCGCCCCTCGAGGAGTCGCTCGCTCGGCGCCAGCTCGTCGTAACAGCCGGCGCGATCGTGGTGGATCGCCTGGTGCTTGGCGTGCATCGACCGGTCGCGGGCATGGGCGGGCGAGCGGAAATGCTCCTCCCACTCATCGAGCCGCGCCATGGACTCGAAGCGACAGAACGCCAGCGTCGCCGAATCGCTCGCCGCGCCCACCTCGCGCGTGATCTGGCCGAGCAGCGGGTCCTTCGGGTCGCGCCACGCCGACTGGGCCGCCAGGGCGTGGGCCAGGGCGACGGGCATGGCGCGGTCGCGCGCGATGAACTCGACGTACATCATCGCGGATCACAGAGTGCCCGGGAACTTGCCGCCGTCGAGCAGAAGGTTGTGGCCGGTGATGAAGCCGGCGTGGACGCCGCACAGGAAGGCGCAGGCCGCGCCGAACTCCTCCGGCGTGCCGAAGCGGCCGGCGGGGATGGCGGCGCGCTCGCGCTCGGCCGCGGCCTCCGGCGGCTCGCCGGGCTTGGCCCGCGCGGCGATGTTGGCGCGCAGCCGGTCGGTGTCGAACGGACCGGGCAGCAGGTTGTTGATGGTGACGCCGTGCCGGGCGACCTGACGCGCGAGCCCCGCGACAAACCCGGTCAGTCCCGCTCGGGCGCCGTTCGAAAGGCCGAGCGTGGCGATCGGTGCCTTGACGGCGCCAGACGTGATGTTGACCACCCGGCCGAAGCCGCGCGCGATCATGCCGTCGAGCACCCGGCGGATCATGTCGATCGGCGCCAGCATGTTGGCGTCGAGCGCGCGCACCCAGTCCTCGCGCGACCAGGCGCGGAATTCGCCGGGGGGCGGCCCGCCGGCGTTGTTGATCAGGATGTCGGGCTCGGGGCAGGCCTCGAGCAGCCGGCCGCGCACGGCCGGATCGGTGACATCGCCCGCCACCGCGCGGACCTCGACGCCGGACGCGGCCCTGATCGCCGCCGCGGTCGCTTCGAGCGCCTCCGCGCCACGCCCGTTGAGGGTCAAGGCGACGCCTTCGCGCGCCAGGGCGAGGGCGCACGCGCGCCCCAGCCCCTTGCTCGACGCGCAGACGATGGCGCCGCGGCCGGCGATGCCCAGGTCCATGATGCTCGCTCCGTGCTCGGATGGGAAAGGTGACGTGCCGAGCGTCCACCGTATACACTCCGGCCGCGTATCGGGAAGGGGCGAGACATGGCGACCTTCGAGAAATCGCGGGCGATGTTCGACGAGGCGCGGCGCTCGGTGGCGGGCGGCGTCAACAGCAACGTCCGCCTCGGCGAGGCGATGGGACCGCTGTTCGTGGTTCGCGGCGATGGCCCGCGCGTCATCGACGTCGACGGCAACGTCCTGATCGACTACGTCATGGGCAACGGCGCGGCGATCCTGGGGCATGCGCCCCGGCGGGTGACCGAGGCGGTCGCCGCCGAGCTCGCGCGCGGCCAGACCTTCGCGGCGCAGACCGAGGACGAGGTTCGCCTGGCCGAGCGCCTGGTCGAGCTCATCCCGTGCGCCGAGCGGATCCGACTGGCGGTCTCCGGGTCCGAGGCGGTCCAGGCGGCGCTGCGCCTGGCGCGGGCGAAGACGGGTCGGACGAAGGTCATCAAGTTCGAGGGTCACTACCACGGCTGGCTCGACAGCGTGTTCATCAGCACGAGGCCGGCGCTCAACGAGGCGGGCCCGCGCGCGGCGCCGGTGCCGGTGCCGATGAGCCGAGGCCAGGCGCCGAGCGCACTCGGCGACGTGATCGTTCTGCCGTGGAACGACGAGGGCACGCTCGAGCGGGCGCTCGAGCGCCAAGGCTCGGACGTGGCCGCGGTCCTGATGGAACCGATCCTGTGCAATTGCGGCGTCATCGCGCCCAGGCCCGGCTACCTCGAACGGGCGCGGACGCTATGCCGAAACGCGGGCGCCATGCTCGTGTTCGACGAGGTGATCACTGGGTTCCGCTTCGGCCTAGGCGGCGCCCAGGCGATGCTGGGCGTCACGCCCGACATCGCGGTGTTCGCCAAGGCGGTGGCGGCCGGCTTTCCGCTGAGCTTGGTCGCCGGACGGGCGGACGTCATGGACCTGCTCGCGGCCGAGGGCGGCACGACGCATTCCGGCACGTACAACGCCTGCTTGCCGGCCGTGGTCGCCGCGCGGGCCACGCTCGAGGAGCTGGCGGCGGACGACTGTGCCGGGCTGCGACGCATGAAGGCGCTGGGCGAGCGGCTCATGGCGGGGCTGCGCGCGGCGGCGCGGCGGCGCGGCATCGCCGCGCTGGTCCAGGGCTTGGGGCCGATCTTCTGCGTGCTGTTCACCGACGACCGGGAGGTCGTCGATTTCCGTTCGGTCGCCGAGACCGACTCGGCCATGCTCGGCCGGTTCGTCCGGGCGCTCGCCAAACGCGGCGTCCGCACCACGGCGCGCGGCGTCTGGTTCCTGTCCACCGCGCACGGCGATGGGGAGATCGACGCCACGCTCGCCGCGGCCGACGAGGCGTTCGGCGAGCTCGCCGCCGCCTGATCGTACGAGGCCGCGTTGATCACCGTCACGGCCGAGGCGCTGCGGCTCGCGCGGGAGTTCCGACGCGCCCTGGTCACTTCGGCTTCTACTCGCGCGCGAGCCTCTGCGCCTCCGCCACCTGGGCGGGGGTCATGCGGGCCGCCACGGAGTCGCGGTTCCCTACCACCATATCCCGGTCTTCACCCGGCGGAAGCCGCGATGCCGCGAGGTTGAACCACATGTGGGCCTGCACGTAGTCCTGCGGCACGCCCCGGCCTTCGTGGTACTTGAGCCCGAGGTTGATCTGGGCGGGGGCGTCACCCTGGTCTGCGCCCTTGCGAAACCACTTCAACGCCTCGGCGTCGTCCTGCGACTCGCCCAGGCCGTCGTGGTACATGACGCCGAGGGTGAACTGGGCTTCGGCGAGGCCCTGGTCGGCGGCTTTGCGGTACCACTTCACCGCCTCGGCGTAGTCGCCGCGATCGAAGGCGGTCATCCCGTCCTCGAGCGGTCCCGCGGCCACTGGAGCGACAAGGCTCAGCGCCACGACGAGGGCGATGAGGACCGCCTTGATCTCGCGCGCCATGGTTGCGCCCCCGCGTTATCCTCTCTCCCATAATAGACCGAGGCCGCAAGACGTGCATTGGGCCGGCATGGCGACAAGGGGGGGCGCTCGCGCGCGTCACCACCAACGTGCTGAAACGATTTCTCGATCCACGGCCCTTCGTGATACCGGTCGGCGGCAAGCGAGGGTAGAGCGTGTTCAGTTCGGATCGACCCACTGAACTTGTCATGCCCGGGCCGGCCGGAGGCCGGAACCGGGTATCCAGGGCAACCAGCCGTGCCGTGGCCCTGGATTCCTGGCTCGCCGCTGTCGCGGCGCCCGGGAATGACACCCCGGAAGTTGACGGCCCATCGAATCGATCCGTTCGGAACACCCCCTAGGAAACCGCCATGGATCTGGGGATTGCGGGCCGCAACGCGATCGTGTGCGCGTCGAGCAAGGGGCTGGGGCGCGCCTGCGCGTTGGCGCTCGCGCGCGAGGGCGTGGCGTTGACCATGAACGCGCGGGGCGCGGAGGCGTTGGAGGCGGCGGCCGCGGCGATTCGCGAGGAGACTGGCGCAACGGTCGCGACGGTCGCGGGGGACGTGACCGTTCCGAAGGTGCGCGCGGCGTTGCTAGCGGCCTGTCCCGCGCCGGACATCCTCGTTACCAACGCCAGCGGGCCGCCCAGGGGCGATGGCCGGGCGTTCGGGCGCGACGATTGGCTCGCCGCGCTCGACCAGAACATGCTGACGCCGATCGAGCTGATCAAGGCGAGCCTTGACGGCATGATCGAGCGGCGCTGGGGCCGGGTTGTCAACATCACCTCGATCACCGTGAAGTCGCCGATCGCGAACCTCGCGCTCTCCAACGGCGTGCGCATGGGGCTCACGGGCTTCGTCGCCGGGCTCGCGCGCCAGGTGGTCAAGCACGGCGTGACGATCAACAACCTGCTGCCCGGCTCGTTCGAGACCGACCGGCTGCGCGATGGTCTGCGCGGCGCGGCCGAAAAGTCGGGTGAAAGCTTCGAAGCGCGGCGCGCGGCCGCCATGGCCGAGCAGCCGGCCGGCCGGTTCGGCGTGCCCGACGAGCTGGGCGCGGCGTGCGCCTTCCTGTGCAGCGCCCACGCCGGCTTCATCGCCGGGCAGAACCTGTTGATCGACGGCGGCTACTATCCTGGAACTCTCTGAGGGGGCGACGAGGCATGAGCAAGCATCTGGCCGGCAAGACCGCGTGGGTCACCGGCGGGGCGACGGGCATGGGCCGCGAGTGCGCGTTGGCGCTCGCCGAGGCGGGCGCCGACGTCGCCATCGCGTCGCTGCCGGCGAGCGAGAAGGGGACGCTGCGCCCGGAGCAGAACGCCTACACCCTGACCGACGCGGAGCTCGAGGCGACGCGCAAGGAGATCGAGGCGAAGGGCGTGCGCGCGCTCGCCTTCGGCTTCAACGTCACCAAGGACGACGCGGTCCAGGCGACCTTCGAGGCGATCATCACGGCGTTCGGCCGGATCGACATCCTGGTCAACGCGGCGGGGCACTCCGCGCGCGCCTTCATGGTCAACCACCCGGACGCGATCTGGCACGCCATCATCGACGTCTGCCTCAATGGCCACTACCGCACGATCAAGCGTTGCCTGCCGGGCATGATCGAGCGCAAGTGGGGCCGCATCGTCAACTTCGCCTCGACCGCGGCGAACGTCGGCGCGCCGGCCCACGCCGCCTATTGCGCGGCGAAGTCCGGCGTGCTCGGCCTGACGCGCTGCGTCGCGCTCGAAGGCGCGCCGCACGGGGTGTCGTGCAACGCGGTCAACCCCGGGTTCGTCGACACGCCGCAAAGCCGGATCGCCCAGCGCCAGCAGATGAAGATCGACGGCATCCAGATGAGCGACGCGGAGTACCACGAGCACTGGCGCATGAAGATACCGCAGCAGCGCTGGATTCCGGCGCGCGAGGTCGGCGCGCTGGTCTGCTTTCTATGCAGCGACGCGGCCTTCGGCGTCACGGGTGAGGACATCACCATCGCCGGCGGCTCGCTCTGGTAGGGCGCGCGCGTGTACTACGTCGAGTTCATCGAGCGCGACCGCGCCATGCCGGTCGCAATCTTCCGGGCTTTCGCCGACCAGGCGTCGTCCTGGGTCGAGGGCCAGGCGGACCGCATGGTGCTCCAGCTCGGCCGAACCATGCGGCTCGGGCCGCACCCGAGCTATCTGGCGCTGTGGCGGATCGCGGACATCGCCAGGCTCGACGCCTGGGAAGCATACTTCGGCGCCGACGCCTACCGCGCGGGAAACCCGCGCAGCCATGCCATGCACCGGGCGATCGACATCACCCAGGCGGGGCTCTACGACGCGATCGTGGAGGACGGCACCGGACGCGACGGCCTGCACGTCGTCGAGTTCTCCGACAGCTCGCTCGCGGCGGGCGATCTCGGCGGCTGGTTTCGCGACCGCGCGCGCGCCAGGCCCGAAGCGAAGCTGGGCACTGTGCTGCGGCGCGTCGGGCTGCTCGGCCCCGATCCGGCGCACATGGCGTTCTGGACGTTCGCGGACTATGCGGCGAGCGAAGGGTTTCTGCGCGACCGGCCCGACGACGGCCCCACGCGCATCGTCGAACGGGGCGCCTATCGCTGGCTCGGCAACGAGGTGCTGTGAGCCTACCCCGAGCGCAGGAAGCGGACGGCCTGGTCGCGCTCGAACAGGTAGAGCAGGTGGCGTAGCGCCTTGCCGCGCGGGCCGAGAAGTCCGGGGTCGCGCTCGAGCACCAATTTGGCGTCGTCCGCCGCGATCGGCAGCAACTCGGCGTGGCGGGCGAGGTCGGCCAGGCGGAATTCCGGAAACCCGCTTTGGCGCGTGCCGAGCAGCTCTCCGGCGCCGCGCAGGCGCAGGTCCTCCTCGGCAATGCGGAAGCCGTCGTCGGTCTCGCGCAGCACCTTGAGGCGGGCCTTGGCGGTTTCACCCAAGGGCGTCGCGAACAGCAGGATGCACGTCGACTCCCGCGTGCCGCGCCCGACGCGGCCACGCAATTGGTGCAGCTGGGCCAGGCCGAAGCGCTCGGCGTGCTCGATGATCATGACCGACGCCGCCGGCACGTCGACCCCGACCTCGACCACCGTGGTCGCGACCAGCACGTCGATCCCGCCCTTGGCGAAGCCTTCGATCGCCGCGTCGCGCTCGGGCGCGGGCAGCCGGCCGTGGACCAGGCCGACGCGGTCGCCGAAGCGCGCGGCGAGCAGGCGGTGCCGGTCCTCGGCGGCCTGAACGTCGATCAGCTCGGATTCGGCGACGATCGGGCAGACCCAATAAATCTTGCCGCCCTGGCGCAGCGCCCGCCCGACCCCGTCGACGACCTCGTCGAGCCGGGTCAACGGCACCGCGCGCGTGACGACGGGGCGCCGGCCCGGCGGCTTTTCGCGCAGTACCGTAACGTCCAGATCGCCGAAGGCGGCGAGCTGGAGCGTCCTCGGGATCGGTGTCGCCGTCATGACCAGGACGTGGGCGCCCTTACCCTTCTCGGCGAGCAGCATGCGCTGGTGCACGCCGAAGCGGTGCTGTTCGTCGGCGACGGCGAGCGCGAGCCGTTGGAACGCAACGTCATCCTGGAACAACGCGTGGGTGCCGATCGCGCAGGGCAGGGTGCCGTCGGCGAGCCCGGCCAGGATCCGCGCCCGCGCCTTGCCCTTGTCCCGGCCGGTGAGAAGCGTGACCTCGACGCCGGCCGCGGCGGCGAGCGGCGCGAGCGTCGCCAGGTGCTGGCGCGCCAGAACCTCGGTCGGGGCCATCAGAGCCGACTGAAACCCGGCCTCGACCGCGGTCAGCATGGCGAGCGCCGCGACCACGGTCTTGCCGCTGCCGACGTCGCCCTGGAGCAGGCGGTGCATGCGCGCGGGCCGCGCCATGTCGGCGAGGATCTCGGCGAGCGCCCGCTCCTGGTCGAGCGTGAGCGCGAAGGGCAGGGCGGCGCGCGCACGCGCGATCAGCGCCTTCGTGCCCTTGACCTCGGGCCCCGGCAGCGTGCGCCGGCGCGCGCGCATCAGGCCGAGCGCGAGCTGGCTCGCGAACAGCTCGTCGTAGGCAAGCCGAGTCCGGGCGGGGTTGGCCGGATCGACATCCCGTGGCTCGGTCGGCTCGTGGCAGGCTTCGAGCGCTCTCTTCCACGGCGCCCAGCGCCTTTGGGCGATGAAAGCGGCATCGAGCCATTCGGGCAGGTCGGGGGCGCGGGCGAGCGCCGCCATCACCGCCTTGCGCATGACCTTCGGGGTGAGCCCCTCGGTCAGGGGGTAGACCGGCTCGACGATCTCGACGCTGGCGCGTTCGGACTCGGGCACCACGTGGTCGGGGTGGACGATCTGCCGCTCGCTGCCGTAGAGGTCGAGCCGCCCGCTCACGACGCGCGTCGAGCCTTGCGGCAGCAGGGTTCCCAGGTAGGCCGGCTTGGCGTTGAAGAAGACCAGGGTCACGAAGCCGGTGGCATCGCGGCAGCGAACCCGGTAGGGAAGGCGCCGGTTGGGCGGCGGCTCGTGGCCATCGACGCTCAGGGTGAAGGTCGAGATTTCGCCGACCGGGGCGGCCGCGAGGGTGACCGCGCGGCGGCGATCGACGAGGCCGGTCGGCATGTGCCACAGGACGTCGGCCACGTGGCCGCCGCCGACATCGTCAGCCT
>JBBDQV010000075.1:0-8079 GCA_040905845.1 Alphaproteobacteria bacterium | reverse complement strand
TGCCGCAGGCACGCGTCGCGAACCGCGTGGCAGGCGCGAACCGGACAGCCGTGGGACTTGGCCCGGCCATGACGACCAAGAAGTGCATGGTCAATGCGTTCTCAAACGGCCGCTAAGTCCCTCGCGTAGTTGTTGAACGAGACGGCCTAGACGAGTCTCTCGTCTCGAAAAATTGCAGTCATTCCAGGATGGTGTTAGGGTCCAGGCGATACGGACCGCCGAAAGCGGGCCGCTCGACAGTGACCGGCGTCATCGCGCCCGGACCCTAACGGATGGCCAAATCGCGCACCAAGTTCGCTCGTCACGAGGACGAAGCACCGCGCGTGACCCGGCTCCACGAGATCGCCGGCACCGGGCCGCTGCGCATCGGTGCCGAACTGCGCGGCGCGCGCCAGCGTCACGGCCTGTCGCTCGACGAGCTCGCCCAGGGCCTGCGCATCGGCCAGCCGTTCCTGCTCGCCATGGAGGAAGGGCGGTTCGAGGACCTGCCCGGGCGGGCCTACGCCATCGGTTTCCTCAGGACCTACGCCAACCATCTCGGGCTCGACGGCGACGCCTACGTCAGCCGCTATCGCGACGAGGGCGGCGGGCCGAGCGGGCCGAGCGAGCTCAATTTCCCGGAGCCCTTGGCGCCGCCGTCCCTGCCGACCGGCCGCATCGTCCTGTTCGCGCTCGCCATCGGCGCGGTCGTGTTCGGCGGCTGGTCCGTGGTGCAGGACCGGGTGGCGCCCTATCTGGAGCGCGTCGCGCCGGTCCCGGCGGAGCTTTCGGGCGCCGCGACCACGACCGCCGAGGCGGAGTCGGATGCGACCGCCACGGTACCGGCGGAAACCGTGGCCGACGAGCCTGCTCCACCGATCGAGTCACCACCCAGCACCTTGCCGGTGCCGCAGGAGCCCGCGGCCACCGCGCCGAAACCCGCGGTGCCCACGGCCGGGACGGACGTGACGGTGACGACCGAGGCCACGCCTACCGAGGCGGTGGAGGTGCCGGTTGCCGAGCCCGCGCCGGCGGCTCCGGTGGCCGAAACGGGTTACGTGCCCAACGTCTACGGCCGGGGCAACGAGGGCCGGATCGAGATCCGCGCCACCCACGAGAGCTGGGTCCAGATCAACGAGGCGGACGGCGGCGCCCTGTTCACCCGCGTGCTCAGACCGGGCGACGTCTATCGGGTGCCCAACCGCGCCGGGCTCATGATGCGCACCGGCAACGCCGGCGGGCTCGAGGTCCTGGTCGACGGCCGGCCCGTGCCCTCGCTCGGCGCGCTCAGCCAGGTCAAGCGCTCGATCGCGCTCGATCCCGAACGCCTGCTCGGCGGCACGGCGGCGAACTAAGTCTCCGCGCCTCCTTGCCGGGTACGGCCGGCCGGGCTATGTGTGGGCCTCGAAGGACACCCGCGCCGGAGTGGATTGGCCATGAACGTCTCGAGCGCCGGACCGGCGCCGCGTCGCGCCTCGCGCCCGGTCCGCGTCGGCCGCGTCACCGTCGGCGGCGACGCCCCGATCAGCGTCCAGTCGATGACCAACACGCCGACGTGGGACGACGCGGCGACGATCAAGCAGGTCTACGCGCTCGCCGCGGCGGGCGCCGACATCGTCCGCGTGAGCTGCCCCGACGAGGCCTCGACCAAGGCGCTCAAGCACATCGTCGATGAATCGCCGGTGCCGATCGTCGCCGACATCCACTTCCACTACAAACGCGCGCTCGAGGCGGCCGCGGCCGGCGCCGCGTGCCTGCGCATCAACCCGGGCAACATCGGCTCGGATGAGCGGGTGCGCGAGGTCATCAGGGCGGCGCGCGATCACGGCTGCTCGATGCGCATCGGCGTCAACGCCGGCTCGCTCGAGAGGGACCTGCTCGAGCGCTTCGGCCGACCGACGCCCGAGGCCATGGTCGAAAGCGCGCGCCGCCACATCCGGGTGCTCGAGGACAACGACTTCCAGGACTTCAAGATCAGCGTCAAGGCGTCCAACGTGTACCTCGCGGTCGCCGCCTACCGCGCGCTCGCCGCCGCGTGCGACTACCCGCTGCACCTCGGCATCACCGAGGCCGGCGGGCTCTACGGCGGCACGGTCAAGTCCTCGATCGGGCTCGGCATGCTGCTGGCCGAGGGGATCGGCGACACCATCCGCGTGTCGCTGTCGGCCGACCCGGTCGAGGAGGTCAAGGCGGGGTTCGAGATTCTCAAGGCGCTCGAGCTCAGGAAGCGCGGCGTCACGGTCATCGCGTGCCCGAGTTGCGCGCGCCAGCAGTTCGACGTGGTCAGGACCGTGGCCGAGATCGAGAAGCGGCTGGCCCACATCGAGGCGCCGCTGTCGATCTCGATCATCGGCTGCGTCGTCAACGGCCCCGGCGAGGCGCGCTCGACCGACATCGGCGTGACCGGCGGCGGCAAGGGCAGCCACCTCGTCTACGTCGCGGGCCTCGCCGACCACAAGATCGACGACGTCCGCCTGGTCGATCACGTGATCGAGCTGGTCGAGCGCAAGGCCGCCGAGGTCGTCGGCGAGCCCGCCCCGGCGCCCGTCGCGGCGGCGTCCTAGGCGGGGTTCGCCCCGCCCATCGATGTGACCAACGCGCGCGCGAGGCTCCAGCCGGTCCGCGGCACGCACGACCTCTTCCCCGAGGCCGCGCGGCGCCACCGCGCCGTTACCGAGGCGTGCCGAACAATCGCCGAGCGCTACGGCTTCGACGAGATCATCACGCCGATCTTCGAGTTCACCGAGGTGTTTGCCCGCACGCTCGGCGAGACGTCGGACGTGGTTTCGAAGGAGATGTACACGTTCGAGGACCGCGGCGGCGAGCGACTGACGCTCAGGCCCGAGTTCACCGCCGGCATCGCGCGCGCCGCGATCGGCGGCGCGCTGCTCCAGCACGCGCCGCTCAGGTTCCACTGCGCGGGCCCCGTGTTCCGCTACGAACGGCCACAGAAGGGGCGCCAGCGCCAATTCCACCAGATCAACGTCGAGCTCATCGGCGTGGCCGAGTCGGAGGCCGACGTCGAGGTCATCGCGCTCGCCAGCGACGTGCTCGACATGCTCGGCGTGCTCGGTAAGACCCGGCTCGAGATCAACAGCCTGGGGGACCCGGCCAGCCGCGCCGCCTACCGTGACGCGCTCGTCGCGTTCCTCGCGCCGCTCGCCGAACGGCTGTCGACGGACAGCCGTGCCCGGCTCGAGCGCAACCCGCTACGCATCCTCGACTCCAAGGACGAGGGCGACCGGCGCTTGCTCGAGGCCGCGCCCCGACTCCGCGACCATCTCAACGAGGAGTCGGTCGCCTTCTTCGATCGCGTCCGCGCGGGCCTCGACGGGCTGGGCATCGCCTACACGGTCAATCCGCGCTTGGTTCGTGGCCTGGACTACTACACGCACACGGCGTTCGAGTTCATCACCGAGCACCTGGGCGCCCAGGGCACGGTGATCGGCGGCGGTCGCTACGACGGGCTGATCGAGCAGCTCGGCGGCCCGCCGACGCCGGCGATCGGCTGGGCCGGCGGCATCGAACGGCTCGCGGAGCTCATCGACCGGCCGCCGCCTTCGCCGCGCGCCATCGCCATCGTCCCGATCGGAGCGGCGGCGGAGGCCGCCTGCCTCGGCCTCGCCCACCGGCTGCGCCGGGCCGGGCTCGTCGTCGACCTCGGCTATCGCGGCAACCCCGCGAAGCGGCTCAAGCGGGCCAACCGCATCGGCGCGCGCGCCGCCGTGCTCATCGGCGGCGACGAGCTCGCGGGCGCCATCGCCACCGTGCGCGACCTCGACAGCGGGCGGCAGGACAAGGTGCCACTCGAGCGGCTCGAGGAGCACCTTCGCGCGCCGGCGTAGCGGAGGCTCCGCTGGCGCGGCCGCGCTACGTCGTGATCGGTGCGACCCATCGCACGGCGCCGCTCGCGCTCCGCGAGCGGCTCGCGCCCGACGAAGACGCGACCGTCGCGCTCCACGCCGCGCTCGCGGGCGCCGGCATCGGCCAGGCGCTGGCGCTCGCCACCTGCGACCGGGTCGAGGTGATCGCGGCGTCGCCCGAGCCGGAGCGGGACGCCGAGCGCATCCTGGGGCTCCTGGCCGGGCACGCCGGCCTGGACGCGGCCGCGCTGGCGCCGTTCACCCGAAGCCTCGTCGACCTGGACGCGGCGCGCCACGTCTTCGCCATCGCCGCGGGCCTCGAGAGCCTGGTGCTCGGCGAGCCCGAGGTCCTGGGCCAGGTCAAGGCCGCCGAGGCGCACGCGCGCGGCGCGGGCCTGGTCGGCCCGGAGCTCGACCGTCTGACCCAGGCGGCCTACCGCGCCGCCAAGCGCGTGCGCACCGAGACGGCGATCGGCGAACGGCCGGTCAGCCTCGCCGCGGCCGCGCTGGAGATCGCGCGGCGCATTCACGGCGACCTCGCCACGCGCTTCGGGCTCTTGATCGGCGCGGGCGACGCCGGCGAGCTGGTGGCCCGCGCGCTCGGCGAGGGCGGGCTCGGGCGCCTCGCCGTCAGCCACCCGAGCGAGGCGCGCGTGGCCGCCGTGGCCCAGCGCCTCGGCGCCAACCTCGAGCCCTTCGACCGGCTTGACGAAGCGCTCGCCGGCTCCGATATCGTGATCTCCGTGCTCGGCCGCGGCCGCGCGATCCTGACACGCGCCGTCTTCGAAAGGGCGCTGCGCGCTCGTCGGCGCCGACCCATCTTCGTGCTCGATCTGGCGGTGCCGCCCGACGTCGAGCCGGACGCGGAACGGATCGAGGACATCTTCGTCTTCCGGCTCGACGATCTCGAGCGCGTCGCCGAGCAGGGCCGGGCCGGGCGGCGCGGCGCGGCGAGCGCGGCGTGGGCGATCATCGACGAGAGCGTCCAGGCGTTCTCGCGCGAGACGGCCGAGCGCGAGGCGGTGCCGGCCGTCGTCG
The DNA here is from genome assembly GCA_040905845.1 of Alphaproteobacteria bacterium. Taxonomy (GTDB): domain Bacteria; phylum Pseudomonadota; class Alphaproteobacteria; order SP197; family SP197; genus VGDP01. Next base: position 3,199 of record JBBDQV010000075.1, on the reverse strand, counting down.
CCCTGCGCGGGCTGTTCGAGGCCGAACGGGAGCGGCTGCTCGACGAGCAACCGGCGCTCGACGCCGCCGGCGCGACGCGGCTTCTGGTGCAGCGCCTCTTGCACGCTCCGAGCACGGCGCTGCGCCGGATGGCCGGCGCCGGCGAGGACGTGGCCGCGGCCGAGGCGATGCTACGCCGGCTGTTCGGCGTGCCGGGCGCGCAACGGGACGAGGAACCATGATCGGCGCGGACAAGCTCGACCGGCTCGTCGAACGGCACGCGGCTCTCGGCGCCGCGATGTCGCGCGCCTCGACCTCGTCCGAGGAGGTCGTGCGGCTGGCCAAGGAGTATGCCGAGCTGTCCCCGGTCGTGGCGGCGATCCAGGCGATGACCCGCTGCCGGGCCGAGATCGCCGATCTCGACGGGCTGATCGCGCACGAAGTCGAGGCGGACATGCGCCGGCTCGCCGAGGACGAGCGGGGCGAGTTGGCGAGGCGGCTGCCCGAGCTCGAGCGCCGCATCCAGCTCATGCTGCTGCCCAAGGACGAGGCGGACGAGAAGAACGCGATCCTCGAGGTGCGCGCCGGCACCGGCGGCGAGGAGGCGGCCCTGTTCGCGTCCGCGCTGTTCCGCATGTACCAGCGCTACGCCGAGCTCAGGGGCTGGAAGGTCGAGATCATGCACATGAGCGAGACCGGGCTCGGCGGGCTCAAGGAGGGCCAGGCGGCGATCCGCGGGCGCGACGTCTTCGCCAGGCTCAAGTTCGAGTCGGGCGTCCATCGGGTCCAGCGCGTCCCGGCGACCGAGGCGGGCGGGCGCATCCACACCTCGGCGGCGACCGTCGCCGTGCTGCCCGAAGCCGAGGAAGTCGACGTCAAGATCGATGACAAGGATCTTCGGATCGACGTGTTCCGCGCCTCGGGCCCCGGCGGCCAGTCGGTCAACACGACCGACAGCGCGGTGCGCATCACGCACGTGCCGAGCGGCATCGTGGTGATCCAGCAGGATGAGAAGTCGCAGCACAAGAACAAGGCGAAGGCCATGCGCGTGCTGCGCGCCAGGCTCTACGAGGCCGAGCGCGCCGCCAGGGCCGCCGAGCGCGCCGCCCAGCGCAAGAGCCAGGTCGGCTCGGGCGACCGCTCCGAACGCATCCGCACCTACAACTTCCCCCAGGGCCGGGTGACCGACCATCGCATCAACCTGACGCTCCACAAGATCGATCGGGTGCTCGAAGGCTCCGCCCTCGACGAGCTGATCGAGGCTCTGATCGCCGACGACGAGGCCGCGCGGCTCGCGGAGATCGCCTGATGCCCACGCTGGCCGAAGCCGTCGGCGCGGCCGCCGCCCGGCTCGAGCGGGCCGGCGTGGCCGAGGCGCGCCGCGACGCCCAGGTGCTGCTGTGCCACGCGCTGGGCTGTGGCCGCGAGGTCGTGGCCTGCCACGGCGACCGGGCGTTGGCGCCGGACGAAGGCGCGCGGTTCGAGACCCTGGTGGCGCGCCGGGCCCGGCGCGAGCCGGTCGCCTACCTCACCGGTCGCCGCGAGTTCTGGAGCCTCGATTTCGTGGTCACGCCGGCGACGCTGGCGCCGCGCCCCGACAGCGAAACCGTGATCGAAGCCGTGCTCGCTCGCCTGGCCGACCATGCCCGGGCCTGGCGCGTCCTCGACCTCGGCACCGGGACGGGCTGCCTGCTGCTCGCCCTTCTCTCCGAGCTTCCGGCGGCCACGGGCGTCGGCGTCGATCGCAGCGTGGCGGCGGCCAGGGTCGCGCGGCTCAACGCCGCTCGGCTCGGGCTCGGCGCGCGCGCAGCGTTTCTCGCCGGCGACTGGACGGCGGCCTTGGCGGGCCGGTTCGACGTCGTGGTCGCCAACCCGCCCTACGTGCGGACCGGCGAGCTCGCCGGGCTCGAGCCCGAGGTCGCGGCGTTCGAGCCACGCGGCGCGCTCGACGGCGGCACCGATGGGCTCGACGCGTACCGGGCCCTGCTGCCCGGGCTCGCGCGCAATCTCCGCCCCGAGGGCCTCGTCGTGCTCGAGGTCGGACACGACCAGGCGCGGGACGTGGCCGCGCTCGCCGCGGTCCTCGCGCCCGAACTCGATCTCGCGGCCATCGTCGCCGACCTCGCGGGGCGTGATCGCTGCGTCGCCCTGAGGCTCGGCGGGGCGGCGAATTTATGACTTGGAAACCCACCCGATGTCGGCTAGCGTCACTCCCGACTTCCGCGCTTACCACAAGACGAAGACGCCGGAGCGAGGCGATGCTTCCTGTGGGCGGGTGGGGCGAGCGCGACGAGCAATGCCAATCCCGGTGCGCACCCGGCGGCTCCTACGATCGGACCGTCCCGAGGTAAACCGGTTATTCGTGCAACTCTTCGAAACGGCAGAAATGAGACCAGGCTCCAATCCCAAGCGGTCGCGCAACGGTCGTGGCCACATGCGTCGTTCCCACGGTGGCGGCGGTGGCGGCGGCGGCGGCTTTCACCGCAACCAGAGCTTCGACAGCAACGGTCCCGACGTTAAGATCAGGGGAACCGCGCACCAAATTTTTGAGAAGTACCTGGTGCTGGCGCGCGATGCGCACTCCTCCGGCGACAGGGTCGGCGCCGAGAACTACCTGCAGCACGCCGAGCACTACTATCGGGTCATGGTCGCCATGGGCACCCAGCCGCAGCCCCGGGCGAACGGCCCCATGGGCGAGGACGAACAGCCCCAGGGCGATCCCACCCCGGCCGCTCCCGAAGGCACCCCGCCGGACCCCTCGCCGACCTAGGCCAAGGGGCCTTGTGTTGCTTTCGGGCAACACTATATCCGCTTCAGTTTCGACGAACGGCGGCGGCGGAGGGTCATCATGGACCAGGAGCGCTATACCGAGCGGTCGCGCGGGTTTCTTCAATCGGCCCAGGCGCTCGCGCAGCGCAGCGGCCATCAGCGGCTGACCCCCGAGCACTTGCTCAAGGTCCTGCTCGACGACAAGGACGGTCTCGCGGCCGGTCTCGTTCGCCAGGCGGGCGGGCGGCCCGAGCAAGCCCTCGCCAAGGTCGAGGCCGAGCTCGCCAAGCTCGCCAGGATCGAGGGCTCGGGCGCTGGCCAGGTCTTTCTCGCGCCGGAGACGGCGCGCCTCCTCGAGGTTGCCGAGAAACTCGCCGACAAGGCCAAGGACAGCTTTGTCACCGCCGAGCGGCTGTTGCTCGCGCTCGCCCTGGCGGGGCGCCCCCCCCCC
>JBBDQV010000074.1:0-8173 GCA_040905845.1 Alphaproteobacteria bacterium | reverse complement strand
AACGCCGCGACCGCGCCGGTCACCGCGCCCGCGCCGCCATGGGCCTGGCGTCGGGCGGCCGAAGGTAGAGCGGGACAGGCATCCGGGCGGTCGGCTCGAGTCCGCCGGCCAGGCGGCGCGCGGCGAGCTCGGCCACCGCCGCCGCGTCGGGACCGAAGGCCGCCGGATCGAACGCGCCGCCGGTCAACGCCGCGAGCGCCGCGGCGGCGTCGCCGATCAGCAGATCGGTCAGCGCCACGGACGCGGCCGCCTCGATGAGCGTCGCCGCCCGGGGCTCGCCGCGGGCGCGGCCGCCGGGGTCGAAGCACTGGAGGAAGACACGGTCCCGCCCGGACCAGATGACCGCCGCGACCGCGCGCCCCGCGCCCGCCCCATGGGCGAGCGCCTCGAGGGTGGTCACGCCGATCAGCGGCTTGGCGCTGGCGAGCGCGAGGCCCCGGGCGCAGGCGAGCCCGATGCGCACCCCGGTGAACGAGCCGGGGCCCACGGTCACGGCCAGGGCGTCGAGCGCATCGTAGCCGAGGCCGGCCTCGGCGAGCACCGCCTCGATCATGGGCACCAGCCGTTCGGCGTGGCGACGTCCCGGCCGCTCGGCCAGCGCCGCGACCACTCGGCCCCCGGCCCACGCCGCCACCGAGCAGGTCGCGGTGGCGGCGTCGAGGGCGAGCAGGGTCGGGGGCGATCCGCGCGACGCCGTCATGCGATCGCGCAGGCCTCGTCGAAAGCGAGCCGGGGCGCGCGCGGCTCGAGGCGCGCGCCGTCGCCATACCCGAGGTTGCACATGAAGTTCGAGCGCCAGCGCCCGTCGGGGAAGAACCGGGCGTCGACCTTGGCCCGGTCGAAGCCCGACATCGGACCGACGTCGAGGCCAAGCGCGCGCGCGGCGAGCATCAGGTAGGCGCCCTGCAAGCTGCCGTTGCGGAACGCCGTTTCCGCCGCCGCCGCGGGATCGTCGGCGAACCAGGACCGCGCGTCGGCGTAGGGGTAGAGCCGCGGCAGCTCGTCGTGGAAGCGCTGATCGTAGGCGACGATCGCGGTCACCGGCGCGCTCATGGTCTGCTTGACGTTGCCCTTCGACAGGCAGGGCTCGAGCTTGGTCTTTGCCGCGGGCGAAACGACGAAGACGACGCGCATGGGCGAGCAGTTGGCGCTGGTCGGCGGCATGCGGGCGAGCTCGTAGACCGCCCGCAGGGTGGCGGGGGCGACGGGGCGGTCGTGCCAGGATCGGTGGGTCCGCGCGGCGCGGAACAAGAGATCGAGCCCGGACTGATCCAGCATCGCCACTGCCCCGCCATCCCCGCCGTCATCGTCGAGGAAGGTTGTAGCACGGTGCCGTCAGGTGCGCGGATCCGGTGCCGGGCCGGCGACGGCGAAAAGCTGGCGCAGGCGGTCGTGGGCGCCGAGGTCGTTGTCGCGCATGATGGCGCGCACCCGCTCGACGTACTCGGCGCCCTGCTCGGCGTAGGCGAGCATTGTGCCCGCCAGGCGCTCGCCATCGAGCACGGCGCCGGCCCGGCGCTGGCGCGCGCGCTCGGCGCGGAACGCCCGGTAGGTGTCGCCGCCGTTGAGGTTGGCCATGTAGGAGCGCACCGACGCCGCGAGATCGCGGAACGCCCGCACCTCGAAGGACTCCGTCTCGGCGCGCGCCTCGGGCACCAGGCCCACGCCCGCCTGCCACGTCCGTTCGCCGAACAGCGCGTTGGCTTCGCGCGCGAACCGGGACGTGCCCCAGCCGGATTCGAGCGCCGCCTGGGCGAGCGCGAGGGAGACCGGGATGGCGTCGACCCGGCGCAGCAGAACGCCCACGTGGTCGCTCGCGACATCGTAGCGCCGCTTGATGCGCTCGAATGCCGCGCGTTCGGGCGGCGCGAGCGCGATGCCGGCGGCCAGCCGCCGGCCGAACGCCTCGACTACGGCGCGCTCGGCGAGGATCGCCTCGTTCGCCTCGATGACGATGGGCAGGACCAGTTCGATGAATCGTGCCTTGCGCTCCGCCGGATCGAGATCGCCGGCGAGCGCGGCCAGACGGTCGGCTTCGGTCCACGCGTCGCGCGGTCCGGAGCGCGGGGCGACGACGGATTCCGTCGCGTCATCGCGCCCGGCCGGCCATGGCGCCGGGATCGCGGCGATGGCCGCGAACCCGAGCGCGAGCACGGCCGCGCCGAGAGCGGCCTGATTCCCGACAAGACGATTCTCGGTGGTTCCGTCCATGGCTCCATCGTCCCGTTAACCAATGTCCGCGCCACGGCCGAAGAAACAATGGCGCGGGCCCGTTCGCGACCAAAACGACGCGGCGGGCTGCGGGACACTAAGCAAGACTGGGGCCAGAGTGTGGCGGATGGACCGTCCGCCGACGCCGTGACGCGCGTGGTTAACCTTGACGCCGCTCGAGCGGGGCCACCAGGACGACTTGGGATTTGTTGACGAAGCGGATCTGGTTGCTTTCGTCGAGGAAGGGGAAGAAAGTCACCGGACTGTTGAACACGTCCAGCTCGCGGCTGTCGACCGCGACGAAGATCCAGCCCTTGAGCTCCATGCCGTTGGACAGGTGGACCTGGACGAGGATCTTCGACTTGGGCACGTAGGGCTGATTGCGCATCTCCCCTCCTCGCTCCGCGACGGTCGCGCCGGCACGGGTCCTTTCTGCCCCTGCCGCGACCGTCTCCGCAAGCGCTATCCGTCCCGGCCGGCCTCAGGGCCTGTGCAGCCCGACCGCCCGTTCGACCTCGTCGAGCACGGGGCGGGCCAGCGCCATGGCGCGCTCGGCGCCCCGGCGCAGCACGCCGTCGACGTAACCCGGATCGGCCGTCAGCCGCTTCATCTCCTGGCCGAGCGGCCCGAGCGTCGCGACCGCGAGATCGGTCAGCGCGCGCTTGAACGCCTGGAACTGGGCGTCGGCGAAGCGCGCGCAGACCTCCTCGCGGGTCAGCCCGGCGAGCGCCGCGTAGATGTTCAAGAGGTTCGCCGCCTCGGGCCTCGTCTCGGGCTCGTAGCCGACGCCCGGCTGGGAATCGGTGCGCGCCTTCTGGAACTTCCTGGCGATCACGTCGGGGCCGTCGGTCAGATTGATGCGCGAATAGTCGGAGGGGTCCGACTTGCTCATCTTCGCCTGGCCATCGCGCAAGGACATGACCCGCGTCGCGGCCCCGGTGATCATCGGCTCGGGCAGCGGGAACAGCTCGATCCCATGGCGACGGTTGAACGCGCCGGCGATGTCGCGGGCGAGCTCGAGGTGCTGCTTCTGGTCCTCGCCGACGGGCACGTGGGTCGTCTTGTAGAGCAGCACGTCGGCGGCCATCAGCACGGGGTAGGCGTAAAGGCCCAGCACGGCCTCCTCGCGGCTCTTGCCCGCCTTCTCCTTGAACTGGGTCATGCGGTTGAGCCAGCCGAGCGGGGTGTAGCAGTTGAGGATCCACGCCAGGTGCCCGTGCTCGCGCACGCGGCTCTGGTTGAAGATGATGCAGCGCTCGGGGTCGAGCCCGGCGGCGAGAAAGCCGGCGGCGACCTCGCGGGTCGACGTGGCGAGCTCGGCTGGGTCCTGCGGCGAGGTGATCGCGTGCAGATCGACGATGCAGTAGATGCAGTCGAAGTCGTGTTGCAGCTCGACGAAGCGGCGGATCGCGCCGAGGTAGTTGCCGAGGTGCAGGTTGCCGGTGGGTTGCACCCCCGAGAACACGCGCTTCATGCCGTGGCGTCCCCTCCCGAAGACCGGCGTCTTATGGCCCCTCGCCGTCGGCGGGGTCAAGCCGGCGGGAGCGCCGTAGCGAGTTGAAATCGGCGAGCGAGGCGGCGCCGAGCGCCTGGGCGGCGGCGCCGTAGACGACGACGCCGACCGCGACCAGGAGCGCCAGCGCGAGGCCCGCGCGCAACCCCTCCTCCGCGAGCCACGGCGCCACGAGCGCCTCGGCCACGACCAGCGCGGCTCCCATGGCGCCGACGGCGGCGAGCAGGCGCGGCAGGCGGCGGCGCAGGCGCTCGTCGATCGGCAGGTGCCCGCGCCGGGCGAGGCCCCGGGCGAGCAGGCCGGCGTTGAGCCAGGCCGAGGCGCTAGTGGCGAGCGCGATGCCGACGTGGCCGATCCAGCCCGCCAGCGCCAGGCTCAGCCCGACGTAGACCACCATGCAGACGACGGCGATCTTGACCGGGGTCTTGGTGTCGCGCCGGGCGAAGTAGCCGGGCGAGAGGGCGCGCGCGAGCAGCGCGCCCGGGAGCCCGGCGACGAAGGCGGCGAGCGCGTCGGCGGTGGCGTGCGCGGCGCCCGCCTCGAAGGCGCCGCGCTGGAACAGGACGGTCACGATCGGCAGGGCGAGGAGCGCGAGCGCGAGCGCGGCGGGCAGGCCCAGCGCGAGCGAGGCCTCGATCGCTCGGTTCTGGTTGGCGTGGGCCGCCGCCTCGTTGCCGGCGCGGATCTGACGCGCCATCAGGGGCAGCAGCGCGGTGCCGATCGCGACGCCGACGACCCCGAGGGGAAGCTGGTTCAGCCGGTCGGCGTAGTAGAGGTACGACACCGCGCCGGGCGGCAGCAGCGTCGCGATGATCACGCCGACGAACAAATTGACCTGGGTCACGCCCGCGCCGAGCGCGACCGGCGCGACCAGGCGCAGCAGCTCGCGCACGCCCGGCGTGAGCCGCGGCCAAGGGAGCGGCGGCAGCACGCCGTGCAGGTGGGCGACGAAGACGAGCATCAGGAACTGCGCGAGTCCGGCCAGCGCGACACCCCAGGCGAGCGCGACCGGCGCGCTGCCGTGGCTCGCCAGCGCGACCAGCAGCGCGCCGATCATGCCGAGGTTGAGCAGCAGCGGCGCCGCGGCGAACGCGGCGAACCGCCCCATGGCGTTCAGGAGCGCGCCGAGCAGCGCGACCAGAGACAGCAGGAGCAGATAGGGGAAGGTGATCCGGGTCAGCTCGACCGCGAGGTCGAAGCGCGCGGGATCGCCGATGAAGCCGGGCGCGAGCACCGCCATGGCCCAGGGCATCGCCGCCTCGAACGCGAAGGTCACGGCGATCAGCAGGGCGAGCAGCACGGCCAGGCTGTCGGCGGCGAAGGCGAACGCGCGCCGCCGCCCCTCGGTCTCGAGCAGGCCGGCGTAGAGCGGCACGAAGGCGGCGGAGAACGCGCCCTCGGCGAAGAGCGCGCGGAAGAAGTTCGGCAGGCGCAGCGCGACGAAGAACGCGTCCGCGCCGGCCCCGGCGCCGAGCACGGCCGCGACCAGCACGTCGCGCACGAAGCCGAGCACGCGGCTCGCCATGGTGTAGCCGCCGACCGTCGCGACCGCGCGCAGCAACGCCATGCGGGAGCTAATGCAAGCTACGCGCGGGCGGAGCCGGCCAAGCACCCCCACCCCGACCCTCCCCCATCGAGGGGGAGGGGGCGAGGCGGCCGAGTTCGTTCCCTCCCCCCTTCGTGGGGGAGGGATAGGGTGGGGGGTGGTTCCGCGTCATCGGAGGACGACTCACGCCGCCGTGGCCGTGCCGCCGGGGGCGTCGTCGAACACGGCGAGCAGACGCTGGCGCAGCTGAGCGAGCGAGGCCGGGTGCGTCACCTTGAGGCCGAAGCGGTCGCGCACGTAGAACACGTCGACGACCCGGTCGCCGTAGGTGCTGATCCGCGCCGTGACGATCGACAGCCGCTGGCGCGCGAGCGCCAGCGTCACGTCGTGGAGCAGGCCCGGGCGATCGCGGCCGTTGACCTCGATCACCGTGTGCTTGGTGCTGGCGTCGTTGTCGATCAGGACGCGCGGGGCGATGGGCAACGCGGGCCGCGCCGCCCAGGAGGGCCGGCGCCGCTTGGCCAGCTCGCGCGCGAGGTCGATGCGCCCCGCGAGCACGCCCAGGATCAGCTCGTCGAGCCGGGCGAGCCGGCGCGGCTCGTCGAACGCGTGGCGCGCGTGGTCCTGGATCCAGAAGGTGTCGAGCGCGACGCCGTCGGCGAGGGTGTAGATCTTGGCGTCGGCGATCGAGGCGCCGGCGGCGGCGATGGCGCCGGCGAGGCTCGCGAACAGCCCCTGCCGGTCCGCGGTGGCGACACTCACCTCGGTCACGTCGCGGAAGCGGTCGATGCGGTGCGCGACCGCGGTGCCGGCGGCGTCCCGGTCGCGCAGGGCAAGCAGGCGGGCGTGGCGGGCGTGCGCGTCGGTATCGAAGCTCAGCCAGTAGGGCGGGAAGTGCCGCGCCGTGTAGGCCGCGAAGTCGGCGTCGCTCCAGTCGGCGAGCGCGCTCCGCAGGCGGTCGCGCGCATCCTCGACCCGGGCGCGCTTGTGCTCGGCGACGTGGCCGCCCGAGACGACCTCCTCGGCGCGCCAGTAGAGGTCGCGCAGGAGCTGGCCCTTCCAGCCGTTCCACACCGCCGGGTTGGTCGCCCGGATGTCGGCGACCGTGAGCAGGAGCAGGAGCCGAAGGCGCTCGACCGACTGCACGAGGGCGACGAAGTCCTCGACCGTCTTGGCGTCGTTGACGTCGCGCTTGAACGCGGTCCGGCTGAACGCCAGGTGGTGGCGCACCAGCCAGCCGGCTGTCTCGGCCTCCTCGTCGTCGAGCCCGAGCCGGCGCGCCAGCGCCTCGGCCAGCGCGCCGCCCAGCTCGGAATGGTCGGTGCCGCGGCCCTTGGCGATGTCGTGCATGAAGACGGCGAGATAGAGCGCCCGGCGCGAGCGGATCTTCGGGAACAGCTCGGTGGCGAGCGGCAGCTCGGCTATGTGCTCGCCGCGCTCGACCGCGGCCAGCATGGCGATCGCCCTGATCGTGTGCTCGTCCACCGTGTAGGCGTGGTAACGGTCGTACTGCATCTGGGCGACGACGCGGCCGAAATCGGGCACGAAGCGGGCGAGCACGCCGGTTTCGCTCATGGCGCGGAGCGTCGCCTCGGCGCCGGCGCGCGAGGCCAGGACATCGAGAAAGAGGGCGTTGGCGGCCGCATCGGCCCTGACGGCGTCGTCGATGCGCGAGGCCGCCTGCGCGGCCGACCTGAGCGTCGCCGGATGGATGGCGAGCCCGCGCGCCTGGGCCTCGTGGAACAGGCGGATCACCGCTACGGGATCGTCGCGGAGCGCGCCGGGCGAGGCCGCCAGACGGCGGCCGAGGAGGACCAGCCCGGTGCCGTCACGTCCGGCGATCGGTTGGGGCCTCGGCGCGTCGCCCTCGGTGGCCTCCTCGAGCGCCGCCGTGATCTGGCCGACCAGGTCGCCGACCTCCTTGGTGGCGAGGAAGTATCGCTTCATGAAGCGTTCGACGGCCCGGTTGCTGCGCCGGTCGCGATAGCCCATGCGCCGGGCGATCTCGGGCTGGACGTCGAAGCCGAGACGGTCCTCGGCACGCCCGGCGAGATGGTGCAGATGGCAGCGCACGGTCAGCAGGAAGACGCGCGCGCGCAGCAGCCGGCGCGCCTCGCGCCCGGGCTTGGCGCCGAGCGGCCCCAGGTCGCCGCGCTTGGGCCGGCGCCGCCGGTAGAGCGCGAGCCAGCCGAGCAGGTCGAGATCGCGCAAGGCCCCGATGCCTTCCTTGACGTTGGGCTCGACCAGGAACCGGGTCGCCCCGAAGCGCGCGATCCTGGCCTCGCGCTCGGCCAGCTTGGCGGCGAGGAACTCGGCCTCGGTGCCGGCGACGAGCTCGCGCTGGAAACGCGCGCGGAGCCCGCGGGCGAGCTCGGCGTCGCCCCACACCGCGCGGGCCTCGAGCAAGGCGGTGCGGATCGTCATGTTCGCGCGCGCGCGCGCCAGGCAATCATCGACGTCGCGGGTCGCGTGGCCGACCTTGAGCCCCAAGTCCCACAGCGCATGCAGCGCGAACGCGACGACGCGGCGGGCGCGCACCGAGGCGCGCGGCGCCGTCAGGAACAGGAGATCGACGTCGGAATGAGGCGCGAGCTGGCCCCGGCCGTAGCCGCCGAGGGCGAGCACGGCGAGCGCGTCGCGAGCGGCGTGCGCGCGAGCCGGCACGGCCTCGGCGGTCGCGTGGTCCATGACGTCGCGCACGACGCGGTCCATGGCGCGGCTCAGCCCCGCCGTCACGCGGTCGCCCGGCTCGTTGCGGTCGAGCGCCGCCGCGGTCTCCGCGCGCGCCTTCGCGAGCGCTTGCTTCAGGCGGCGCGCCAGGGCGGTCTGGCGGCCCGCGGGCGCGGTCCTGGTCGCGGCGCGCGCCGTCATGGCGGCCGCCCGCGCGCGGCCGCGACCAGTCG
>JBBDQV010000073.1:0-8198 GCA_040905845.1 Alphaproteobacteria bacterium | reverse complement strand
TCCTGGAATCACGTCGATCTCGACTACTCAACCCATTTCGAAACGGCCTCTCAGACGATGCGACAGCAGTCTGCCCCAACGGCGAGCGGCATGGCATCGAACCTCGATTCCCAAGCCTCAATGAACCCGCAATAGGCCGTTGAGCTGATGTCGGAGCAGCAGGTTCTCGAGCTGAAGAGCCACCCTCGTCTTGAAGGTCTAGGCGATTAACGTAACGACAGCACGAATGAGGCCGAGCATTCGTCTACGCTGACGAACGTGCCGGCCCTGTCAAACCATGACGCCGCAGCGTTTCTGGACGCGACAGGTGTCAGGGAGCGTCCAGAACGCGGCGATCACAAGGAGCTCTTGATGGCTTCGGCACACTTCTCGACCGCGGTCGGTGCCGGTTCGTCCTCACCCAGCATTGTCGCAAGACCTTCGTCAGTCACGAATTTATTGATCGCCGTCTTTTGCTCATTCCACGACAGTACTTTGAACTCCGTGAGTTTTTCCTCCGCATTCGGCATCTGCTGAAATCTGACCAAGCATATGCTTGCCCTTAAGGCAACGAGCTCTTTCTTGCCTTCTTCTCGTGCCTGCTCGACCACTCCCTGGGTCGTCAGCCAACCCAGCGAGGTAACGACGATGACCGTGATGACGCTCGCCAGGACCGTGGTCCAGCCGATATCCTTAATTCTCTTGGATCTCGCCTCACGTCGACGCGACTTCTCGTCTTCTCTCTTGCGCTGGGCGTCTCTTTCTTTTCTCTCCGCATCCTTGTCTTCTGTCGTGTTCATTTTCTATTCCTCGGGTCCGTGACGTGCCGACTTGCCGGGCCGAAGTTCGTGGCAGACAACCGCTCGCCATCGAGCAGGACTGGCCCCCCACTCTTCCAGGCAGTTCCGTAGCCACCACTCCCCAGATGGACAGGCCCTTTCACTCATCATGTGGGATACGTACGCTGCGCGACGGACTCTGACAAGGGCGGTAGCGCCGTCTGTCGCTCCGGAGAGGCGCCCGGCCATGCGGCAACCGGATTTTCCGACATTCCCGAGATGAACCCCGGTTCCGAGTGACGGAGTAGCCGTCTGGGCTCTCAGTTTGGCCGTCTCACCCTTCGACAACCCCCGGGCTCTTCGACCCGGGGGCAGGGTGAGGCTACATCCCTTGGCCCTCATGCCGAGCATGTCGAAGCATGGGGGCCAAGGGAGACGCGATCATGCTCACATCATCTCGACCGTGCCCTGGCCGGTCGAGACGCGCGCGGCGAAGCCCGCCGCGGTCAGCTTGCCGATCAGATCGCGCACGTGGGCGGCATCGCGCGTCTCCATGACGATGTCGAGATCGGCCGACTTGACCGGCAGCGCCGTGAACGTGCGCTGGTGGTAAACCTCCATGATGTTGGCGCCGGAATCGCCGATGATCTTGGTGATCTGGGCGAGCACGCCGGGCTGGTCCGGGATCTCGATGCGCATGCGCACCAGCCGGCCGTCGCGCACCAGGCCGCGCATGATGATCGAGGCCAGGATGCGCGGATCGATGTTGCCGCCGGTGACGATGCAGCCGACGCGCCGGCCCCTGAAGCGGTCCGGATGCGCCATCACGGCGGCGAGCGCGGCGCCGCCCGCGCCCTCCGCCACGGTCTTCTCGATGGTGAGCAACGCCTGGACGGCGCGCTCGAAGTCGGATTCGTTGACCAGCAGCACCTCGCTGACCAGCTCGCGCACGACCGGAAAGGTCTTCTTGCCCGGGGTCTTGACCGCGATGCCCTCGGCGATCGTTCGTCCGCCGGCCTTGGCGGGCAGCGCGTTGAGCGCCTGATACATCGAGGGGTAGAGCGCCGCCTCGACGCCGACGATCTCGATCGCCGGCTTGAGCGCCTTGGCGGCGATCGCGTTGCCGGCGATCAGCCCGCCGCCGCCGATCGGGATGACGATGATGTCGAGCGCCGGGTCGTCGGCCAGCATCTCGAGCGCGACGGTGCCCTGGCCCGCCATGACCCGCTCGTCGTCGTAGGGGTGGACGAAGATCAAGCCTTCTTTCTCGGCCAGCTCGCGGGCGAAGACCGCCGATTCGTCGATCGTCTCGCCGCCGAACAGGACGCGCGCGCCGAACCGCTGGGTGTTCTCGACCTTCACCTGGGGCGTGCCCTTGGGCATGATGATCGTCGCCGCGATGCCGAGGCGCTGGGCGTGATAGGCGACCGCCTGGGCATGGTTGCCCGCCGACATGGCGATGACTCCGGCCTTCTTCTCGTTGTCGGAAAGCGAGAAGAGCTTGACGTACGCGCCGCGGTCCTTGAACGAGGCGGTGAACTGCTGGTTCTCGAACTTGAGCACGATCTGGCAGCCGCAGACCTCGGACAGCGTGCGCGAATGAAGACACGGGGTGCGCACGATCTGGCCCTCGAGCAGGGTGGCGGCGCGGCGGATGTCGTCGATCGTGACCGTCATGGCGCAATCCTGGAACAAGGCACCTGCGCGATCCTAGAGTGATTTCGGACCCCGCGACAGCGGCGGTCCAAGGTGGAGCCAGGACCTGCTAAGAACGAGTGCGACGGCAAGGGAGGCGATCATGGGCATGCTCGAGGGCAAGACGGCGCTGGTGACCGGAGGCAATCGCGGCATCGGCCGCGCCATCGTCGAACGATTCGTGGCCGAGGGTGCACGCGTGTTCGCCATCGGCCGCTCGGCGCTGGCCGAGCCGTTCAAGGGCGCCGGCGTGCGCTACGAACGCGCCGACGTCGCCAAGGCGGGCGACGTCGAGCGCTTCACCGCCACCGCGCACCGGCATTTCGGGCGGCTCGACATCCTGGTCAACAACGCCGGCGTGCTCATTGAGGCGGGTCTGGCGGACATGAGCGAGGAGGACTGGGACACGCTGATCGACATCAATCTGAAGGGCGTGTTTCTCGGCTGCCGCGCCGCCATCCCGATCATGCGGCAACAGGGCGGCGGCTCGATCGTCAACACCGGCTCGATCAGCGGCGTGTTCGCCGACCCGCTGGGCGGCGCCTATTGCGCGTCGAAGGCCGGCGTCCATCTGCTCACGCGCTCGGTCGCGCTCGATTACGGCAAGGACGGGATCAGGTGCAACGCCGTCTGTCCCGGCTGGATCATGACCGACATGATGACGCCGGCCTTTCCACCCGGCCCGGTCGGCGAGGCGGTCATGAAGAAGGTGCTGGCCATGCACCCGATCGGCCGCATCGGCCAGCCCGAGGACATCGCCGGCATGACCGCCTGGCTCGCCTCCGACGACGCCGCGTTCGTGACCGGCCAGTACTTCTTCGTCGACGGCGGGCTGACCGCGCGCTCGCACACCGACCCCGTTCCGCCGGCCTGAGCGTTCAGGCCTCGATCAGGGTCGCGAGGCCGAGGCCGATCAGCGCGACGCCGACGAACCGACCGGCGGGCGCGCCGACCGGCGTCATCTTCTCGATCAGGACGATGACGGCGATCGCCGCGATCCAGGCCAGGTTCATGACGCCGACCGCGAACAGCACCGCCATCAGCCCCCAGCAGCAGCCGAGGCAATAGGCGCCGTGATGTAGACCCATGCGCAACGATCCGCCGAGGCCCGACCGCCAGTGGCGCGCCAGGAACGTCATCGGCGAACGACAGTTGTCGAGGCACGCCCGCTTCAGCGGCGTCCACTGGTAAAGCCCCGCGCCGATCAGGACCGCGCCGGCGAAGACCAGGCTGGCGCTGGTCATCGCGTCGGTCATCAGCGACAGGGTGACGAGCGCGCCCTGCAGCGCCGCGGCAAGGGCGCTGAACAGCGCCCAGACCAGGAGGTAGCCGGCGGCGAACGCGCCCGTGGAGCCGATGCGTTCGCCTCCCTGCTCCGCGCGCCGGGCGACGCGCGCGTGGATCACGATCATCGGCGCGGCGCTCGGCACCATCATGCCGATCATCATGAGCGTCCACATGACGAAGCCGAGCCCGTATTCCCACGGCCCCCAGCGCCCCATGGGCATGAGGCCCATGAAGGCGGTCCAGCCGCCAGGCCCCGCCATCGCCGCCATCGCTTCGGCGAGGACGACGAGATAGACCCAGGCGAGCGCGGCGACGCCGGCCAAGCTCGCGACCACGATCAACCGGTCGCGCCTGAGCGCCGCCTCGAGCGCCGTCTCCTCGCTCATGCCCGTATCATACCAACGGCCCTTGTCTTCGACTCCTCCCGATGAAACCCGTCATGGCGAGGAGGGCGTAGCCCCCTTCGACGCCGCCCTGCGGCGTCGCTCAGGACAGGCTTGAAGCCATCCAGGGGTTGCAAGGGCCGTGCGGCTGCCCTGGATCGCTTCGCCTTCGGCTCGCGATGACGGACCAGAAGGGATCAGACGGATCAACATCAAGGGCCGCCGGTACTATTCGCTCAGAGGCGCGTGCCGAGCTGCTTCTTGGCCTCGGCGTAGCTGTAGGCCATGCCTTTGTTGCTGAACGCGAACGGCGCGAGCGAGGAATGCCGGTTGGCGTAGTCGAACCTGATGGCGCCGAGGCCCTTGGCGGTGCCCGAGGCACCCTCGCACTCATAGAAGATCCAGCCCTCGGGCAGGACCGTCAGGATCCGGTGCTCCTCATCGGTCACCGGGTTGCGGATCGGCTTGGTGCTCGCGCGCACGATTCCCGGCACATCGATCCTGGCCGTGCGCTTGTCGATGTCCCATTCGAACGTGATCTTGGTGAACTGCGGCTCATGGATCGTCTCGACGCACGCGTGGAAGATGGCGAACATCGTATTGGGCGGCTGGCCCTCGCCCGACATGATGGCGAAGATCGCGTCGCGCTGCGCCGGCGTCGTCCAATCAGGCAGGATCGGCTGCATGTGACCGCCCCTCTGATGAAGCGCGCGCGGGAAGAAGAACGTCGCGACAATACTGATGCCGTCCAGCTTGACGTCACCGTGATGACCTTCGTCGATGTGCAGCGCGACGACGCCGTCGCAATGGCCGCGCGTCGGCGGCGAGTTCGACTCGCACGGGCAACCCCAATCGCAACTGCAGTATTCGAGCCACTTGCCCTTCAGGAACCATTGCGTGTCGGCCATGACTTGCCTCCCCTCGGAAAACGGACATGAACATGCGCCCCGTTCGGCGCGCGGCGGATCATAGCAGCCCCGCGATCATGGCGGCGGCCCTTTGGGCGCCATCGGTCTCGACCGGCCGGAACTTCGAGTTCGCGCCGAGCACCTCGACCATCGCGGCCGCGAGCGTGTCGGGATCGGCCTCCTGGTAGCTCAGCCGGCGCCCGGCGTTGTAGCGGGCCAGGCGATGGCTGACGTGGAACGTCTGCTCAAAGTGGTTGCGGATCGGCACGTAGATGAAGGGCGTGCCGCTCGCGGTCAGCTCCATGCACGTGGTCAGCCCGCCTTGGACGATCGCGAGGTCGGCCGCCGCCAGATGGCGCGGCAGGTCGGGCACGAAAGGCCGCACTTCGACGCCCGCGGGCGCGCCCAGGCTCGCCGGATCGATGCGCGGCCCCGCCACCGCGATCATGCGCAACTCGGGCATCCGGCGCTTGACCATGGGGTAGGCCGCCAGCACGCGCTGGAGCAGCGGGCGCCCGACCCCCGAGCCGCCCACGGTGACGATGCACACCCGCTCGTCGGGCCGGTAGCCGAGCGTCGCGCGCAACGCGTCCTTCGGCCCGAACCCGGCCGGATCGAACCCCGTGATGTAGCCGCAGAAGTCGAAATGCTTCTCGGTCCAGTCGCGGATCTTCGGCAGGCCGGACCCCATGGTCGCATCGACGCAGTCCTCGGGGTTGCCGACGAAGATGGCGCGGTCGCGCAGGCTGGGATGCCCCTCGACGTGCTCGATCATCTCGGCGTTGTAGTCCGTGGTCAGGAACACGTCGCGCTCGCCCTTGTCGGGCATCGGCAGGAAGCCGACGAAATCGGTGAACCACACCATCGGCGCGCGCTTGAGCTCGGGGTGCTCGTGCCAGAAGTGGTCGACGTCCCACGCTTCGTCGGCCAGGATCAGGTCGTAGCGGTCGTCCTGAACGACCTCCTGGAACACCATGAAGTTGGCGATGAGGATCTCGTCCATCCGGCGCATCGCCTCGAACACGTGCAGGTCGTGGCCGTCGGCCTCGGCTTCGATGTGAGTCGATTCACTGGCGAGCAACCGGCTCGCCGGGTGGATGCGCTCGCCCGAAGCCTCGAGCAGCACCGTGACCGGATGCTGAGCCAGCCAGTCGACCTCGAGCCCGGGGTGATGACGCCGCAGCTCGCGGGTGATCGCGAGGTCGCGTCGGCCGTGGCCCAAGCCGATCGGCGAGGACAGGTAGAGCGCGCGCTTCGCGCGTCCCGTTCGGGGGCGCGATTCCATGGGCGGCAGCGGCGCGGTGTTGCCCGACAAGCCGTCGATGAAGTCCTTGATCAGCAAATTGACCTTGGCCGGGATGCGGGCCTGGGGGACGTGCCCCGACCCCGGCAGAACCAGCACCCGCCCGTCGCAGAGCGCGGCCAGATAGCGCGTTCTCGCCAGGGGCTGCAGCACGTCGTTGTCGCCGTGCACGAAGAGCATGGGACAGCGGATGCGCCGAAAGGTGTCCTCGTCGCCGCCGCCATCGCCCGGCGCCCGCATGGTGTCGATGATCGTCTCCGGGGTCGTCTCCAGCGTCCAAGCCACCATGTCCTCGACCTGCTTGGTGGAGTGGGGCTCGTTGGCGCAGCAGGCGTCGAACCACTCGGCGAAGCCGCGAAAGTTCTCGCGCACGTAGTTCGTGTTGTAGCGGCGCCAGCCGTCGTAGGTGTCCAGCCGCTGCTCGAAATCGACGTCGCGATACTCGTGACGGGGCCCGAACGGGCTCGACGGAGAAATCAGCACGGCGCCGAGGATGCGCTTCGGACGTTCCGCGGCCATCAAGGCGGCCAGGTGCCCCGCCATGCTGCAGCCCACGACCACGGCCCGATCGGTCCCGCTCGCGTCCATGACCGCCCAGGCGTCGGCGGCAAGATGGTCGTAGCCGTAGTGCTCGGGCCCGCTCGGCCGGTCCGATTGGCCGTTGCCGCGAGCGTCGTAGGCCAGCACGCGATAGTGCCGGGTAAGGAATGGGATCTGAGCCTTCCAAGCGCGCGAATGAACGACCTGCCAGGCGGGAAGCAGCATGACCGTCGTCGCGCCCTCGCCGTAGACCTCGTAGTGGAGCCCGACGGCGCCGTTGCTCGCCCGTCCTTCGACATCGGGAAGGCGTGCGCGCGTCATGGCCGCGCTTCCCGTCGCTCCATGGCCTCAATCATCAGGCCGATCTTGCGCAGCGCTCCGCGGATCGGCAGGAACGCCTCGTCGATGCGCAGCAGCAGTAAGGCTTCGGCGCCGAGGAAGACGTTGCCCGCGAGCGCGGCGACCTCGGCGGGCGTGAGCGGTCCCAAGGCACCGAAACGGCCCTCGGCCTCGCGCGCGACCTCGGTCAAGAGCGCATACCAGCGCTGGAACCGGCCTCGCACCTTCTCGGCGACGGCGGCGTCCGACCAGCCGAGCGCGATGCACTCCTGCAACAGCCGCACGTAGCCCGAGTCGAGGTCCTCATCGAGGAAATCGCACGCCTTGAACCAACGCGCGGAGAGCGAGCCGCCGCTCTCGTACATCGCGCGCTGACGCGCGAGCACGCGCTCGTCGATGTGATCGAGCAGAGCCAGCATCAAGCCCTGCTTGGAGCCGAAGTGGTAGTGGATCTGGCTCAGCGGCTGACCCGCCTCGGCCGCCACGCGGCGCGTCGAAAGCCCGGCGACGCCCGCGGTCCGTAGCAGTTTCTGCGCCGCGTCGAGCAGCGCCGCTCGCGTGCCGCGAACCGCGACGGGCGCCGGCGCTTCGGCTGTCGCGCTGATCGCCGCTTCGATCGTCTCGGTCTTCACAACCACGCCTCATGGTTTTCGTTCGGTCGATCGACCGAATTGTTGCGAGTTCGATACTGCTTGTCAAGGGCCATGAGTCGAGCACGTGGCACCTAACGGCGGCGGCGTCCCTAGAATCCGAGAGGTCGACCGGTAGCCTGTCCTTCGAGACGCGCCCTTCGGGCATGGGGGCGGGGGCAACCGCCCCCACGCAAAGGCCCGTCTCGAAGCATGACTGGACGATTTCCAACACCCTGAGAGACCGTTTGAAAATGCCCCGTCTATCCGTTTACAGCGTCGTCATGCCCGGCCTTGTGCTACGGCTGTCCGGTTGGGGCGAGCAACGCTGTTCGGAGTTTGGCGCCGTACCGGGC
>JBBDQV010000072.1:0-8286 GCA_040905845.1 Alphaproteobacteria bacterium | reverse complement strand
GGCACCCGCACCATGGCGCGCTTGGCCTTCTCGGTCGCCTTGCGGATCGCCTCGGGCACCTCGCGGGCCTTGCCCGCCCCGTGCCCGACCCGGCCGTTCTGGTCGCCAAGTACGACGAGCGCCGCGAAACCGAACCGGCGGCCGCCCTTCACGACCTTGGCCACGCGGTTGATGCTGACGAGCTTGCCGGACGATTCCCGATCGTCGCGTCCGGCCCGGTCTTGCGCCATGCGTGTTGTCTCCTGACCTAGAACCGAAGCCCGCCCTCGCGGGCCGCATCGGCGAGCGCCTTGAGGCGCCCGTGAAAGAGGTAGCCGCCGCGGTCGAACACGACACGGTCCACGCCCTTGGCCTTGGCGCGCTCGGCGATCAGCGCGCCGACCCTGGCCGCCGCCGCCTTGTCCGCGCCGGTCTTGAGCGCGCCGCGCACGTCCTTGTCGAGCGTCGAGGCGGCCGCGAGCGTGCGGCCCGCCACGTCGTCGATGACCTGGGCGTAGATGTGGCGGCCCGAGCGGAACACGCTGAGCCTGGGCTTGCCGCCCGCCGTGCGCCGGAGCTTCGCCCGCGCGCGGCCCTGGCGGCGCTGGAACAGGTCCTTCGCGCTGGCCATTACTTCTTCTTGCCTTCCTTACGCTGGATGAACTCCGCCGCGTACTTGATCCCCTTGCCCTTGTAGGGCTCGGGCGGGCGGAAGCCGCGGACGTTGGCGGCGAGCTGGCCGACCTCGGCGCGGTCAGGCCCGATCAGGCTGATCGCCGTCGGCTTCTCGCAGGTCACCTTGATGCCGGACGGGATCGGCACGACGACATCGTGGCTGTAGCCGAGCTGGAGCGTCAGCGACTTGCCGTCGGTCTGGGCACGGTAGCCGACGCCGTTGATCTCGAGGTTGACGCGATAGCCTTGATCGACGTCGCGCACCATGTTGCGCAGGCGGCGCTGGGTCGTGCCCCACAGGGCGCGCGCGCGCTTGCTTTCGTCGCGCGGCTGGACCGTGAGCCGACCGTCGGCGAACCCGACGTCGACCTCCGGCGCCGCCCGGAACGCGAGCGCGCCGAGCTTGCCCTTGACCGAGACGTCGCGGCCCGCCACGGCGACCTGGACGCCGCTCGGCACGATGATCGGGTTCTTGCCCACGCGCGACATGACGGTTCCCTCTCGCCCTGCGCTCAGAACACGTTGCAGAGGATCTCGCCGCCCACGTTCTGGCGGCGCGCCTCCTGGTCCGACAGCACGCCCTTGGGCGTGGAGACGACCGCGATGCCGAGCCCGTCGAAGAACCGCGGGATCGCCGCCGCCTGGCTGTAGATGCGCCGGCCCGGCGTGGACACGCGCGCGACGTGGCGGATCACGGGGCGGCCCTCGTGGTACTTGAGCTCGATGACCAAGCCATCGCGACCCGACGCGGCCTTCTCGCGCCGATAGTCGCGAATGTAACCCTCGCGCTTCAGGACCGCGAGCACACTCTCGCGCAGCTTGGAGGCCGGGCTCGCCACGGTCGCGCGGCGTCGCATCTGCCCGTTGCGGATACGGGTCAGCATGTCGCCCAGAGGATCGTTCATCGCCATGGTCCGACGCCTCCTACCAGCTCGCCTTGACGACGCCCGGCACCTTGCCCGCCGAAGCGAGATCGCGGAGCGCGATGCGCGACAGCTTGAGCTTGCGGTAGTTGCCGCGCGGCCGGCCCGTGAGCTCGCAACGAGCGCGGATGCGCACGGGCGCGCCGTTGCGCGGCAACGCGGCGAGCTTGAGCCGAGCCTGGAAGCGTTCCTCGGGCGTGCGGCTCATGTCGTTCGCGACCGCCTTCAGGCGGGCACGCTTGGGCGCCTGCTGGGCGGCCATCCGGCGTCGGCGATTGTTCTTCTCGATCGAACTCTTCTTGGCCATGGGCTGCTCTCCTCGAGCGCTCAGGATTGGAACGGCATGTTGAAGCCGGCGAGCAGGGCGCGCCCCTCTTCGTCGTTGCGCGCCGACGTGCAGATCACGATGTCCATGCCACGCACCTTGTCGACCTTGTCGAAGTCGATCTCGGGGAACACGAGCTGCTCCTTGAGGCCGAGCGCGAAGTTGCCGCGTCCGTCGAAGCTCTTCGGCGAAACGCCGCGGAAGTCGCGCACCCGTGGCAGCGCGATGGTGACGAGCCGGTCCAGGAACTCGTACATGCGGACCCCGCGCAAGGTCACCTTGCAGCCGATCGGCATGCCCTGGCGCAGCTTGAAGTTCGCGATCGACTTCTTCGACCGCGTCACGACCGCCTTCTGGCCGCTGATCGCCTCGAGCTCGACGA
The DNA here is from genome assembly GCA_040905845.1 of Alphaproteobacteria bacterium. Classification (GTDB taxonomy): domain Bacteria; phylum Pseudomonadota; class Alphaproteobacteria; order SP197; family SP197; genus VGDP01. The sequence continues at coordinate 6,002 of JBBDQV010000072.1, read as the reverse complement.
CGGCGGCCTGGACCGCCTTCGAGTCCGCGACGCCCTCGCCGACGCCCATGTTGATGACGATCTTCTCCAGCCGGGGCACCTGCATCGGGTTCTTGTAGCCGAACCGCTGGGTCAGCTCGGCCCTGACCTTGGAGTCGTATTGCAGTTTCATTCGTGGCGTCATGGTTCGAGTCCTAGTTGTCCATGATCTCGCCGGAGCGCTTGGCGAAGCGCACCTTGCGGCCATCCTCGAGGGTCTTGAATCCAACGCGCGTGGCAAGCCCGGTCTTGGGATCGACGCAGGCGACGTTCGAGATGGCGAGCGCCGCCTCCTTCTCGACGATGCCGCCGCCCCCACTCTGGGCCGACGGCTTGGTGTGGCGCTTGACCATGTTGACGCCTTGGACGAGGACACGACGCTCCGCGCGTAGGACGCGCAGGACCTCGCCCTGGCGCCCGCGGTCGCGCCCGGTCAGCACGACGACCCGGTCGCCCTTCTTGATGCGGAACTTCTCGGGCATCTAGAGAACCTCCGGGGCGAGGCTGACGATCTTCATGAACTTCTTGGCCCTGAGCTCGCGCGTCACCGGACCGAAGATGCGCGTGCCGATGGGCTCGCCCTGCTTGTTGATGAGCACGGCCGCGTTGCGGTCGAAGCGGATGGCGCTGCCGTCGGGGCGGCGCACCTCCTTCGCGGTCCTGACGATCACGGCGCGCAAAACCTCGCCCTTCTTGACCTTGCCGCGCGGAATCGCGTCCTTGACCGAGACGACGATCACGTCGCCGACGCTCGCCGAGACGCGCTTGCTGCCGCCCAGCACCTTGATGCACTGCACCCGACGGGCGCCGGAATTGTCGGCGACCTCGAGGTTGGTGCGCATCTGGATCATGGCTCGTACTCCTGGTCCGCGCCGTCGTCACGCGCCCATCACGACTTCGAAGTGCTTGCGCTTCGAGAGCGGCCGGCACTCGCGGATCATCACCGTGTCGCCGACGCCGCAGGCGTTGGCCTCGTCGTGCGCCGCGTACTTCTTCGAGCGCCGGATGATCTTCTTGTAGATCGGGTGCGCCACGCGCCGCTCGACGCTGACGACCACCGTCTTGTCGCCGGCCTTGCTGACGACCCGACCCCGCAGAACGCGCTTCGGCATGGTCTTCCCTGTTCCTTACTTCGGCTTGGCGCGGCCGACGAGCACGGTCTTGACGCGCGCGATATCGCGCCGCACCTGGCGGACCCGCGCGGTGTTCTCGAGCTGACCCGTCGCCCTCTGAAACCGCAGGTTGAACTGTTCCTTCTTCAGCCCGACCAGATCGTCGCGCAGCTGGTCGTCGGTCTTGGTCTTGATGTCGGTGATCCTCACGGCCGCGCCCTCACATCACCCGGGTGACGACGCGGGTCGCCATCGGCAGCTTGGCGGCGCCGAGCCGGAACGCCTCGCGGGCCAAATCCTCGCCGACGCCGTCGACCTCGAACATGATCCGTCCGGGATGCACCCGGCACATCCAGTACTCGGGCGCGCCCTTGCCCTTGCCCATGCGCACCTCGGCCGGCTTGCTCGACACCGGGACGTCCGGGAACACGGTCACCCACATCCGGCCGGCGCGCTTCAGGTGGCGCGTGATGGTGCGCCGCGCCGCCTCGATCTGGCGCGCGGTGACACGCGCCGGCGCCGCCGCCTTCAGGCCGAACGAGCCGAAGTTGAGCCGCGTGTACCCCTTGGCCATGCCGTGGACGCGGCCCTTGAACTGCTTGCGGTACTTGGTGCGCTTGGGTTGCTGCATGGCGCCTGGTCCTCAGCTCCGCGGGCCCTGAAGTTCCTGGGTCCGCTTGTCCTGCGCCATCGGGTCGTGGGTCAGGATGTCGCCCTTGTAGACCCACACCTTGACGCCGCAGGTGCCGTAGGCGGTGACCGCCGTGGCCCGCCCGAAGTCGATGTCGGCGCGCAGCGTGTGGAGCGGCACGCGGCCCTCGCGGTACCACTCGGTCCGCGCGATCTCGGCGCCGCCGAGCCGCCCCGCGCAGTTGATCCGGATGCCCTGAGCGCCGAGCCGCATGGCCGACTGCACGGCTCGCTTCATGGCGCGGCGGAACGCGATGCGGCGTTCGAGCTGCTGCGCGATGTTCTCCGCGACGAGCTGCGCGTCGACCTCGGGCTTGCGGATCTCGACGATGTTCAGATGGACGTCCGACCCTGTCATCTTGTTGAGGTCGGCCTTGAGCTTCTCGATGTCCGCGCCGCGCTTGCCGATGACGACGCCGGGCCGCGCGGTGTGGATGGTGATGCGCGCGCGCTTCGCCGGGCGCTCGATGACGACCTTGGACACGCCCGCCTGGGTCAGCCGCTTGTGCAGGAAGGCGCGCAGCTTGAGGTCCTCGTGCAGCAGCCGCGCGTAGTCCTTGTCCGCGTACCAGCGCGAATCCCACGTGCGGTTGATGCCCAGCCGCAGGCCGACCGGGTTGACCTTCTGGCCCATCAGGCGGACTCCTCTTGCTCGCGCACGATCACCGTCAGGTTGCTGAACGGCTTCTCGATCGCGTGGCCGCGACCGCGCGCCTGCGGGCGCAGACGGCGCATGACGATGCCGCGGCCGACGGTCGCCTCGGCGACGACCAGGCGATCGACGTCCAAGTTGTGGTTGTTCTCGGCGTTGGCGACCGCCGACTGGAGCGCCTTGCGCACGTCGCGCGCGATGCGCCGGTGGTTGAACGAGAGCTCGGACAGCGCGGTCGCGACCTTGAGGCCGCGGATCGACTGCGCGACAAGGTTGAGCTTGCGCGGGCTGGTGCGCAGCGTGTGCACGACGACACGCGCCTCGGTGTCGCGCAAGCCGCGCGGATGTGCCTTCTTGCCCATGGCTAAGCCCGACTGGCCTTCTTGTCGCCGGTGTGGCCGTGGAACGTGCGGGTCGGCGCGAACTCGCCGAACTTGTGCCCGACCATGTTCTCGGTCACCAGGACTGGCAGGAACTTGTGTCCGTTGTAGACGCCGAACGTCAGGCCGACGAATTGCGGCAGGATCGTCGAGCGGCGCGACCAGATCTTGATGACCTCCTTGCGCTGGCTCGCCCGAGCGGTTTCCGCCTTCTTCAGCAGATAGCCGTCGACGAACGGACCCTTCCAGACCGACCGTGCCACGCGATCTCTCCCCTAGCCCTTTTTCCGGCGATGCCGGCTCGCCACGATCATCGACGCCGTCCGCTTGTTGCGCCGGGTCTTGGTGCCCTTGGTGCCCTTGCCCCACGGGGTGACCGGATGGCGCCCGCCCGAGGTCCGGCCCTCGCCGCCGCCGTGCGGATGGTCGATCGGGTTCATGGCGACGCCGCGCACGTTCGGCCGCTTGCCCATCCAGCGCACGCGTCCCGCCTTGCCGAGGTTGACGTTCTGGTTGTCCGAGTTGGACACCGACCCGATGCTGGCCATGCACTCGCCGCGCACCAACCGCTGCTCGCCCGAACCGAGGCGCAGGACGGCGTAACCGGCGTCCTTGCCGACGAGCTGAACGTACGTCCCGGCGGCGCGGGCAAGCTGGCCGCCCTTGCCCGCCGTCAGCTCGACGTTGTGGACGATCGTGCCGACCGGCATGTTGCGCAGCGGCATCGCGTTGCCCGGCTTGATGTCGACGCGCTCGCCCGACACGACCGAATCGCCCGGGGCCAGGCGCTGCGGCGCCAGGATGTATGCAAGCTCGCCGTCGGCGTACTTGATGAGCGCGATGAACGCGGAGCGGTTGGGATCGTACTCGATCCGCTCGACCGTCGCCGGCACGTCGGCCTTGCGCCGCTTGAAGTCGACGATGCGATAGAGCCTCTTGTGGCCGCCGCCGCGCTGGAACGAGGTGATGCGGCCATTGTTGTTGCGCCCGCCCGACTTGGTCAGGCCGTGGACCAGCGCCTTGACCGGCCGGCCCTTGTGGAGCTCGGAGCGGTCGATCAGCACCGTCTCGCGCAGGCTCGGCGTCGTCGGGTTGTAGGTCTTCAGTGCCATCGCCTAGACCCCCGTCGACACGTCGATGCTGTGGCCCTCGACCAGGGTCACGATGGCCTTCTTGGTGTCGCTGCGCTGGCCGAGGCGGCCGCGGAACCGCTTCACCTTGCCCTGGCTCCGGATCGTGTTGACCGCCGCGACCTTGACGTTGAAGACGCGCTCGATCGCCTTCTTGATCTGCGGCTTGGTCGCCGTCAGCGGCACCCGGAAGACGACTTGGCCGTGCTCGGACGAGCGGGTCGACTTCTCCGTGATGACCGGGCGGAGCACGATGTCGTAGGCGTCGGTGCGGTTCATCTCAGGCGCGCCTCGAGCTCGGCCACGGCGCCTAGCGTCAGCACCAGCGTGCCGCAACGCACGATGTCGTAGACGTTGGCCCCGATCGCCGGCAGCACGTCGACGTCGGGCAGGTTGCGCGCCGCGCGCAGGAAGTTCGTGTCGGTGCCGGCGGCGTCGATGATCAAGGGCGCCCGCCAGCCGAGCGCGTCAACGCGCCGGCGCAGCTCGCGCGTCTTCGGCTCGGCGATCCGGGCGGCCTCGAGCACGACCAGGCGCCCGTCGGCGGCCTTGGCCGACAGCGCCGAGCGCAGCGCGAGCTTGCGTACCTTCTTGGGCAGGTCGATCGCATGGTTGCGCACCACGGGCCCGTGGGCCTTGTAGCCCTTGCGGAACTGGTTCGCCTTGCGGTGACCGTGCCGGGCGCGGCCGGTGCCCTTCTGCCGATAGATCTTCCTGGTCGAGTAGTTGATCTCGCCCAGGGTCTTGGTCTTGCGCGTCCCGGCCCGCCGCTTGGCGAGCTGCCAGACGATGACCCGGTGCAGCAGATCGGGCCGGACCGGCGCGCCGAACACCTCGTCGGCCAGCTCGATCGAGCCCGCGGCCTGGTTGTCGATCGACATCACGTCGAGCTTCATGACGACGGCTCCTGGCTCAGGAGCGCGGCCGGATAGGGCACGCCCTCGGCGCGCGGCCGCTTCGCCGCGTCCTTGATCATGACCCAGGTGCCCGGCGCGCCCGGCACCGCGCCGCGCACCATGATCAGCCCGCGCGCGACGTCGTTGGCCACGACGCGCAGGTTCTGCACGGTCCGACGCGCGTCGCCGTCGTGACCCGCCATCTTCTTGTTCTTGAACACCTTGCCCGGGTCTTGGCGGTTGCCGGTCGAGCCGTGGCTGCGATGGGAGATCGAGACGCCGTGGCTCGCGCGCAGGCCGTGGAAGTTGTGGCGCTTCATGACGCCGGTGAAGCCGTGGCCGCGCGTGGTGCCGGTCACGTCGACGAACTGGCCCGGCACGAAGTGCTCGACCGACAGCTGCGCGCCGACCTCGAGCATGGCATCGGACGCGACGCGGAACTCGACCAGCCGGCGCTTCGGCTCGACCTTGGCCTTGGCGAAGTGCCCGCGATCCGCCTTGGTCAGGTTCTTCACCTTGACCGTGCCGGCGCCGAGCTGGACCGCCTCGTAGCCGTCCTGCTCCTTCGTGCGCCGCGCGACGACCTGGCAGCCGTCGACCTTGAGCACCGTGACGGGCACGTGGGCGCCCTGCTCCGTGAACACGCGCGTCATGCCGACCTTCTGGGCGATCAATCCGGTTCTCATGGCGCCGCTCCTAGAGCTTGATCTCCACGTCGACGCCGGCCGCGAGGTCGAGCTTCATCAGGGCATCGACGGTCTGGGGCGTCGGGTCGATGATGTCGAGCAACCGCTTGTGGGTGCGGATCTCGAACTGCTCGCGCGATTTCTTGTCGACGTGGGGGCCGCGCAGGACCGTGAAGCGCTCGATGCGCGTTGGCAGCGGGATCGGGCCGCGCACCTCGGCGCCGGTGCGTTTGGCGGTCGAGACGATTTCGCCGGTCGACTGGTCTAGAAGGCGGTGGTCGAACGCCTTCAAGCGGATACGGATGTTTTGGCCCGCCATGGTGCTAACCTTTTCCTCGCCCTTCGTCCGTGGACTGTTCTCGAATGCCGTAGCGGGTCCGCACGCCTACTCGATGATCTGGGCGACGACGCCGGCGCCGACGGTGCGGCCGCCTTCGC
>JBBDQV010000071.1:0-8390 GCA_040905845.1 Alphaproteobacteria bacterium | reverse complement strand
GGTTGCCGCGCCAACCCTGCGCAACCCTCTCCCCCCATTGGGGGGAGAGGGCAGGTGAGGGTTGTCACGCCATGTCAACGAAATCCGCCCTAGTTGAGCGGCTTCAACCCGAGCTTGCCGCGCGCCTCCTTGGGCGTCACCGCGCGCGCGCCGAGCAGCTCGATGATGCGGACCGCCTTCTCGACGAGCTGGGCGTTGGTCGCGAGCTTGCCGCGCTCGAGGTAGATGTTGTCCTCGAGCCCGACCCGCACGTTGCCGCCGAGCAGCACCGCCTGGGCGACCATGGGCATCTGCATGCGCGAGATGCCGAAGCCGGCCCAGAACGCGCCCGGCGGCAGCATGTCGCGCATGTTCTTCATGCTCTGGGTGTCGGCCGGCGCGCCCCACGGGATGCCCAGGCAGATCTGGAACATCGGCGTGCCCTCGATCAGCCCCTCGTGGACGAGCTGCTTGGCGAACCACAGATGGCCGGTGTCGAACACCTCCATCTCGGGCTTCACGCCCATTTCCTTCATGCGCTTCGCCATGTGGCGGAGCACGCTCGGCGGGAAAATGGCCATGCCGTCGGTGTCGCCGAAGTTGAGCGTGCCGCAGTCGAGCGTGGCGAGCTCGGGCATGCACAGCTCGAGGTGCTCGATGCGCTCGTCGGCCGAGGCGAGGTCGGTGCCCTTGGGGTCGAACTTCATCGGATCGTTCTTGTCGAGCGTCAACTCGCCGCCCATGCCGCATGTCAAGTTGATGATGACGTCGACGCCCGAATCGCGGATGCGGTCGCACACTTCCTTGTAGAGCTTCGGCTTGCGGCTCGGCTTGCCGTCGGGCTCGCGCACGTGGCAGTGGACGATCGAGGCGCCCGCCTTCGCCGCCTCGATGCCGGCCTCGGCGACCTGCTTGGGCGTGATGGGCACCAGGTTGCTCTTGCCGGTGGTGTCGCCCGCGCCGGTCAGCGCGCAACTGACGACGACTTCGGTGTTCATGCCGATGTCCTCCCTTGTCCTAGCGTTTCGTATACCAGCGCTCGTTCAGCAACTCCATGATGCCGAGCAGCACGTCGTCGCGCTTGCGCTCGATCTCCTTGACGCTCAGGCCGGCGGCCTGCGCGCGCGTGCCGGCGACCAGCTTGTCGGCGAGCTCGCGGGTCATCGGCGGGCCCTTGTGGTTGGTCCACGGCAGCTCGAGCGCCGGGCCGAACTGCTCGATGAAGTGCGCCATGCCGGCGTCGCCGCCCGCCAGGTGATAGGTCAGGAACGAGCCCATGAAGGCCCAGCGCAGGCCCGGTCCGAAGCGGATCGCGTCGTCGACCTCCTCGGTCGTGCCGATGCCGTCGTTGACCAGGTGCAAGGCCTCGCGCCACAGCGCCTCCTGGAGCCGGTCCGAGATGAACCCGGCGACCTCCCGGCGGCACTTGAGCGCGCGCTTGCCGATGCTGTTGTAGAACGCGACCGCCCAGTCCTTGGCGTGCTCCGCCGTCGCGGCGCCGCCGACGACCTCGACGAGCGGCAGCAGGTAGACCGGATTGAACGGATGGCCGACCAGGATGCGGTCGGGCTGCCGGGCCAATCTCTGGAACCGGCTCGGCAGCAGACCCGACGTCGAGGACGCGATGATCACGTCGGGCCGCGCCGCGGCGTCGATCTCCGCCATCAGCTTGGTCTTGAGGTCCTCGTTCTCGGTCGCGCTCTCCTGGATGAAATCGGCGTCGCCGACCGCGCCGGCCAGATCCTTGGCGAACTTGAGCCGGCGCATGTCGGCGCCGGGCGACAGCCCGAGGCGCTCGAGCGCCGGCCAGGCGTTGCCGACCGAGGCTCGGATGCGCGCCTCGCCCTCGGGGTGCGGATCGGTCGCCGTGACGTCGAGGCCGCGCGCCAGGAAATACGCCGCCCAGCCGCTGCCGATGACGCCGCCGCCGACGAGTCCGACCCGTTGGACGGCGTGGGGCTGGGGCCTGGGCATGGAAGGTCTCCGTGGCGGGCGATCGCGGGAGGCGCAGAATGAGGCAGCGTCGCTGGCTCCGCAACCACCCCTGAGCTAGTCCCCGAGCGCCGCCGCGGCCGCGGGTTCGCCGGGCACGTCGCCCTCCGCCTCCTGTTGGCGCCACCACATGGCGGCGTAGAGCCCGTCGCGGGCCAACAGATCGGCGTGCCGGCCGCGCTCGACGGTGCGGCCGCCATCGAGCACGACGATCTCGTCGGCGTCGACCACGGTGGACAGGCGGTGGGCGATGACCAGCGTGGTGCGCTGGCGCGAGACCTCGTCGAGGCTGCGCTGGATCTCGCGCTCGGTCCGCGTGTCGAGCGCCGAGGTCGCCTCGTCGAACAGCAGGATGCGCGGTCCCTTGAGGATGGTGCGCGCGATGGCGACGCGCTGCTTCTCGCCGCCCGAGAGCTTGAGCCCGCGCTCGCCGACGCGCGTTGAGTAGCCGTCGGGCATGGTCATGACGAAGTCATGGACCTTGGCCAAGCGGGCCGCTTCCTCGACCTCCGAGGGGGTCGCGCCCGGGCGGCCGTAGGCGATGTTGTAGTAGATCGTGTCGTTGAACAGCACCGTGTCCTGGGGAACGATGCCGATGGCGGCGCGCACCGAGTCCTGGGTCAGCTCGCGGATGTCCTGGCCATCGATGCGGATCGCGCCGCCGTCCACGTCGTAGAACCGGAACAGGAGCCGGGAGATCGTCGACTTGCCCGCCCCGCTCGGGCCCACGATGGCGACCTTGCGACCGCCGCCGACGCCGAAAGAGACGTCCTCGAGAATCGGCCGGTCGGGGCGGTAGGCGAAGCTCACGCGGTCGAACTCGACCTCGCCCGGCCCCGGGGCCAGCGCCCTGGCACCCGGCCGGTCCTGGATCGCGGGCTCGATCTCGGCGAGCCGGAACATCTGCTCCATGTCGATCAGCGACTGTTTGACCTCGCGGTAAACCATGCCCATCAGGTTGAGCGGCATGTAGAGCTGGATCAGGTAGCTGTTGACGAGCACGAAGTCGCCGAGGGTGAGCCGGCCGGCGACGATGCCCTGGGCCGCCATGGTCATGACGGCGATCAGGCCGAGCGCGATGATCAGGCCCTGGCCGACGTTGAGCAGCGACAGACTCGCCTTGCTCTTGACCGCGGCGACCTCGTAATCGGCGAGCGCGTCGTCGTAGCGGCGCGCCTCGTGCGCCTCGTTGCCGAAGTACTTGACGGTCTCGTAGTTGAGCAGGCTGTCGATCGCCTTGGTGTTGGCCTGGCCGTCCATCTCGTTCATGGCGCGGCGGAACTTGGTGCGCCACTCGGTGATGCCGATGGTGAAGATCAGGTAGGCGCCGATGGTGATGAGGGTGGCGAGCGCGAAGCGCCAGTCGAACAGGTACCACAGCAGGCCGCACACCATGCCGATCTCGACCAGCGTCGGCACGATGCTGAACAGCATGAACGACAGCAGGTACTCGATGCCCTTGACGCCGCGCTCGATGGCGCGATTGAGCCCGCCGGTCTGGCGATCGAGGTGGAAGGCGAGCGACAGCGCGTGCAGGTGCCGGAAGGTCGCCAGCGCCGTGTGCCGGATCGCCCGCTGGCCGACCTTGGCGAACACAGCGTCGCGCAGTTCGGCGAACGCCTGGGCGAGCGAGCGCACCAGGCCGTAGGCGACGATCAGGCCCACGGGCACGACCGCGACGCCCAAGGGCGCGCCGAGCGCGTCGATCGCGTGCTTGTAGAGGACCGGGACGTAGACGTTGGCGACCTTGGCACCAACCAGGAGCAGCAGCGCGCCGACGACCCGGGCCCGCAACTCGAGCTGGCCCCGCGGCCACAGGTGGGGCGCGAGCGTCGCCAGAGTGCGCCACGTGCTCCAATCCCCCGCCGGCAGGGCGGCGGGGCCGGGAGCGCGCGCGGATCGACGGCTGGGACGGTACATGGATGGTGGCGCCGGGCGGGTCTCTCGGGCAGGATAGAGCTTGGCCAGAGCAGCATCCGGTCGAGGGAACTCGCCTCCGGCGATCAGCCGATCGGATAAAGCTGCTCTAGATCGTTTAATCTAGAGCAATTTCATCCGATCGGGTTGAACCTCGTTGTTCAATCTGATCGGATATTGCTCTAGGGGCACCGCACCCCCCACATCAAGCGGACGTAGGGAGCACCGCCATGGATGACAAGACCCGCACCGAAATAGAGGCCGCCGTGTTCCGCCGCCTGGTCGAGCACTTCCGCGCCCGCGCCGACGTGCAGAACATCGACGTGATGAACCTGGCCGGCTTCTGCCGCAACTGCCTCGGCAAGTGGTACGTCGCCGCGGCCGGGGAGCGCGGCGAGACGATCGACTACGAACGCGCGCGCGAGATTATCTACGGCATGCCCTACAAGGAGTGGCAGGCCAGGCACCAGAAGGAGGCCTCGCCCGAGGCCAAGAAGTCGTTCGCCGAGGCCCAGGCCAAGACCGAGGGATAGCGAGTCTGACCTGACGGGTGCCCAGACGCCTCCGAGTGCGATAGACTCCCGGCGCCGGAGACGAACGGCATAGCCGCACGGGGGATGCGATGATCTCGGCGATCAAGCCCGAGGAGGCTGCGGCCAAGGTGGCCGACGGCGCCGTCGTCATGATCGGCGGCTTCATGGGCGTCGGCACGCCCGAGCGGATCATCGACGCGTTGGTCGCGCGCGGGGCCAAGGGGCTCACGGTCATCGCCAACGACACCGCGCGCCCGGGCGTCGGCATCGGCAAGCTGATCAGCGCGGGCTGCGTCGCCAAGGCGATCACCTCGCACATCGGCACCAACCCGGAGACCCAGAGCCGCATGATCGCGGGCACGATCGCGGTCGACCTGGTGCCCCAGGGCACGCTGGCCGAGCGGGTGCGCGCCGCCGGCTGCGGGCTCGGTGGAGTCATCACGCGCACCGGCGTCGGCACCCTGGTCCAGGACGGCAAGCGGACCATCGACATCGACGGCCGGACTTACCTGGTCGAGCTGCCGATCGAGGCCGACGTCGCTCTGATCGCGGCGCGCTCGGCCGACTACAACGGCAACCTCGCCTACGCGCTCACGGCGCGCAACTTCAACCCGCTGATGGCGATGGCCGCCGAGCTGGTCATCGCCGAGCCCGACGAGATCGTGCCCGTGGGCGTCATCCCGCCCGACGCGGTGCACACGCCCGGCGTGCTCGTCGACCACCTGATCAGCCGCACGCATTGACCGAGGAGCGCCTCATGGAGCCGACACAGATCATCGCCCGACGCGTCGCGCTCGAACTCAGGGACGGCACGCTCGTCAACCTTGGCATCGGCGTTCCGACGCTGGTCGCGAACCACGTTCCCGCCGGGCTCCGCGTATTCTTCCAGTCCGAGAACGGCATCATCGGGTTCGGCGCGCGCCCGCCCGAGGGCATGGAGGCCAGGCACCTGACCGACGCCGGCGGTGGCTTCGTCTCGGCGTTGCCGGGCGCCGTGGCCTTCGACTCGGCCATGTCCTTCGCGCTGATCCGCGGGCGGCACCTGGACATGACCGTGCTCGGCGGGCTCGAGGTCGACAGCCACGGGCGGCTCGCCAACTGGATGGTGCCGGGCAAGCTGGTGCCCGGCATGGGCGGCGCCATGGACCTGGTGTCGGGCGCCAGGCGCGTCATCGTCGCCATGGCGCATACCCAGAAGGGCAAGCCGAAGATCGTGCCGGAGCTGACGCTTCCGGCGACCTCGGTGCGCCCCGTGAGCCTCGTGGTCACGGACATGGCGGTCATCGAGCCCTCGAAGGACGGGCTCATCCTGCGCGAGCGCGCGCCGGGCGTCAGCGTCGATCAGGTGCGCGCGGCGACGAGCGCGCCGCTCATCGTCGAGGGCGAGGTACCCGAGATGCGGCTGGCGGCGTAGACACGACCCTCTCCCGCCAGGCGGGAGAGGGTGCGAGCGCGGCGAGCGGGTGAGGGCGTCGGACTGTCGCTCAGAACTTCTCGACCCAGGGCCTGAGGTCGAGCTCCTGGGTCCAGGCGCTGCGGTGCTGGCGGTGAACCTGCCAGTAGGTCTCGGCGATCGCGTCGGGCTCGAGCAAGGCGTCGGGGCCGCGCTCCTTCTTGAGGTCCCGGTAGTACGGCCCGGCGATCTGGCCGTCGACGACGACGTGCGCGACGTGAACGCCCTTCGGGCCCAGCTCGCGCGCCATGCTCTGGGCCAGCGCGCGCAGGGCGAACTTGCCGACCGCGAGGTTGAAGAAGCGCGCGCTGCCGCGCAGCGCCGCGGTGGCGCCGGTGAAGATGATGGTGCCCGAGCCACGCGCGACCATCGCCTTGGCCGCCTCGCGCCCGACCAGGAAGCCGCCGAGCGCGCCGACACGGAAGCAAGTCTCGACATCCTCGGGCGTCGTCTCCAGGATCGACTTCGGCCGAAACGCGCCGGCGTTGTAGACGACGAGGTCGGGCGGCCCGAACGATGTCGTCGTCGCGCGGAACAGGTTGACCACCTGGGCCTCGTCGACCGAGTCCGCCGGGACGGCGAGCGCGCGCCCGCCCTTGCTTGCGATCTCCTTGACCAGCGCGTCGATCGTCCCCGAGCCGCGCGCCGAGGCGACCACGGCCATGCCGGCGGCCGCGAACCGGCGCACCAGCGCCGCGCCCAGCCCGCCGCCGACCCCGACAACGACCGCCGTCCCGCCGCCGCTTTCGCTCGTCATTGGCCCTCTCAGTGCGCCCGCTCGACCACGAAGTCGAGCAGGTCGGTCAACGCATCCTTCGCCTCGCTGTCGTCGAACAGGGCGAGCGCGTCGCGCGCCACCGCGGCGTAGTGGCGCGCCCGGTCGATGGTGTCCTTGATCGTGCCGTGGCGCTCGAGCAGTCGGATCGCCTGGTCCAGATCGGCGTCGTCCTGCTCGCGGTCCTCGAGGGTGCGGCGCCAGAACCGGCGCTCGTCCTCGGTGCCCCGGCGGTAGGCGAGGACGACCGGCAGCGTCAGCTTGCCGTCGCGGAAGTCGTCGCCGACGCGCTTGCCGAGCTCGGCCTCGCGCGCCGAGTAATCGAGCGCGTCGTCGACGAGCTGAAACGCGATGCCGAGGTTCTGGCCGTAGCTCTGCAGCGCGTGCTCCTCGACCGCCGGGCGGTCGGCGACCACGGCGCCGAGCCGGCACGCGGCCGAGAACAGCTTCGCCGTCTTGGCCGCGATGACGGCCATGTACGCCTCCTCGTCGGTGCCGACGTCGTTGGCGGTGGCGAGCTGGAGCACCTCGCCCTCGGCGATCACGGCCGAGGCGTCCGCCAGGATGCCGAGCACCTTGAGCGAGCCGTCGCCGACCATGAGCTGGAACGAACGGCTGAACAGGAAATCGCCGACGAGCACGCTCGCCTTGTTGCCCCACAGCGCGTTCGCCGTGGCGCTGCCGCGCCTGAGATCGCTCTCATCGACCACGTCGTCGTGCAGCAGCGTCGCGGTGTGGATGAACTCGACGCACGCGGCCAGCTCGACGTGGCGTCGGCCGCGATAGCCGCACAACCGCGCCGCGATCAGCGTCAGCATCGGCCGCACCCGCTTGCCGCCCGCCGCGATGATGTGACCGGCGAGTTGGGGTATGAGCGCCACCGGGCTGTGCATGCGCTCGACGATGACCCGGTTGACCGCGGCGAGATCGTCGGCGACGAGCGCGTGCAGGCGGTCAAGCGTCGCGCGCGTGGCGCGCGCCCTGTCCTCGTCGGCGGACGGCAAGATCGACACGTCGGCTCCGTTTCCTTGACGCGGCCGTGGCGCCCGGCGAGCATGACGTTCAGCCGGGTTCGCGAGCATAGCAGAGCCCGGTGACGCGACAAGGCGGGGCGTGGCGATCACGCGAATGTTCGAACTGGTGCGCACCAACGATCTCGTTCGCCTGTCGTGGCTCGTCGCCCTGCTGGCCGACGCCGGCATCGACGCCATCGTCCTCGACGCCCACACCAGCGCGGTCGAGGGCAGCATCGGCGCCATCCCGCGCCGGCTCGTCGTCCCCGAGGAGGACGCGGCGAGCGCCCGGCGCGTGCTCGCCGAGGCGGGCGAGCTCGATCCGGCCTGACGTGCCGAAGCCGGCGCCGGAGCACGGGCTGCTCGGCGGGCGCGTGCGGCTGCGCGAGGCGCCGGAAGGGTTGCGCGCGACGACCGACACGGTCCTGCTCGCCGCGGCCGTGCCGGCGGCCACCGGCAATCTGGTGCTCGACCTCGGCAGCGGCGTCGGCGCGGCGGCGCTCTGCCTCGCTTGGCGCGTGCCCGGATGCCGCGTGATCGGGGTCGACAGCGACGCGGCCTTGATCCGTCTCGCCCGGCGCAACGCGCGGGCGAACGGCGTCGCCGACCGGGTCCGGTTCCGGGTCGGCGCCGTGGCCGGGCGCTGGCCGGCGGACCTCGGCTCCGGATGCGCGGATCACGTCATGACCAACCCGCCGTTCCTCGCGCCGGCGCGCGCCGCCGCTCGG
>JBBDQV010000070.1:1201-45064 GCA_040905845.1 Alphaproteobacteria bacterium | reverse complement strand
TCGACATAGGCGCCGACGTTGACGAAGCTCGGCATCAGGACGACGCCGGGCGCGATATAGGCCGAGCGGCGCACGACGCAGTCCGGCACGGCGCGGAACCCGGCGGCGCGGAACCGCGCGTCGTCCCAGCCGTCGAACTTGTTCGCGACCTTGTCGAACCAGACGCCCCGGGCGCCTGGGCCGCCGGGCATGACGGTCGAATCGGTCAAGCGGAACGACAGCAGCACGGCCATCTTGAGCCACTGGTTGACGCACCACTGGCCATCGACGTTCTCGGCGACGCGGAGCCGGCCCTGGTCGAGTCCCTCCAGCGCGGCCTCGACGGCCTCGCGCGCCACGCCCTTGGTTCGCGGCGAGAGCGCGTCGCGCGTCTGCCACGCCGCCTCGATCGCGGCCCTGATCGCCTCGTCGCTCATCCCGACTCCCCTCTCCACGCCCCAACCTAGCGGTGGCCCTGTGCCTGTCAACGGGACCGGACCGCGACCGCCCGCCTGCGCGCGACGAGCGCGTCGAGCCATACGGCGAGGTCGTCGGTCGCGTGGTGGACGTGGGCGCCGTCGGAGCCCTCGCGGCCCCACGCGCTGTCGGTCCTGATCCAGACCGTGGACATGCCCATGGCGTGCGCCGGCGCGAGGTTGCGCGCGATGTCCTCGAACATGGCAGCGCGGCGCGGCGCGACGCCGTGCCGTTCGCACATCGCCCTGTAGGGCTCGGGGCGCGGCTTGGGCACGTAGCCCGAGTCGACGATGTCGAACACGCCGTCGAAGTGATGGCCGACGCCGAGTCGCTCCGTGACGCGCTGGGCGTGCTCGACGGTGCCGTTGGTGAAGATCAGCTTGCGGCCAGGCAGGCCGTCGAGGGCGGCGGCGAGCGTCGCGGACGGCGGGATCGCGCCGTAGTCGATGTCGTGGACGAAGTCGAGGAAGGCGATCGGGTCGATGCCGTGGCGGTCCATCAGGCCGCGCAGCGTCGTGCCATGGGCGCGGAAGTATTCCTTCTGGACCCGGCGCGCCGCGTCGGCATCGACGCCGAGCAGCCCTTCGATGAACCGGCCGATGCGCACGTCAACCTGGTCGAACAGGCTGTGCCGGGCGTGATAAAGCGTGTTGTCGAGGTCGAAGATCCAGACGTCAACGTGGTCGAGGAGCGGTTCGCCGGCGGCCATCGTCATGACCCCAGGGTGACCGCGCGGTCGCGCCGTGGCAAGGCTCCGCCACGGCTTTACGCGACCTTAACGGGCGCCGGGCGACAGTCGGGGCGGAAACTCAGCCTCGACTGCCGCCATGGTCAACCCTTCGAAGCTGTTCGACGAACCCGTCCGCGACATCGCCGTCGACGCCCGGCTCGACGCGCGTGCGCTGCTGGTGGCCTATCCAGGCCCGGCGGTCCTGCTCGATGGCGACGGGCGGCCGAGCCTGGCCAACGCCGAGGCGCTCGAGCTGGCCGAGGCCTGGGGCGAGGGCGCGACCGGCGGCGCGCGCGATTGCGCGTTGCGCGTGATCGAGACCCAGGTGGCGGCGCAGCTCGCGTTGGGCTGGCACGGCGCGACCCTCGACGTCGTCATGGTGCCGACGGGTGAGCGGGCGCCGGCCGTCCTCGTGCTCGGGCGCGACGTCGGGCCAGGCCACGGCCTGCGTGACGCCCTCGTCGAATCGCGCCAGCGCTACAAGGACTTCGCCGCCTGCGTCGGCGACTTCCTGTGGGAGACCGGGCCCGACGGCAGCTTCATCTTCGTCTCGCCGGCCGGGGCCCTCGGCTACCGCGCCGGCGTGTTGGTCGGCCGCGACCCGGCGACCTTGCTGGACCCGGCGCACCGGCGGCCCTTGATCGACCCGTTCAGGACCGACCTGCCGGTGACCGATCAGGAGCTTCACCTGATCACCGCGGACGGATCGCTGGCCTGCGTGCTCGCCTCGGCCTTGCCCGTGTTCGGCGCGGGCGGCGGTCCGCGAGGCGCGCGCGGCGTCTGGCGCGACGTGACGATCGAACGCTCGCGCGAAGCCGAGCTGATTCGTCTGCGTCGACGCGAGCACGCCGTCGCCCAGGTCGTCGGCGCCATGCGCGACGAGCCGGACATCGGGTCGATGCTCGACGGCGCGGCGGTCGCGCTCGCCGAAGCCACCGGGGCCGATTTCATCGCGCTCTACGCCATCGAGGACGGCGACGTGCGCGCCGCCGCCGCGGCCGGCGAGGTGCCGCCCTGGCTTGCCTCCGTCACCGCCGCCCACCTCGGCCCGGGCATCGAGGACGGGCTGCGCGGTCTGGTCGGGGAAGGTTTCGAGATCCTGTTGGTCGCGACGCGATCGCGCGGGCGCGTCAACGGCGCCCTGTGCATGGGTCGCCGCGCGGGCCACGGCTCGGCGGACGAGGAACGCGCCATCGTCGTCGGCGTCGCCGACGCGGTCGGCCTCACGATCGAGCAGGTTCGTGGCCACGAGTCGATACGCCGCCTGTCGCGGCTCGACGCCCTGACCGGCCTGCTCAACCGCCGCGCGTTTCGCGAGGAGATCGCGCGCCGGGGCGCGCTCGCCCAGCGCCGCGACAGCGCGACGAGCGTCTTCTACATCGACCTCGATCACTTCAAGCAGGTCAACGACGGGGCCGGGCACGCGGCGGGCGACGCGGCGCTCAAGGCCGTCGCGGACCTGCTGCTGACGCGGTTCCGCAGCGCCGACGTGGTCGCGCGACTCGGCGGCGACGAGTTCGCCGTGTGGTGCGACGACATGGACGAACCCCACGCCCGCGCCAAGGCGGAGGAGATCGGCGTCGCGTCGGGCTCGCTCGGCGTGCACAGCCCGTCGGGGGCGAAGCCGCTCGGGCTGTCGATCGGTGTCGCCAGCCGATCGGGCCACGAGGCCAGCGACATCGACACCCTGCTCGCGGCGGCCGACGCGGCGCTCTATGCCGCGAAGAACGCGGGCCGGGGCCGCCACGTGCACAGTTCGGACGGCGCGCGGGACGAGACCGAACGGGAAGGACGATCGTCATGCTGAAACGACTGCTCAACCGCGGGCCGACGCTCGCCGAGTACGAGACGGCGAAATCGGTCGCCGGCGGCGAGGACGTCAAGCGGCGGCGGCGGCTCGCCGCCCGGCCGGACGCCCGCCCGGAAATCCTTTACTTCCTGGCCGAGGACGAGGACGCCAGGGTACGCCGGCGGATCGCCGCGAATCCGGCGACCCCGCGCCACGCCGACGCGCTGCTCGCCGACGACCGCGACGACGAGGTTCGCTACGAGCTCGCGCTCAAGATCGGGCGACTCGCGCCGCACCTGCCGGCCGAGACGACCGACAAGATCGCCCGGCTGACGCTGCAGGTGATCGAGAAGCTGGCGGCCGATCACCTGCCACGGGTGCGCCGCGTCGTCGCCGAGGAGATCAAGCGTTGCGACAACCTGCCGCGCGGCCTCGTCCGGCGCCTGGCCATGGACGCGGAGATCGTCGTCGCGGCGCCGGTGCTCGAGTATTCGCCGCTGTTGTCCGACGACGACCTGCTCGAGATCATCGCGTCCGATCCAGTCCAGGGGGCGCTGGCGGCGGTGGCGCGGCGCGCCGCGGTCGGCTCGGCGGTCGTCGACGCGATCGCTGCGGCCGACGACGACGCGGCCGTGGCCGAACTCCTGGCCAACCCGAGCGCGCAGATCCGCGAGGAGACGCTCGACCGCATCATCGACCGGGCGCCTCCCAAAGAGGCCTGGCACACCCCTCTCGTCCGTCGCGGCGAGCTCAGCGTCCGCGCCGTCGGCCGGATCGCGACGTTCGTGTCCTTCGCGCTGCTACGCAGCCTCGAGGAGCGCCACGACTTGCCGGCGGAGGCGACGAAGGCGGTGCGCCGCGCGGTCCGGGAGCGCATCGAGCAGGGCCTGGCGACCGGCGAGCCGGCGGCCGGCGAGCAGGCGTTCCAGGACGGCCGATCGCCGGGGGAAGCGGACGACGAGGCCCTGGGCAGCGCGCTTGCGGCGGGCGACGTGCGCTTCGTCAAGACCGCCCTCGCGATCAAGGCCAAGGTCACGCCGGAGCGCATCGAGCGCATCCTCGGCTCGCGCAACGGCAAGGCGGTCACCGCGCTCACGTGGAAAGCGGGATTCTCCATGCGCTCGGCCGTTCAAATTCAGCTCCGTCTCGCGCGAATCGCCCCGGATCGGCTGCTCAACGCCCGCGACGGCGTCGACTACCCGATCCCTCCCGAGGAGCTCGACGCCCATTTCCGCCTGATCGCCTGAACCGGCCGGCGTACGTTTACGCCGACCCGCGACGCGGATAAGGTAGCCGGCCGTTCAGGGCAACCAGGGACAAGCCGGTGGCCGACATCTTTCGCGAGGTCGACGAGGAAGTCCGCAAGGACGAGCTGGCCCGTCTGTGGCGGCGCTGGGGCAAGGCGGTCATCGCGGTCGCCGTCGTCGTGGTCCTCGCGGCGGCCGGCTATTCAGGCTGGCGCGAGTGGCGCGAATCCCGCCGCGCCGCGGCCGCGGCCTCGTTCGTCACGGCGGGCGAGCTGGCGAGCGCCGGGCGACACGCCGAGGCGGCCGAGGCCTTCGCGGCCATGGCCGAGGACGCTCCCGGGGGCTTCGCGGATCTGGCCCGGCTGCGCTCCGCCCAGGCCTACGCGGCGGCGGGCGAGCGCGCGGCCGCGCTCGCCGCGTTCGACGCCCTGGTGACCGATCCCGACGGCGAGCCGTTCCTGCAGGGCATCGCCCGGTTCTCGGGCGCCTTGCTCACCGTCGACGACGGCGATCCGGCCGAGGTCCGCACCCGCCTCGCGCCGTTGCTCGCGCCCGGCTCGCCGCTCAGGGCCCCGGCGCGCGAGCTCGAGGGCCTGCTCGCCCTGCGCACGGGCGATTTGGCCGGCGCGGCCGCGATCTTCGCCGAGCTGGCGGGCGACGCCGACGCGCCCTTGGGCGTGCGGGCGCGTGCCGCGGAGCTCGCGGCGAGCCTGGGGGCATCCGGGCTTCAGCCGTGACCGGCGCGCGCTGGCTCGCCATCGTCTGCGCCGCCGCCGCGCTCAGCGGGTGCGAGAGCCTGTCGGACGACTGGTTCGGGTCCACCGAGCCGCCGCCGCTGCCCGGCGAACGGATATCGATCATGCTGCTCGACCGCGGGCTCGAGGTCGACGCGGAGCTCGCGGCCGTGCCCGTGCGTCTGCCGGCCCCGATCCCGACCCCGAACTGGCCGCAGTCCAGCGGGGTCGCCGATCACGCCATGTATCACGTCGAGGCGCCCGGCCCCCTGACGCCCCGCTGGCGCGTCGACGTCGGCCAGGGCGACTCCAGGGACGAGCGCATCCTGTCGACGCCGGTGGTCGCGCTGGGGACCGTGTTCACCATGGACGCGACGGGCACGGTCGCCGCGTTCTCGACCGCGGACGGCCGCCGCCTTTGGCGGGTCGACACGACCCCGGAGGGCGACGACGAAGGCGGGCTCGGAGGCGGGCTCGCCTTCGGCGGAGGCCGGCTGTTCGCCGCCACCGGCTACGGCGAGGTGCTGGCGTTTTCCGGCCGGGACGGCGCTCTGCTGTGGCGGCGTCGCGTCGGGCCGCCGCTGCGCGCCGCGCCCGCCTTCAGCGGCGGGCGCGTGTTCGCTGTCACCGTGGACAACCGGCTGGTCGCGCTCGACGGCGCGACGGGCGAGGTGCTATGGGAGCACCGCGGCATCGAGGAGGTTGCCGGGCTCCTGGGCGGCGCGAGCCCCGCGGTCGGCGCCGGCGTCGTCGTCGTCGCCTATTCCTCGGGCGAGGTCTACGCGCTCAAGGTCGAGAACGGCATCGTCGCGTGGACCGATTCGCTGAGCTATGCCAGCCCCCTGCAGTCCCTCGGCGCGATCAACGACATCAATGGCGACCCGGTCATCGATCGCGGCCGGGTGTTCGCGGCGAGCTACGGCGGTCGGCTCGCGGCGTTCGACTTGCGCGCCGGCGTCATCGTGTGGGACGCCGACATCGCCAGCAACCAGACGCCGTGGGTCGCCGGCGACTACCTCTACATCGTCGACGAGCAGGACATCTTGCTGTGCCTGTCGTGGACCGACGGGCGCGTGCGCTGGATCGCCCAGTTGCCGCGCTACGGCGACCCGGAGGACGAATCCGATCCGATCGCCTGGGCCGGCCCGATCCTGGCCGGCGATCGGTTGATCGTCGCCGGCACGAACGGCAGGGTGCTCGCGGTGTCGCCCTACACCGGACGGCTCCTGGGGCAGATCGACGTCGGCGATGGCGTCGAGGTGCCGCCGGTGGCGGCCGACGGCGCCGTCTACGTCCTGACCCGTGCCGCCGGGCTGGTCGCGCTGCGCTGAAAAGCATGACGTTCAAGGTCGTCGTCGTCGGCCGCCCCAACGTCGGCAAGTCGACGCTGTTCAACCGGCTGGTCGGCAAGCGCGCGGCGATCGTCCACCCGACCCCGGGGGTGACCCGCGACCGGCGCGAAGGCCGCGCCCGGCTCGGGCCGCTCCGGTTCACGATCGTCGACACGGCGGGCCTCGAGGAGGCCGATCCCGACAGCCTGGTGGGCCGCATGCAGGCACAAACGCGCCGCGCCCTCGAAGGCGCCGACGCCATCCTGCTGGTGATCGACGCCCAGGCCGGGCTCACCCCGCTCGATCGGCACTTCGCCCAGGCGATGCGCAAGCTTCCGACGCCGGTGATCCTGATCGCCAACAAGGCCGAGTCGAAGGCCGCGATATCCGGCGTGGCGGAAGCCCACGCGCTCGGCCTCGGCGATCCGATCGCCGTGTCGGCCGAGCACGGCCAGGGGCTCGGCGCGCTCTACGACGCGCTGGCGCCCCTCGTCGAGGCGGCCGAGCCAGGCGCCGGGGAGCAGGACGGCGCCGAGGCCGAGGCAGCGCTGGCCCTGGCCATCGTCGGTCGCCCCAACGTCGGCAAATCGACCCTCGTCAATCGTCTGCTCGGGGAAGAGCGTGTCCTGACCGGACCGGAACCGGGGGTTACCCGCGACGCGGTGACCGCGCCCTGGTCCTGGCGCGGGCGCCCGGTCCGTCTGGTCGACACGGCCGGCCTGCGCCGCCGGGCCCGCGTCGTCGAGGACCTCGAGCGGTTGGGGGTCGCCGAGGCGCGGCGCGCGCTCGATCTCGCTCATGTCGTCGCCCTGGTCGTCGACGCGACCATGGCGTTCGACCGCCAGGACCTGGTGATCGCCGGCGCCGTCGCCGAGGAAGGCCGCGCGCTGGTTATCGTCGTCAACAAGTGGGACCTGGTCGAGGACCGTCGAGGCGCCCTGGCGGCGATGCGCCACGCGCTCGAGCACGGCATGCCCGACGTGCGCGGCGTTCCGGTGGTGACGCTGTCCGCCCTGACCGGGCGCGGCGTCGATCGCCTGATGCCCGCCGTGTTCGCCGCCTATGACGTGTGGAACCGGCGCGTGCCGACGGGCCGGCTCAACCGCTGGCTCGCGGACGTCCTTGCCGAGAACCCGCCGCCGATCGTCGCCGGCCGGCGCATCAAGCTGCGCTACGCGGTCCAGGCCAAGACCCGGCCGCCGACCTTCGCGCTGTTCGGCAACCGGCCCGACGCCCTGCCCGATTCCTACCGCCGGTACCTGGTCAATCGCCTGCGTTCGACCTTCGACCTGCCGGGCGTGCCGATCCGGCTCATCATGCGGCGCGGCGAGAATCCTTACGCATCGAGCAATATCCGCTCGGATTGAACCGCCGGGTTCAATTCGAGCGGATGAGATTGCTCGAGTTTCAAGTATCTAGAGCAGCTTTACCCGGTCGGTGGATCGCCCATGGCGATGCCAGCCGACCGGGTGCTGCTCTAGGCCCCCGCGTAGACCATCTCGCCGTGGCGCCTGCACGCGGGCTCGGCCAGGGCGACGAAGGCGTCGCCGAGCGCGGCCGGCTCCGGCAGCGTCGTCGGGTCCTCGCCAGGCATGGCCTCGGCGCGCATGGCCGTGCGCACGATGCCGGGATCGAGCAGGTTGACCCTGAGCCTGGTCCGCGCCGTCTCGGCGGCCCAGCCGCGCACCAGGGCCTCGAGCCCGGCCTTGCTCGCGGCGTAGGCCGACCAGTAGGCGAAGGCGCCGCGCGCGGCCCCCGAGGTCACGAAGATCGCCCGCCCCGCGTCGGAGGCGCGCAAGAGCGGGTCGAGGCTCCGCATCAGGCGCCAGTTGGCCGTCAGGTTGACCGCGATGACGCGCTCGAACCGCTCGGGCGAGTAGTGGCCGAGCGGGCCGAGCCCGCCCAGGATCGCGGCGTTGCCGACCAGCACGTCGAGCCGGCCGAACCGCTCGGCGAGCGGCGCCCGCAGCCGGTCGATGCCCGGCCCGTCGGTCACGTCGAGCGGCACCAGGGTCGCGCCGCCGCCCTTGGCGCGGATGCGGTCATCGACCTCCTCGAGCCCGCCGACCGTGCGCGCGACGAGCACGAGGTGGGCGCCCTCCAGGGCGAAGCGCTCGGCGACGGCTGCGCCGATCCCGCGCGAGGCGCCCGTCACCAGGGCGACGCGGCCGGCGAGCCGACCCGGCATCAGCGATGGTCTTCGAGCAGCGAGAGCTGGCGGCCGTCCGAGCCGCCCTCGTGATCGATGAGCGGAATCGGATAGTCGCCAGTCAGGCAGGCGTCGCAGAACGACGGCGCGGCCGCGTCGCGCGCCGCCGTATCGCAGGCGCGGTAGAGCCCGTCGATCGACAGGAAGGCCAGGCTGTCGACCCCGATGTGGCGCGCCATCTCGGGAACGCTCAGGCGCGAGGCCAGCAGCTCCTGGCGCCTGGGCGTGTCGACGCCGTAGAAGCACGAGTTCGTCGTCGGCGGGCTGGCGATCCGCATGTGGACCTCGGTCGCGCCGGCGGAGCGCACCATCTCGACGATCTTGATCGAGGTCGTGCCGCGCACGATCGAATCGTCCACCAGGACGACCCGCTTGCCGTCGAGCCCGCTGCGGTTGGCGTTGTGCTTGAGCCGGACGCCGAGATGGCGGATGCGGTCGGTCGGCTCGATGAACGTGCGCCCGACGTAGTGGTTGCGGATGATGCCGAGGTCGAACGGAATCCCGGCCTCGGAGGCGTAGCCGATGGCGGCCGGCACGCCCGAGTCGGGCACCGGC
Organism: Alphaproteobacteria bacterium; assembly: GCA_040905845.1. Lineage (GTDB taxonomy): Bacteria > Pseudomonadota > Alphaproteobacteria > SP197 > SP197 > VGDP01. The sequence continues at coordinate 36,013 of JBBDQV010000070.1, read as the reverse complement.
ACCACGACGTCGGCCGCGGTCGGCGTCTCGCGCGCGAGCTCGCGGCCCATGCGCTTGCGCGCCTCGTAGACGCTGCGCCCCTCGACCTGGCTGTCGGGCCGGGCGAAGTAGATGTACTCGAAAACGCAGAACCGGTAGGGCCGGGCGCGGAACGGGCGCAGGCTCTGGATGCCGTCGCGGCGCGCCACCACCATTTCGCCCGGCTCGACGTCGCGCACGAACCGGGCGCCCAGGATGTCGAGCGCGCAAGTCTCGGACGCCAGAATGGTCGCGCCGTCGAGCTGGCCGAGCACCAGCGGCCGGACACCCAGGGGATCGCGCACCCCGATCAACGCGTCGTTGGTCAGGGCGACGAGCGCGTACGCGCCGATCGTCTGGTCGAGCGCGTCGACCAGACGGTCGGTCACGCTGGCGCGGGTGCTGACGGCCGCCAGGTGGACGATGACCTCGGTGTCGAGCGTCGACTGGAACAGGCTGCCGCGCGCGACCAGGGATCGGCGCAGCTCGTACGCATTCGTCAGGTTGCCGTTGTGGGCGATGGCGAGCCCGCCCGCCGCGATGTCGACGAACAGCGGCTGGACGTTGCGCAGGATCGTCTCGCCGGTGGTCGCGTAGCGATTGTGGCCGATCGCGGCGTGGCCCTTGAGCTGGCCGATGATCGTCTCGGAGCCGAAATTGTCGCTGACCAGCCCGAGGCCGCGGTGGGAATGGAACACGACGCCATCGTAGCTGACGATGCCGCACGCCTCCTGGCCGCGATGCTGCAGGGCGTGGAGGCCGAGCGCCGTGTGCGCCGCCGAGTCGGGGTGACCGATGATGCCGAAGATGCCGCACTCTTCGCGGAACTTGTCGGGCGGGTCCATCATGTCGATGGTCTACTCCGTCGTCTCTAACAGTCGGTTCAGATCCTGGCGATCGCCGCTCTTATAGCCGACATCGCCGTCGTTCGCAGCGCCGCCGGCGCCCGGTCCGGTCAGCGTGTCATAGAGCTCCTTCGCCTCGACCGCGTCGCGGGTCTCGCCCGCGGCGCGCTCGATGGCGAGCACGGTGCGCTCGCGCACGTTGGCCGGCGCCAGGGCCAGGAGCAGGGCCGCGCCCTGCTCGACGAACGGTCGGGTCCGCGCCTCGGTCACCCACGGCGGGCGGTCCTCCGGGACGACAACCTGGACGTACAGCAAATAGAGGAGGCACGGGATGACCGCGCCGCGCACGAGGCCGAAGGCGAAGCCGAGCGAGCGATCGACCGGTCCCAGGATCGACGCCTGCACCCGATGGGCGATCGCGCGCGAAAGCAGGGTCGCGACCAGCAGCGTGACCAGGAACAGCCCGGCGCCGGCGACCACGTCGGAGAGCCAGCCGGGATCGATATATCGTTCCGCGAACGGCCGCACCGACTCGAAGCCATAGATGGTCGCGAACACGGCGGCGATCCAGCCGCCGATCGCGAGCGTCTCGCGCGTGAAGCCGCGCGCGAACGCGAGAATCGCCGACAGCGCGAGCACGGCGAGAACCCCGAGGTCGATCGCGTTCATCGTGGACCGCGCCCCGTCCGAGTCGGCGCGAGCTCGGCGACCATGTCGCCGAGGCGGCCGATCGCCGTCACGGCGATCTCGTCGCCCCGATCGCGCTCGCCCGACGAAACGGGCATCAGCGCCCGGCAGAAGCCGAGCTTGGCTGCTTCCTTCAGGCGAGCCTCCATCTGGCTCACGGGTCTCACTTCGCCCGACAGGCCAACCTCGCCGAACACCACGGTTCCCTTGGGCACGGGCACGTCGACCAGCGACGACACCAGGGCCGCGGCGACCGCGAGGTCGGCCGCCGGTTCGACGATGCGCAGGCCGCCGGCGACGTTCAGATAGACATCGTTGCCGCCGAGCGCAAGGCCGCAGCGGGCGTCGAGCACGGCGAGGATCATGGCGAGGCGTCCGGAATCCCAGCCGACCACCGCGCGCCGGGGCGTCGCCAGCGGCGAGGCCGCGACCAGAGCCTGGATCTCGACCAGGACGGGCCGGCTACCCTCCATGCCGGCGAACACGGCCGAGCCCGTGGCGTTCTCGTCGCGTTGGCCGAGGAACAGGGACGACGGGTTGGCGACCTCGAGCAGCCCGCGGTCGGACATCTCGAACACGCCGATCTCGTCGGTCGCGCCGAACCGGTTTTTGACCGCGCGCAGGATGCGGAACTGATGTCCGCGATCGCCCTCGAAGTAGAGCACGGTGTCGACCATGTGCTCGAGCACCTTGGGGCCGGCGATCAGGCCCTCCTTGGTGACGTGGCCGACCAGGGCGACGACCGCGCCGCGCCGTTTGGCGAAGCGGATCAGCTCGTAGGCGGCGACGCGGATCTGTCCGACCGTGCCGGGCGCCGCCTCGATGCGCTCGTGGTACACGGTCTGGATCGAGTCGACGACGACCAGCGCGACGTCGCTGGTGCCCTCGAGCGTCGCGACGATGTCGGTCACGTTGGTCGCGGCGGCCACGGCGACGGCCGTGTCGCCGAGGCCGAGCCGGCGGGCGCGCAGCCGCACCTGCTCGACCGATTCCTCGCCCGAGAGGTAGACGGCGAGCGCGCCCTGGCGCGCGATCGCCGCGGCGGCCTGCAAGGCCAGCGTCGACTTGCCGATGCCGGGGTCGCCGCCGAGCAGCACCGCCGAGCCCGCGACGAACCCGCCGCCGAGCACGCGATCGAGCTCGGCCAGCCCGGTCGGGCGCCGGGGCGGCGGCGGGGCGCCGCCGGCCAGGCTTTCGAGCGCGACCCTGTGGGCCTTGCGGGGCGCCTTGCCCGTGCCGGGCGCCGGCGCCTCGGCGATCTCCTCGACCACGGTGTTCCACGCGCCGCAGCCTTCGCACTGGCCGACCCACTTGCGATGCGCCGTGCCGCACGCCTGGCAGACGAAGCTGTTACCGCGCGCCATGCCAGGTTTCAGCGCCACTCGGGACGGCCGGTCACGGCGCCCTGACCGCCATCTTGATCGGGCCCTCGGCGCGGCCATGGATGAACTGATCGACGTGGGCGTTGCCGCTGCAATCGATCGTCGCGACCGGGCCGGTCCAGATGATGCGCCCGTCGTGGAGCATGGCGATGCGGGTCGCGATCTTGCGCGCGCTCGCCAGGTCGTGGGTGATCGAGAGGGTGGTGACGCCGAGTTCGCGCGTGCAATCGACGACCAGGTCGTTGATGACGTCGGCCATGATCGGGTCGAGCCCCGTGGTCGGCTCGTCGAAGAAGATGATCGAGGGCTCGGCCACGATCGCACGGGCGAGCCCGACCCGCTTCTTCATGCCGCCGGAGAGTTCGGCCGGGCTGAGCATGGCGACGTCCGGCCCCAGCCCGACCGCGGCGAGCTTGGCGAGCGCGATGGCGCGCGCCTCGGCGCGCGGCACGTGGCGCGCCTGGATCAGCGGAAACGCGACGTTCTCCCACACCGGCAGGCTGTCGAACAGCGCCGCGCTCTGGAACAGCATGCCGAACTTGGCGAGCACCGCGTCGCGGGCGCGGCCCTTCAGGTGGGTCACGTCCTCGCCGTCGACAACGATGGTGCCGGCTCCCGGTTCCAGGAGCCCGAGGATGCATTTGAGCAGCACCGACTTGCCGGTGCCGGAGCCGCCGATGACGACCAGCGATTCGCCTTCGAAGAGGTCGAGGTCGAGCCGGTCGAGCACCACCTTGGGCCCGAACGCGATGCCGAGGCCCCGGATGCGGATGCGCGGCTGGGCGTCGCTCATCGCGCGAAGAACGCCTCGGTGATCAGGTAGTTCGCGGTCAGGATCAGAATCGAGGCCGAGACGACGGCGTTAGTCGTCGCGGCGCCGACGCCCTGCGCCCCGCCGCGCGAGTAGTAGCCGTGATAGCAGCCCATGAGGGCGATCAGGAAGCCGAACGCGGCGGCCTTCACCAGCCCCGACACGACGTCGATCGTCTCCAGGTGCTCGAAGGTGTTCTCGAGATAGGCGCCCTGGCCGAAGCCGAGCTTGTGGATGCCGACCATGTAGCCGCCGAACACGCCGATGATGTCGGCGACGAGGACCAGGCACGGCAGCATGAGCGTTCCCGCGATCAGGCGCGGGGCGACCAGATACTTGAACGGGCTGGTGGAGAGCGTGACCAGCGCGTCGATCTGCTCGGTCACGCGCATGGTGCCGATCTCGGCGGCCATCGCCGCGCCGACCCGGCCCGCCACCATGAGCCCGGCCAGCACCGGCCCGAGCTCGCGCGTCATCGACAGGACGACCACCGTGGCGATCGCGCTCTCCGCCTCGAAGCGCACGAACCCGGTGTAGCTCTGCAGCGCCAGCACCATGCCGCTGAAGATCGCCGTCAGGCCGACCACGGGCAGCGAGAAGTAGCCAATCTCGAGCACCTGGCGCAGGATGAGGCGCGGGTAGTAGGGCGGACGGGCGGCATGGCCCAGCGCGGCGCCGGCGAACAGCGCGAGCCGCCCCGCCCCGCCGAGAAAATCGAGAAAGACGGCGCCGATGGCCGCGAGGGGATTCATGGCGCGACACCGTCGACGTGGCGCCGCGGGTAGCGCCGACCCAGCGCCGTCAGGATCTCGTAGCCGATGGTTCCGGCGGCCTTGGCCACGTCGTCGATGGTCACGTCGGATCCGATCAGGTCGACCGTGGCGCCCGGTCGGGCGCGGTTCGCGGGCACGGCGGTCACGTCGATGGTCGAGAGGTCCATGGAGATGCGGCCGACCAGCGGGACCCTGATGCCATCGAGCACGGCGGTGCCGCGACCCCCCAAGCTGCGTAGGTAGCCGTCCGCGTAGCCGACGGGCACCGTGGCGATGCGACTCGGCCCGGCCACGCGGTGCGCGGCACCGTAGCCAACGCTCTGGGGGGTGTCAATTTCCCGGACCTGGAGGATGCGCGCCCGCACGCGCACGACCGGGCGCATCGGCGCCATGCCCGTGACCGGATTGCCGCCGTAGAGGCAATAGCCCGGCCGCACCAGGTCAAAGTGATAGCCGGGACCGAGCAGGATGCCGGCCGACGCGGCGAAGGACGCCGGCGCCTTCGGCAGGCGCGCGAGCAGGGCACGGAAACGGGTCAATTGCTCGGCGTTCATCGGGTGCCCGGGCTCGTCGGCGCACGCGAGATGCCCCATCCAGGTGATGCGCAGGCCCGCCAGCGCCGCGGGCTCGGCCGCCAGGCGCGCGCTGTCCTCGGCGGTCATGCCGAGCCGGTTGAGACCGGTGTCCAGATGGACGATCGCCGAACCGCCGCGGCGCGCGAGGTGACGGCGCCAGCGCTCGAGCTCGCCCAGGTCGTTGATCACCGGGATCAGGCGGTGGCGGGTGAAGAAGCCCTCGGCGCCCGGCGGCACGCCGTGTAGCACGTTGATCGTTGCGTCGGGGACGACGCGACGAAGGCTCGCGCCTTCGTCGGGCGTCGCGACGAAGAAGGCGCCGCAACCGGCGCCGGTGAGCGCGCGGGCGACCGGGGCCATGCCGAGCCCGTAGGCGTCGGCCTTGATCACGGCGGCACAGGCGACGCCGGGCCCGAGCCCGCGCGCCACCGTCCGCCAATTCGCGGCGACGGCGCCCAGATCGACGATCAGCTCGGCGCCGGCGCGCTCAAACGGGGAAGTCGCCCGGGTCGTAACGGGTCTCCAAATTACCAAACTTCGTGGTGTTGCTGTTAAAATACAACTGGACGTTACTCGTCGGTCCGTGTCTGTGTTTTGCCACGATCAAATCTGTGGTCCCGGTAACTTCTTCAAGTCGTTTTGTCCATCTTTCGTAACGTGTCTGGAACTTTGAATCGCTATCTTCCTCTGACGTTCTGGGTTTCGGTTCAGCTTGTCGTAAGTAGTACTCTTCGCGAAAAATAAACATGACCACGTCGGCGTCCTGTTCGATCGTCCCGGATTCGCGCAGATCCGAGAGCTGCGGGCGCTTGTCCTCACGCTGCTCGACGGCGCGGCTGAGCTGCGAGAGCGCGAGCACCGGCACGTCGAGCTCCTTGGCCATTGCCTTGAGGCCTTGGGTGATCTCGGCCACCTCCTGCACGCGGTTGTCGTAACCGCGCGCACCCGAGGAAGGCCTCACAAGTTGAAGGTAGTCGACGACGACAAGGCTAAGGTGATGGACGCGCTTGAGCCGGCGCGCGCGCGTGCGCAGCGCCGCGACCGACAAAGCTGGAGAGTCGTCTATGAAGAGCGGTAACCTCGTCAGTTGTTGGCTTGCAACAACAAGTCTATCAAACTCATCCTGAGTAAGTTTTCCCACTCTAAGACTATGGGATGGAACATTCGACTCCTCAGAAAGTATGCGCGCAGCAAGCTGTTCGCCGGACATCTCGAGCGAGAAGATACCTACAGAGCTTGCTGGGTCGCCGCGGGTGGAGCGTTGCGCGAATGTCTTAGCAGCGTGAAACGCGATATTGCTGGCCAATGCAGTCTTGCCCATGCCAGGACGGCCCGCGAGCACAATGAGGTCGGAGGGGTGTAAGCCACCTAGCAGCGCGTCAAGGCCTGAGAACCCCGTTGGAACTCCTGTGACCTTCGATTCGTGCTTGTAGGCCCGCTCCGCGCTCTCGATGGCCTTGGCGAGCGCACGGCTGAGCGGCGCGAACCCGCCTTCGATCTCGCCCCGCTCGGCCAGGTCGAACAGCCGCTGCTCGGCGTTCTCGATCTGCGCCGTCGCCGGGTCGTCGACCTCGAAGTCGAAGGCGGTGTTGACGATGCCCTCGCCGATGCGGATCAGCGACCGGCGCAGGGCCCGATCGTGGATCTGGCGGCCGTAGTCGTTGACGTTGATGATGCTGATCGCCGAGGCAACGAGGCGCACCAGGTATTCGGCGCCGCCGATGTCGACCAGGGCACCGTCCTGCTCGAAGTACGCCTTGAGCGTGATCGGGTCGGCGAGCTGGCCGCGCTCGGTCAGGTGAACGATGGCGTCGTAAATCCGCCCGTGCACCGGCTGGAAGAAGTGCTCGCCGGAGAGGTAGCCGCTGACCCGGTCGAGCCCCCCGTTGTCCACGAGCAGGGCGCCGAGCAGTGCCTGCTCCGCCTCCAAGTTGTGCGGTTGGGCGCGAAACAGCGGCTGCTCGGCGTCCTCGCCTCGAGCGAGCACGCTGAGCGCTGCGGCCTGGCGGCTGGGATCCATCGCCGCAGGTTTAGACCTCGTCGCGCCGGATTGGAAGCCGTTAGCCCATGTGGAAGCGGTTCATCCTTTCCATCCACAGCCTGTGAAGCGCGTGGATGACGCGACGTCGCTCAGGCCGAAGCGCGCGCCAGCTCGGCTCGTTCGACGCCCATCATGTAGTCCCGGGTCATCGGCACGGTCTCGATCCGCCGGGCGAGCTGGATCTGGAACACCATCTGGTCGCCGAAGCGGAACGACATCTCGCAGCCGGCCAGATAGAACTCCCACATGCGGCAGAACCGCTCGTCGAACATGGCCTTGGCCCGGTCACGGTTGAGCGCGAATCGGCGCGCCCATTCCTTGATCGTCTCGGCGTAGTGCAGGCGCAGGATCTCGATGTCGGTCATGAACAGGCCCGAGCGCTCGATCGCCGCCGTGACCTCGGACAGCGCCGGCGTATAGCCGCCCGGAAAGATGTACTTGCGGAGCCAGGCGTTCGTCGCGCCCGGGCCGTCGAACCGGCCGATCGAGTGCAGCAAGGCCACCCCGTCTTCGGTGAGCAGGGTCCTGAGTTTGCCGAAGTACTCGTCGAAATGGTTGACGCCGACGTGCTCGAACATGCCGACCGAGACGATCCGGTCATAACGGCCGGGCTCCTCGCGGTAGTCGCGCAAATGGAACCGCACGCGGTCGGCGAGCCCAGCCTCGCGGGCGCGCCTCTCGGCGGCCGCCTGCTGCTCCTTCGAAAGCGTCACCCCGGTCACGTCGACCCGCGCCACCCGGGCGAGGAAGAGCGCGAGCCCACCCCAGCCCGACCCGATGTCGAGCACCTTCATGCCGGGTTCGAGCAACAGCTTGGCGGCGATGTGCCGCTTCTTGGCGTCCTGGGCCTGGTCGAGGGTGCCGTGGGGCGATTCGAAGTAGGCGCACGAATACTGCCGGTCCCGGTCGAGGAACAGGTCGAACAGTGCTCCCGACAGGTCGTAGTGGTGGGCGACGTGCCGGCGCGCGAGCCCGACGGGGTTGTGCTGGGTGAAGGAGCGCACAATGCGCTTGAGCCGTTGGCGCACGTGGACGACCCGGCTCGTCGCCGCGTCCCGTTCGAAATTCTCGTAGCAGAGCGCCACCCAGTCCCTGAGCGTTCCTTGCTCGATGGTCATGGCGCCGGACATGTACGCCTCTCCGGCATAAGCGTAGGGATCGAGCACGAGCCTGAGCTCGGTCCAACTATCGCGAACCCTCATCACGACAGGTGTGGCGCCCGAACCTGTCCCAAAATGATGCGCTCGGCCTTTCGGGTCGATGTACGTCAGGCGCCCCTTCGTGATGACGCTTCCCAAGAGATGCGTGAGCATGCGCGTACTCCCCGTGCTTCCCCTTCGCGCGCCGGTCCCCGACCGCCGCGCCTGGGCGGTTTCGTTGCCGCCTTGACGGAAAAAGTCTAGTCGCGACGCCGGACTATCGCAACTGGGTACGCCGTGACCGTATACGGTTCGCCGAGTGGCGCTTTTTCCACGCGCGCCATCGGGAAAATGCCCGTGCTATGAATCGCCAGGGAGCGAACACAGGCCGAAGGCCGCGCGACGCCGGGAGAGCATCATGAAAATCATCAAATGGGTCCTGGGACTGGCCGTCCTGCTGGTGGCGGTGGTCGTGATCGCCGGCACCGTCATCCTGTCCAGCACCGACCTAGACGAGATCCGCGTTCTTGTTCAGGACCAGGCGCGCGAGGCGACGGGGCGCGAGCTGGTGCTGGCCGGCCCCATGGACCTCGGCATCTCCCTCACACCCTCGATCAGGGTCGAGCAGGTCCGTTTCGCCAACGCCGCGTGGGGCAGCCGGCCGGACATGGTGGCGCTCGACCGCTTCGAGCTTCAGCTCGGCCTTCTGCCGCTCTTGTCGGGCGACGTCCAGATCGATCGCGTCGTGCTCGTCGGGGCGGACATCCTGCTCGAGAAGGACAAGGACGGGAACGTCAACTGGAGTTTCGGCGAGGCCGAGGAGGCGCAGGCCGGTGAAGCAGGGGACTTACCGACGATCGGCTCGGTCGTCATCGAGTCGAGCAAGGTCACCTACAAGGACGGCGGCACGGGCGAGACGATCGAGCTCGCGATCGAGCGCACCGAGCTCGCGCCGGCGGGCGGCAATCTCGGCGTTGACCTCGAGGGCTCGTACCAGGATGTCGCCTTCGCGCTCGCGGGCGAGATCGGCGGGCTCGCCTCGTTCGGTTCGGCCGAACCGTTTCCGATTCGGCTCAAGGGCCGGATCGCCGGCGCCGAGATCACGCTCGACGGCGCCATCGCCGACCTCGGCGAAGCGCCCAAGCCCGATCTGGCGTTCAGCGTCGCGGGCGATGATGTCGCCGCCTTCGCGCCGCTCGCCGGCACGGAGCTCCCCAAGATGGGCCCTTACAGCCTCGCCGGGCGCCTCACAGGCGAGGCGACAGCGTTCTCGATCGCCGGGCTTGCTGCCAAGATGGGCGGCTCGGACCTCGCGGGCGACGTGACAATCGAGGTCGGCGGCGAACGGCCCAAGGTCGTCGCGACACTGACCTCGTCCCTGTTATCGCTCGCCGACTTCGGCGCCCAGGCAGACGGGGGTACCGAACCCGCGCCCGCCGATGACTCGCCTTACGTCATCCCCGAGACGCCGTTGCCGCTCGATGCCCTCAGGGGCCTCGACGCCGAGATCACCGCGTCGGTGGCCAAGCTCGTCGCCGCGCCGGGCGTCGAGGTCGTCGACCTCGAGGCGACGCTCGTGCTCGCCGGCGGCAGGCTCGCGCTCGATCCGTTCCGGGCGAGCTACGCGGGCGGCGTCGCTTCGGCCGCGCTCGCGCTCGACGCCGCCGCCGCGACTCCGACGATGGACCTGGCGGCGACCGTCGATGACCTCGATTTCGGTCGCGTCTTGGCCGAGCAGGGCGTCAGCGACGAGGTCAAGGGCACCATGGACGTGACGCTCGACCTGGAGGGCGCCGGGGCGAGCCCGCATGCGATCGCCTCGACGCTCGACGGCACGACCGAGGTGATCGCCGAGAAGGGCGTCCTTACCAATAAGCTGCTCGCCGTCGTCGCGAGCGGGCTGGGCGAGATCCTGGGTCCGCTGTTCGGCGGCAAGGACGATACGGCGCTCAACTGCGTGCTCAGCCGGTTCACGATCGAGAACGGCGTCGCGACCAGCCAAGCACTCCTCGTCGACACCTCGACCTTCAGCCTGGCCGGATCGGGCACCATCGATCTGCGCGACGAATCGCTCGACATGCACATGGACACCTCGTCGCGCCAGGCCGCGCTGGTCAGCCTCGCGGTGCCGTTCAACGTGACCGGGACGCTCAAGAACCCGCAAGTCACGCCCGATCCGCTCGGCGCGGCGGCGGCCGCCGCCAAGCTGGCCGGCACCGCGATCAACCCCATGGCCGCGCTCGGCGTGATGGTCGCCGCGGGCGGGATGAGCGGCGGCGGCGCGGCAGACTGCGTCCAGGCCGAGCAGAAGGCGGCGGAGTCGGGCGGCACTGGCATCCCGGTCGTCGATCAGGCGACCGAGACGATCGAGAAGGCTGTCGAGGGCGTCACGGGAGGCGCCGGCGAGGCGGTCGAAGGCGTCACCGAAGGCCTCAAGAGCCTGTTCGGCGACTGACGATCGAAGCAATCCGCCCGGAGTCGGGACTCGCTTGCGCGAGGGGTTCCGTTAGTATCCGCCGGTGTGAGGGCCGCCGGTGCAGAGGGATCAGCGCAGGCTCGCGGCGATCGTCAGCGCCGATGTCGCCGGCTACTCGCGGCTCATGGAGGCCGATGAGTCGGGCACGCTCGCGGCGCTCAAGCGTCACCGCGAGGAGCTGATCGACCCCAAGGTCCGGCGCTACGGCGGGCGCGTCGTCGGCACCGCCGGGGACAGCCTGCTGATCGAGTTCGCGAGCGTGGTCGACGCGGTCCAGTGCGCGGCCGAGGTCCAGCAGGGCATGGCCGAGCGCAACACCGGATTGCCCGCCGAGCGCCACATGCGGCTGCGCATCGGGATCAACCTCGGCGATGTCATCGTCGATGGCGCCGACATCCACGGCGACGGAGTCAACGTGGCGGCCAGGCTGGAAAAGCTCGCCGAGCCCGGCGGCGTCTGCGTCTCCGGCGTCGTGCACGACCAGGTCGCCGGCAAGGTGCCCTACGGCTTCGTCGCCATGGGCGAGCAGAGCTTCAAGAACATCGCCCGGCCCGTGCGCGTTTTGCGTCTCGAAGCCGCGCCGGTGTCGAGAACTCCGGTGGCCGAATCGACCCGGCCGCCGGACAAGCCATCGATCGCGGTGCTGCCGTTCACCAACATGTCGGGCGATCCCGAACAGGAGTATTTCTCCGACGGCATCACCGAGGACATCATCACCGAGCTCAGCCGCTTCAAGAGCCTCCACGTCATCGCGCGCAACTCGTCGTTCGGCTACAAGGGCCAGTCGCCCAAGGTCCAGGACGTCGGACGCGAGCTCGGCGCGCGCTACGTCGTCGAGGGCAGCGTGCGCAAGGCGGGCAACCGCGTGCGCGTGACCGCGCAGCTCGTCGAGGCCGAGACCGGCAATCACGTCTGGGCCGAACGCTACGACCGTGGCCTCGACGACATCTTCGCGGTGCAGGACGAGGTCGTGCGCGCCATCGTCGGGCAACTGCCCGCACGGCTCGACCAAGCGGCGTTCGAGCGAACGCGTCGCGCGCCGAGCGAGAACCTGACAGCGTACGACCTGATACTGCGCGCTCGTTGGAACATCTGGCGAACCGTGGAGGATCGAGGGAAAATCCTAGAGGACCTCAAGCGGGCGATCGCTCTCGAACCTAATCTCGCCGAGGCGCACGGCCTCATCGCCGGCTACTACGCCTACGGCGTCTTCGCCCTTGGCCTGTCACCGGAGGACGCCGTACCCAAGGCTCGGTATCACGTCGAACGCGCCTTGGCGCTGGGCGAGCTCGACCCGATCATCCACTTCAATGCTGCCACGGCGTACATCCTCAGTGGCGACCATGATCGGGCGCGCATTCACGCGGAGCGGGCGGTCGAGATGAACCCGAACTCGCTGCTTTCGACCGCGGCGATGAGCCTCGTCCTCGGCTACACCGGCGAGGGGAGAGCCGCCATCGAGCTTTGGAACGAGCTACAGCGCCGCGACCCGGCCGGCCCGGACGACAATCGTTGGGAATCGATGTTCGACACCCACTACAACCTGGGAGAATTCGAGAGGGCCATTGAAGCCGTCCGGCATCTCAGCGCACCGCCGCCGCACATGCACGGGGAGGCCGCGGCCGCCTATGCCCAGCTCGGCCGCATGGACGAAGCGCGAGCCGAGGCGGCGCGGTGCAGGAGCGGCTATCCGGAGGGGTTCGATTTCGGCGCGATGTTCCGGGCCCACGCCGGCATGTGCAAGCACCCGGAGGACACCCAGCGCTGGCTCGAAGGCTACCGCAAGGCCGGGTTCGACGTGTGATACCGGCGAGCGCATGACTGATACCAGCGGTCAATGATCTTGACCCGCACGCAAACTTCGAGCCGTCATCGCGAGCCGAAGGCGAAGCGATCCACCGGCAACCACATGGGCGCCTGCCCTGGATGGCTTCGTCGGGCTTCGCCCTCCTCGCCATGACGAGTTCGTCGCCGACAGGAGTCAAAGTCAACAGCCCTTGGTCTGATCCGTCGGTGATCCACCTCCTCACCCTCCTAACGCTCCGCGTTGGGCCCCTCCCTCGCCCACCAGGGGCGAGGGTAAGTTCTTGCCGCCGCACGGAATCTCCCTCTCCCCTTGTGGGAGGGGGGAAGGGGGAGGGGTAGCGCGTCCGCGCGTCGCGTGAATCGTTTCGGAGATTCGGAAAATTGAGGCAGGCCGTTCGCTACGCCGTCGGCTGTTCGTCGGTGGCTTCGCTCGTGCCCTCGGCCTCGGCCTCAACCTCGGCGACTTCTTCCTCCTCCTCGGCCGGGCCGCCGGCGACGGCGACGCCGGTGCGCGCCTGGACCTCGGCTTCCTCGGTCGAGCGGGCGACGTTGACCGTGACCTCGACGATGACCTCGGGGTGGAGCGCGACGCGCACCTTGTGTAGGCCGAGCGTCTTGATCGCGTGATCGAGGATGATCTGCTTGCGATCCGCCTTGCGGCCCGCCTCGGCGAGCGCGCCGGCGATGTCGCGCGCCGTGACCGAGCCGTAGAGCTGCAGGCTCTCGCTCGCCTGGCGGATGACGGTGCAGGTCGCGCCGGCCACGGTGCCGGCCGCGGCTTCGGCGTCCGAGCGGCGCTGGGCGTTGGCCTGCTCGCGGCTCGCGCGTTCGGCCTCGAAGCGGGCCCGGTTGTCCTTGGTCGCCCTGAGCGCCTTGCCCTGGGGCAGCAGGAAGTTGCGCGCGTAGCCCGGCTTGACGCGGACCACGTCGCCGAGATGACCGAGCTTCTCGACGCGCTCCAGCAGAATGACGTCCATCACTCCTCCTTCCCGCCGCCGCCAGCCGGCGCCAGGCGTTCACGCAAACGCAGCCACGGCTCGGCGAGGCCCAGCAGGACGATGACCGGCGCCACGTACTGATCGGCGAGCACGAGGGCGGCGTAGAACCCGACCAGCGCCGCCGTGCGCCAGCGCAGGCGCCACGACACGCCGTGGATCACGGCGAGGCCCTGGTAGAGGTACACGACCGCCACGACAAGGGCAATCAGCGCCCCGAGCAGCCTCGGCGTGCCCTCGCCCAGCCACCACAGCAGCGCGCCGAGAATGCCAGGCACAGCGAACCACGGCTCGATCGAGAGCCCGGCCAGGCCGCCGCCGGGGCGTGCGTTCCAGCCCTGCCGCTTGAGGATGGCCTGGGCCAACGTGCCGTTGACGGTCATCATGATCATCCACGCCGCGGCGCCAATCCCCGGCAGCGCCACCATCACGGCCGCGACGGTCTCGGGCGAGATCCGCTCGGCGAGCCTCGGGTCGAGCGCGAGCCGAGAGACGCCGAACATCTCCGCGAGCGTCGCCGTCGCGTCGCCCTCGCCGAACGACACGACGGCCAAGCCGCCGCCGAAGATGACCAGCGCGAGGGCCGCCAACGCCAGGACGAGGCGGCCCGGCGGGTACCATTCGACTGTGCCCGACCCGCCGGGCCGCGACAGCAGCGCGCGCTGGACCAAGAGTGCCGTCGGCAAGGCGAACGCGAGCACGAAGGCCGCGGCCAGCTCGATGCGGGCGATCGAGGCGATGGCGAGCGCCCCCACGGCGACCGCGAAGAACACGCTCACGGCGCCCCGCGCCAAGCCCAGGGCGAACAGCGGCAGGGCGGTGAAATAGACCAAGATCGGGCTCAGGGGGTGTCCAGTGGACATCACGGCGAACATCGCGGCGCTCACCAGGCCCGCGAACACGGCCAAGGCCAACGAGAAGGTCATCGGCCGGCCCCGACCACGGGGCGACGATCAGCGGAGGATGTACGGCATCAGCGCCAGGTTGCGGGCCCGCTTGATCGCCTGGGCCAGCTCGCGCTGCTTCTTGGCCGACACCGCCGTGATCCTGCTCGGCACGATCTTGCCGCGCTCGGAGACGAACCGCTGCAAGAGCTTGACGTCCTTGTAGTCGATCTTCGGCGCGTTGGCGCCGGAGAACGGGCAGGTCTTGCGCCGACGCCAGAACGGCCGGCGCGCTTGCAACGCGGGTCCCGGACGCGACCCGCCGCTCCCCCTGGCTTCGGTGTTCATTCGCGCTCTCCACTGCGTTCCGGCGCGGGGCCGCGCTCGGGCGGGGCTTCGTCCTCGTACCGACTGCGCCCGTCACGCCGCCGGTCGCGATCGTCACGGCCGTGGCGCGCCTGCATCATGGCCGAAGGGCTTGCTTCCAGGGCATCGACCCGGATCGTCAGGACGCGCAGCACGTCCTCGTTGATCTTGAGGTTGCGCTCGAGCTCGTTGACCGCCGCGGGCGGCGCGTCCAGGTTCAAAAGGACGTAGTGGCCCTTGCGGTTCTTCTTGATGCGATAGGCGAGGGACTTGAGGCCCCAGTACTCGGTCTTCGGCACGGTGCCGCCCGAGGCCTGCACCAGCTCGGTCATCGCGGTCGTGATCGCCTCGACCTGCTGGCTCGAAACGTCGGGTCGCACGATGAACGTGCTCTCGTAAAAGGGCATGTCCCCTCGTCTCCGATGATGACGTCGGTTCCCCGGCAGGGCGCGACGACAACGCCGCGGCGCGCCTGCGCGGCCGGACGGCGAAGGTGCGGACTATACTGATTCCCGGACGCGGCGCAAGCCCGCTTGACAGGCTCTGTCGGTCTCCGTTGACTGCGCCGTTGCCGCGGGAGACCCCTTTGTCATGTCGATCGCCTTCGTCTTTCCCGGCCAGGGCTCGCAGACGGTCGGCATGGGCGGCGAACTCGCCGCCGCCTTCCCCGCCGCCCGCCAGGTCCTCGAGGAGGTCGACGAAGCGCTCGGCCAGCGCCTGTCGCGCCTGATGCGCGAAGGGCCCGAGGCCGATCTCACGCTGACCGAGAACGCGCAACCGGCGATCATGGCTGTATCCATCGCGGTCGCCCGCGTGCTCGAGGCCGAGCTCGGCGCCCCTTTGATGGGCCGCGCCGGCTTTGTCGCCGGCCATTCGCTCGGCGAATGGAGCGCCCTCATCGCCGCCGGCGCCCTGCCGCTCGACGCGACCGCGCGCCTGCTGCGTTTGCGCGGGCGGGCCATGCAGGAGGCCGTGCCGGCGGGCGAGGGCGCCATGGTGGCGCTGCTTGGCGCCGACGTCGAGGCCGCCGCCGCGCTCGCCGCGGAGGCCGCGGGCGGCGATGTGTGCGCCATCGCCAACGACAATGCGCCCGGCCAGGTGGTCCTGTCGGGCAGCGCGGCGGCGATCGATCGCGCCGAGGCCCTGGCGCCGGCCAAGGGCATCAAGCGCTGCGTCCGGCTGACCGTCAGCGCTCCGTTCCACTGCGCGCTCATGCGTCCGGCGGCGGACCGGCTCGCCGCCGCCCTCGAGACAGCGACCTTGGTCGCTCCGGCCGTGCCGCTCGTCGCCAACGTGACCGCCGAGCCGGTCGACAACCCGACGGCGATCCGCCGCCTGTTGGTCGAGCAAGTGACCGCGACCGTGCGCTGGCGCGAGAGCGTGGTTCGGCTCAAGAGCGAGGGTGTCGGGCGCATCGTCGAGCTGGGCCAGGGCAAGGTCCTGTCCGGCCTGGTCAAGCGCATCGATCGCGATCTCGACGCCGGCGCGGCCGCGACGCCGGCCGAGGTCGATGCGCTCCTCAAGTCGCTCTGACGGAGGCGCCATGTTCGATCTGACGGGTAAGGCGGCGCTGGTCACCGGCGCCTCGGGCGGGATCGGCGGCGCCATCGCACGCGCGCTCCACGCCCAGGGGGCCGGGGTCGCGCTCGCCGGGCGCAACCGCGCGGCGCTCGATCGCCTGGCGGCCGAGCTCGGTCAGCGCGTCGCCGTGCTCGCCGGCGATCTCGCGGCGCCCGAAGCGGCCGAGGCCCTGGTCAAGGGCACCGAGCAGGCCCTCGGCAGGCTCGACGTCCTGGTCAACAACGCGGGGCTGACCCGCGACAATCTGGTGCTGCGCATGAAGGACGAGGACTGGCAGCACGTGCTCGACGTCGACCTCACCGCCGCGTTCCGGCTGTCGCGCGCCGCGCTGCGCGGCATGCTGAAGCGGCGCTGGGGCCGCATCGTCGCGGTGACCTCGGTCGTCGGCACGACCGGCAACCCGGGCCAGGCCAACTACGCCGCGGCCAAGGCGGGGCTGGCCGGCATGTCCAAGGCGCTCGCCGCCGAGGTCGCGGACCGCGGCATCACGGTCAACTGCGTGGCGCCGGGGTTCATCGTCACCGCCATGACCGACAAGCTCGGCGACGACCAGAAGGCCCGATTGCTGCCGCGCATCCCGGCGAACCGGCTCGGCACGCCCGAGGACGTGGCCGCCTGCGTCGTCTTCCTGGCCAGCCCCGAGGCCGCCTACGTGACCGGCCAGACGGTCCATGTCAACGGCGGGATGGCCATGATTTGACGGCCCTTTCGCCCGTGCGTGGGGGTCTCGCCAACGCCGTGCTTCTGTGTTACTAGAGCCCTCGCGGCGTGCCCTCGGCATTCCCGCGGGGGCCGGCCAGGGAACCGTCCCGCGCCGTCCGTTCACGGAGACCAGAGGCTCATGAGTGACGTTTCCGATCGCGTGAAGAAGATCGTCGTCGACCACCTCGGGGTCGAGGAGACGAAGGTGACCGATACCGCGAGCTTCATCGACGACCTCGGCGCCGACAGCCTCGATCAGGTCGAGCTCGTGATGGCGTTCGAGGAGGAGTTCGGCTGCGAAATCCCCGACGATGCGGCCGAGAAGATTCTGACGATCAAGGACGCCATCTCGTACATCGAGGAGAACGCCGGTCGCTGAGCTCGAGCCCCGAGGGGCGAGCCGGATGACCGGAGTGCAGCAAGGCGCCCGACCCGTGAACGGGACTCGGCTGCGCGAGCTCAGGCGTGTCGTCGTCACCGGTCTCGGCGCCGTGACGCCGCTCGGCTGTGGCGTCGGCCCGACGTGGGAGCGGTTGATCGCCGGCGAGTCGGGCATCCAGAAGATCGAGAACTTCGACACCACCGACCTCGCCTCCAAGGTCGCGGCGCAGGTCCCGCGCGGCAACGCGGCCCATGCCTTCCGGCCCGACGACTGGGTCGCGCCGAAGGACCAGCGCAAGATGGACCTGTTCATCCTTTACGCGCTGGCCGCGGCCGCGCAGGCGATCGAGGATTCCGGCTGGCAGCCCAAGACCGGCGCCGAGCGCGAGCGCACCGGCGTCATCATCGGCTCGGGCATCGGTGGGTTGCAGACCATCGCCGAGGCCGCCGTCATCCTGCACGAGAAGGGCCCGCGCCGGATCAGCCCGTTCTTCATCCCGTCCTCGCTCATCAACCTCGCCTCGGGCCACGTCTCGATCCGCCACGGCTTCAAGGGCCCGAACCACGCGGTCGTGACCGCGTGCTCGACCGGGGCGCACGCGATCGGCGACGCGAGCCGCATGATCGGCTACGGCGACGCCGACGTCATGGTCGCGGGCGGGGCCGAGGCGGCGGTCTGCCGCATCGGCATCGCCGGGTTCTCGGCGAGTCGCGCGCTCTCGACCAGCTTCAACGACGAGCCGCCTCGCGCCTCGCGCCCCTGGGATCGCGACCGCGACGGCTTCGTCATGGGCGAAGGCGCCGGGATCGTCGTGCTCGAGGCGCTCGATCACGCCCGCGCGCGTGGCACCAGGATCTACGCCGAGGTCATCGGTTACGGCATGTCGGGCGACGCGCACCACATCACGGCTCCGGCCGAGGATGGCGAAGGCGGCTTTCGCTCGATGCGCGCGGCGCTCGCCGACGCCGGCTGCACGACCGAGGACATCGACTACGTCAACGCCCACGGCACCTCGACTCCGCTCGGCGACGAGATCGAGCTCGGCGCGGTCAAGCGGCTGTTCGGGCCATCGGCGTACAAGCTCGCCATGTCCTCGACCAAGTCCTCGATCGGCCACCTGCTCGGCGCCGCGGGCAGCGTCGAGGCGATCTTCACCGTGCTCGCGATCACGAACGACGTGGTGCCCCCGACGCTCAACCTGGACAACCCGTCCCCGGGCTGCGACCTGAACCTGGTGGCCCACAAGTCCCAGCGGCGCACGGTCAACGCGGCCTTGACCAACTCGTTCGGCTTCGGCGGCACGAACGCCAGCCTGGTCTTCCGCAAGGCGCCGTAGCGGCCCTTCGCCCCGCGCGGCACGGGCGATGATCCGCCTGCTTCTCTATCTTCTGGTTCTTGTCGCGCTGGCGGGCGCGGCCGGCACGGTCGGCTACCGCGTCATGGAGGCGGAGTTCGCGCGGCCGGGCCCCTCGGCCGAGGCCAGGGTCATCCTGCTGCCCAAGGGCGCGGGCCTCGGCACCATCGCCGAGCTCCTGGCCTACGAGGGCGCCATCGAGAGCCCGCTGCTGTTCCGCCTGGCCGTGAGGATCGAGGGCCGGGCGCGCGTCCTCAAGGCCGGCGAGTACGAGATCCCAGCCGGCGCGAGCGGCCGCGCGATCATGGCGCTGCTCGTCGAGGGCAAGACGGTGGTTCATCGGCTGACCGTGCCCGAGGGGCTGACCAGCGCCGAGATCATCGGTCTGCTCGCGGCGGCCGAGGCGCTCGATGGCGATTCCGGCCCGCTGCCCCCGCAAGGCAGCCTGCTGCCCGAGACGTACCACTTCACCCGGGGCGACGACCGTGCCGCCCTGGTCGAGCGCATGCGCCGCGACATGGCCGAGGCGCTCGCCGGGCTGTGGGCCGAGCGCGCCGAGGGCCTGCCGCTCGCCTCGTCGGAGGAGGCCATCGTCCTCGCCTCGATCGTCGAGAAGGAGACCGGGGTCGCGGCCGAGCGGCCGTTGATCGCGGGCGTCTTCTACAACCGGCTCGCCAAGGGCATGCCGCTGCAATCGGACCCGACCGTGGTCTACGCGCTGACCGGCGGGGCCGGGCCGCTGGGGCGCGCCCTGACCCGCGCCGACCTCAAGGTCGACAGCCCGTACAACACGTACCTCGCGGCCGGCTTGCCGCCGGGCCCGATCGCCAATCCCGGCCGCGCCGCGCTCGAAGCAGTGCTGAAGCCGGCCGAGACCGATGCGCTCTACTTCGTCGCCGACGGCTCGGGCGGGCACGCTTTCGCCGCGACGCTCGAGGAGCACAACCGCAACGTCGCCAAGTGGCGCAAGGCGCAGGCGGACGCTCAGGCGGAGTAATCGCCCCCGCCCGGCAGGGGCGTCACAGCCGCTTGCGCAGGAACAGGCGTCGGTGACCCGGGGGGTAATTAGGCAACTCGCCGAACTGCTCGTAGCCGAGCCGCTGGTAGAATCCCGGCGACTGGAACGTGAAGGTATCGACCCAGGCGCCTTGGCAGCCGCGCTCGATCGCGACCGCCTCGGCGCGCTCGACCAGGGCGCGGCCCCAGCCGCGCCGCCGGATCGGCTCGGCGACCGCGAGGACCTCGATGTAGAGCCACTGCCAGTTGGTGCTGCCGATCAGGCCGCCGGCGATGTTGCCGCCGTCGATCAGCACCACGCCCACCTCGTTCGGGCCGAACGGGAAGCCGTGGCCCCGCGAATACGTGGCCAGCGGCGCGATGATGGCCGCGCGCTGCTCCTCCGAGAGGAGCTTGTGGACCTCGATGCGGAGCGCTGCCGCCATGCCCCCGATGATGGCAGATTTGTCGCGAATCTTCTCAAATCTTGCGCGGCAGCCGGGCCAGCATCGGGTCGAGCCACGCGGGCGGCAGGGTGCCGGCGAGCCAGGCGGCGAGCGCCAGCGGCCACGGGAAGACGACACGCGCCCGCCCGCGCTCGATGCCGCGCTTGATGATGGCCGCGGCCCGCTCGGCGTCCTGCAGCATCGGCATGGGAAAGCCGTTGGCGCGGGTCATTGGGGTATCGACGTAGCCCGGGCAGATCACCGTTACGCCGACGCCCTTGGCGGCGAGCTCGCCCCTGAGCCCCTCGCCGTAGACCTTGAGCGCGGCCTTGCTCGCGCAATAGGCCGGCGCCCCGGGAAAGCCGCGAAACCCGGCGAGCGAGGCCATCAGGGCGATCCGGCCGCGCCGGCGGGCGACCATGCGGGGGATGACCGGCAGGACCGTGTTCATGGCCCCATCGACGTTGACCGCGAGGACGCGCCGTGCCTGCTCGGCCGTCTCCTCGCCGCGCCCAGTTCCGGCCGAGATGCCCGCGTTGGCGACGACGAGGTCGAGCGGCAGCGCCTCGTCGGCATCGACGACCCAGCGTGCCATCGCCCGGGCGTCGACCACGTCGAGGCTCGCCGTGGCGACCTCGGCGCCCGCGTCCCGGCAGCGCATGGCGACGGCTTCGAGCCGCGCCTGGTCGCGTCCGCCGAGCGCGAGCCCGACGCCGGGCGCCGCGTACGCCACGGCCAGGGCGGCGCCGAGGCCGCTGGACGCCCCCGTGATCAAGACGCTGGTCGAGATCGCCGTCACGTCCCAGGCTCCGTTCGTTGGCAAGCGCGCGCGAGTATACTAAGAAGCCCGCCTGAGGATACGGGAAGGGGGATCCGTGACGCTCGCCAGCATGACCGGTTTCGCGCGCGCGAGCGGGCACGACGACGTGTTCACCTGGACCTGGGAGGCCAAGAGCGTCAACGGGCGCGGCCTCGAGGTGCGCTGCCGGATGCCGCCGGGGTTCGACGCGCTCGAAGCCACGGCGCGCTCGCTCGCCGCCGAGCGGCTCGCGCGCGGCAACGTCGCGCTCAGTCTCCAAGTGACGCGCCAGGCGGGGCGAACCCGGCTGGTCATCAACCGCGAGGTCTTCGACCAAGTGCTCGCCGCGCTCGGCACGGTCGGTGACCGCGCCGACATTGCTCCGCCCAGGCTCGACGGGCTCCTGCGACTGCCCGGCGTGGTCGAGACCGTCGAGGACGAGGCCGAGGCAGCGCGCGAGGCGCGCGAGCGGGCCGTGGCGGCGACCCTGGCCGCGACCATCGACGGCCTGGTCGCGGCGCGCGCCGCCGAGGGCGCGCGGCTGGCGGTCGTCCTCGGCGCCCTGGTCGAGGAGATCGAGAGCCACGCGCGCGCGGCCGGCACCGAGTCGGCCGTCCAGCCCGAGGCGCTGCGCCGACGGCTGCGCGACCAGGTGTCTCAACTGCTCGAGGCGCGGGTCGGCGTCGCCGAGGACCGGCTCGCCCAGGAGGTCGCGCTGCTGGTCGTCAAGAGCGACGTGCGCGAGGAGCTCGACCGGCTGAACGCGCACCTCGCCGAGCTGCGATCCCTGCTGGCCGCGGGCGGCGCGGTCGGGCGCACGCTCGGGTTTCTCGCCCAGGAGCTCCATCGCGAGGCCAACACGCTGACCGCGAAGTCGACCGACGTCGCGCTCACCCGGCACGGCCTCGCGCTCAAGGTGGCGATCGATCAGCTGCGCGAGCAGGCGCTCAACGTGGAATGACGGCGACCGTCATCGCCCGGCGCGGGCTGATGCTGGTGCTGTCCTCGCCGTCGGGCGCGGGCAAGACGACGATCTCGCGCAACCTGCTCGGCCTCGAGCCGGAGCTGGTCCTGTCGGTCTCGACGACGACGCGGCCGCGCCGGCCGAGCGAGGTCGACGGAGTCGACTATCGCTTCATCGACGATCAGGCGTTCGACGAGATGGTCCGGCGCGGGGCGTTCCTCGAGCACGCCCTGGTGTTCGGGCATCGCTACGGCACGCCGCTGGCACCGGTCGAGCAGGCGCTGGCCGAGGGCCACGACGCGCTGTTCGACATCGACTGGCAGGGCACCCGGCAAATCGCCGCCCGGATGCGCGACGACCTGGCCACCGTGTTCGTCCTGCCGCCCTCCAAGGCCGAGCTCGAGCACCGGCTGCGCGCGCGCCAACAGGACAGCGAGGCGGTCGTGCTGGCGCGCATGGCCAAGGCCAATGCCGAAATGGCGCACTGGGACGAGTACGACTACGTCATCGTCAACGACGACGTGCAGGACAGCGTCGCGCGGGTCCGCACCATCCTCGCGGCCGAGCGGCTGAAGCGCACGCGCCGGCCCGGCCTCGCGCGGTTCGTCGCGTCTCTCCTCGCCCGCCGCCCCTGACGGGCGCCGCCGCTGAACTGGCCGCGGCTCCGCTTCGCCCAACGGAGCGGAGCATGCGCGTCCAGGGTTCGTTCGAGGCTCGCGTCGCCCACCATGACCCCTTTAATCGCGATCATTCGCACGTGGATGAGTCTCCCAGCTTCCCAGGACAATAAGTCTGGTGCAACACTTCCGGATATTCGTGGATTGCTTTCCGCTCTAGAGGGGCTTATATTTCGCGGTCTGATCCCGGGGATCGGAACGCCTTTCTTGGCCGGGTATCCGGTCGTTCCGAGCTTGGCGGGCGGTTTTGGACGACGCCGCACCGGGGCTCTGGGGCCAGGTAACGGCTCCCAACGAAAGCAGATGAGCGAGGCGTGCCGCTCGGCGCCGAGGGCGCGTGGGCTGCCATCGCCGAGCCACACCCGAGAGCGCCGGATCGTGTACGTGCGCTGGCGCTTTCGCCCAGGGAGGTCGGTCCGTGCGAGCACACCACGTGTGCCTGTCGCTCGTGATCGCGTGCTGCGCCGGCGTGGCCCTCGGCGCGGACGCGGCACAGGCCGAGACTCGAGGCATTACGGTAACGTTGGTCCCCGAGCCGGGTATCGAAGGCGAGGCCCCGTCCGAATTCGCGCTCTATCGATCCAGTTACGCGTTGGTGATCGGCAACGACGCCTACGTCGGAGGTTGGCCGCCCCTGCGCAATGCCATCAAGGACGCGGAACTCATCGCAGAGGAGCTCGAGCGGCAAGGCTTCGAGGTCGAGCTCAGGACCGATCTCGGTTCCAAGGACCTGCAATGGGCATTCAAGGAGTTCTTGGTGTCCAAGGGTTCCGACCCCGAAGCACGCCTCCTCGTCTGGTACGCGGGCCACGGCACCACGGTCAATGGCGAGGCCTTCCTCGTGCCCGTCGACGCGCCCGCCGACAAAGATCCGAAATTCGCTCTCTCCGCCTATCCCCTGAGCGAGATCGACGTTCATGTGCGCCTCGCGAAGGCGAAGCACGTGCTGGCCATATTCGACAGCTGCTTCGCGGGCACCATCTTCCAGAGCCGCGCGGGCTTGCCGCCCGTCGCCATCACGAGGGCCACGACGCTGCCCGTTCGGCAGTTCGTGACGTCGGGTGACGCGGACCAGCCCGTCTCGGACAACGGCGACTTCCGCAAACTGTTCCTCAGGGCCATTCGAGGTGAGGATTCGGTGGACACCAACACCGACGGCTATGTCACAGGGAGCGAACTCGGCTACTTCCTAGCCGACCGGGTGACAAACCTCACGCAGGGGGCGCAGACGCCGCGTTACGGCAAGTTGCTCCACACGGGCTTCGACCGTGGCGACTTCGTCTTCGTCCTACCAGGATCGATGAAAGCGGCTCAGTCTGAAGAACCGGCCTCGGACGCGCCCGCCCGGGACGACGAGGCAAGCGCGACCGCCTACGAGCTCGCGTTCTGGGACTCCGTTGAGGCCAGCACGAACGCGGCGGACTACCATGCGTATCTCGATGCGTACCCCGCTGGTGTGTTCGCACCCCTCGCCAAGGTGCGCATCCAATCGCTAGAAGGTCAGGCTCCGGCGGAACCCGGAGTCGCCAGCGTCGAAGATCAGGACGCAGCCGCCCAAGCCTCCGAGCTTGCAATGATTGCGCCGGCGGCTGGATTACCCGACACACCGCCGCTGCTCGATACGCTCGACTCGGAGTATGTCGCCCTCAAGAACGCCAACGTGAGGTTGGGCCCGAGCACCGATTACCCCGTCGGGACGCAACTACTCGCGGGCAGCACGGTGCGCGTCGTCGGCAAGGTGCGGGGCGCCGACTGGTACGCCGTCGGGACCCCTGACGCTCCGGCCGGCTACGTCTACGCCAGCCTTCTCGAGGACGCAGACACCTATGCCGCGCGCAAGACACAGGAGGCGGCGGCTTTCGAGGCTGATGACCTTGCCCAGCCCCGTGACAGGATCGTCTGTCTCGACGGCGTCTTCCAGGGTCCCCAGGAGCTCCCCGTCCTGACGCAGATAATGACCCGAACATTGACCGGCTTGCCCGGTGCGAGCGTCGTGCGCGAGCCTCCGGCCGGGCAAGCGTGCGAAGTCAAGATCGCAGGTGTCGTCGATGCGGTCACCTTCGAGGTCGTGGTTGATCCGAAGTCAAAGGAGGCACAGGAGGCCGCGCAGGCGTTCAGCATCTTTACAGCCATCGCGACGGGCGGGAGAATTGTTCCGACGCCAAACCCTCTGGTCCCCACGCAGCGGCTCTACAAGGCTCAGATCAGCGTCCGAGCTTTCGGCGATTCGACCGCTTCGCCCCACGTCGTGCAGGGCTACGCCGAGATGCTCCTCCCCATCGAGGTACCGGTCACGGACGGTGCCAACCAAGCGGTTCACGCGGCCGCAAGCGACGCGGCCTTCAAGGTCCTTGCTTTCTTGACGGGCGGCGAAACGACCGGGGTCGCCCTCGGCTCCGATGTCGTCGAAAGCGGGGGAACCGTGGGCTCGGCACCCCCCGCCGGCAGCTCCGCCAGCCTCCTCGAAAGGTTCTTCGCCCCCGCGCCAGGCACGGCCTCCGAAGGGGACTGCATGGAGCAAGGTCGGACCAAGGACGGTCCGAGCGCAAGTATCGACTGGAACAAAGTGAAGGCGTGCGAAACCGCGCGCGACGCGGCGCCGACACCATGACGGTGATCGACGGATTCGCCTTGGTCCGCGCGACCTCGGCGGAGTCGGTGAGCCGACCGATTCGTTGGATCGATGTTCACGCCTTCGGGTCGGGCTCGCAAAGCCCTCGAGTACGGTTCGCCGCGAGGGAGTCCTGGTTGACGCAGCCGTTCGTGCTTCGCAACGTCGCCAGACCGTGCCGGATCGTGGTGCCGAGAATTGCGCACGCGGATGGTCCGTGAGGCGAAGTGAGACCGTCGAGTCGGAGCCGGAAACCGTGGTGGCCGGGTCCGGGCTGGGCGCCCAGGCTTGGGCCGCCGATCCCCTTGGCACTCGGCTGGGCGATCGCGCTCGCGGCAACCCAGCCGGCCTCGGCCGCGGAGATATTGGTGCTCGAGTCGAGCGATCCGAATGTCGCGCGAGGCGTTCTCGTCGAGGACGGTGCGACCATTAACGTGGCTCCAGGCGCGGTCTTAACGGTGGTCGGCGAGGACGGAGTCGTCTTTCGCCTAGAGGGGCCTTACCGAGGTCCCATCGCGGCGCCGGGCGTGGTCGACACCGGAGGCCTCGTCGCCGCTCTCGCCGCTCTCGCGGTTCTATTTGGGGAAAGCGGAGTCGACACCGGCACGCTCGGCGCCGTGCGAGGAGGCGTCGAGGACGAAGAGGCCGGGCTCTGGACGATCGACCTCGCGAGACCGGGCCATCGCTGCGTCGACTCCGCGAGCGGTCCCTTCTTGCGCGGCAACGGTCTCGGCGGCGGTCGCCTCAGGTCTCTCGTGAACGGGACGGAAGCAGAGCTCGCGTGGGATACGTCCGACTCCCTCGCGCGCTGGCCCGCCGCACTTGCGCTTGTCGACGGAGGCGCCTACGAGTTCGTACCGGACGCCACGTCCAGCCTGGTCCGCGTCGTGGTCCACGTCGTTCCGTCCGTGATGCCGAGCGCGGCCCACGTCGCAGGCTGGCTCGCCGAGCAGGGCTGTGAGCTTCAAGCGCGCGTACTCCTCGATCAACTCGTCGCACCATCGGGAGTCCTCTCGCTCGAGCTCGCGACGACTCGTGGGCTTGACCCGGTCTTTCGCGTTGGCGAGGTACTCGACCTCCGAATCGCGCCGAACCGGGACGCTTTTGTGCACTGCGTCTACCTGCAGGCCGAAGGCACGGTCCTCGCCTTGTTCCCCAACCGCTTCACGGGTGGGCCCCGGATGGCTGGGCTGGTCACGCACGCGGTTCCGCGCCCCGGCGACGGTCTGAATCTCGTGCTCTCCGGCCCGCCCGGGCGGGAGCGCGTGGACTGCTTCGCGTGGACGAAAGATCCTTCGGGCCGGCTCCCGACGGAGCTCGCGGCTGCCGACATCACGCACCCGATAGGCTTGTCTTTCTCCGAGGTGCTCGCGAAGTTCGACTTGGCCTCGCCCGATGCACACGCGACGGTCGCGTTCGAGCTCCGCGAGTAGCATTCGAAGCGCCGAAAGGGCTCACCCCGACGCCGCCCGCGGGGGTGCCTCGGGCGTCGGAAACACGACGCCGGCGACGCCGGCGAGCGCGCCCGGCTCGAGCGCCAGCGCCTGAAACCGCGCCTCGTCCTCCGCCGTCGGCAGGCGCAGGCCCAGTGGCACGGCGGGCAGGAAACCGAAGCCGCGGTAATACGCCGGATCGCCGATCAGCACGACCAGGCGATGCCCCATGTGGCGCGCGCGATCGAGGCCCTCGCGCGCCAGCGCGCGGCCGAAGCCCTCGCCTCGGCGCTCCGGGCGCACCGCCAGGGGCCCGAGTTGGAGGGCGGGCGTCGCGCCGATCCTGACCGGCCAGAACCGGATGGTTCCGATCAGCGCGGCCGAGGCATCGAGCGCGACCAGGCTCAGCCCGGCGACGGGCACGGTGCGTTCGCGCATGCGCGCGGCGGGGCTCGCGATGGCGCGCAGGCCCAGCGTGGTGCGCACCAGGTCGGCGATGGCGGGCGCGTCGTCGGCTTGCTCGAGTCGGATGTGGATCATGGTCGGACCTGGATCGAGGTTGCGCGCGAGGTCACGGCGCGGCACCCGTCGCGATCGTCTCCGTCCAGGCCTGGTCCCGTGGGGAAGCAGGAAGCCGGGCCGCCTCGGCGGGCGGCGGGATGCGACATCGGGCGCCTCGCCGTCAAGGCGAGGTGGGGCCTCGTCGTCGTCGCGCGAACTCTCCGGCCATCGGCGGTCCGTCTTCTTCCTCGGCGCCGCCCGAACGGGCCAGCGCCGGCGCCCCCTTTACATCAAGCACGCCCCGCTGCCAACCGTTCCGATCGCTCCAGGAAGATTAGAACGCGGGCGAGCGCGCAAAAGGCCGCGATGTCGAGCGTCTCGGCCCGCGCCGTCGGCTCGACGGCCGCGCCGGCGATCAACGCCTCGATCGGAACGCCGAGCGAGCGCAGAGACGAGCGCAGCATCTTGCGCCGCTGACCGAACGCGGCCGCCGTGACGCGCTCGAGCGCTCCCGGATCGGCCTCGGCCAACGGGGTGTCGCGCGGCCGGAACCGGACGAGGGAGGCGGTCACCTTGGGCGGCGGCACGAAGGCGCGGGGCGCCACGTCGAAGGCGCGCGCGACCTCCCAGCGCCATTGGGCCAGGATGGCGAGCCGCCCGTAGTCCTTGCCGCCGGGCGCGGCGACCAGTCGGTCGGCGACCTCGCGTTGGACCATCAGCGTCATCGACGCGATCGCGCGCGGCCGACCCAGCCAGCCGACGATCAGCGGCGTCGCGACGTTGAACGGCAGGTTGCCGACGATGTGCACGGGCGGCGCCACCAGGGCGCACGGGTCGATCGCCAACGCGTCGCCGGCGACGACCTCGATCCGCCCGGGCAGCGCCGCCGCCAGCTCCTCCAGCGCGGCGACGCAGCGCGCATCGCGCTCGACGGCCACGACGCGGCGGGCGCCCTGGGCGATCAGCGCGCGGGTCAGTCCACCAGGGCCGGCGCCGATCTCGACCACGTCCGCGCCGGCGATGTCCCCGACCGCGCGCGCGATCCGCCCGAGCAGGTTGGTGTCGAGCAGGAAATTCTGACCGAGGCTCTTGCGGGAGGCGATGCCGTGGCGGGCGATGACCTCGCGCAGCGGCGGCACCGGGTCAGGCATGGCGGCGACGTGCCATGGCGGCGGCGGCGGCGAGGGCCTCGATCAGGCTGTCGGCGAACGCCTTGCCGGTACCGGCGAGGTCGAGCGCCGTGCCGTGATCGGGCGAGGTGCGCACGAACGGCAAGCCCAGGGTGATGTTGACGCCGCGCTTGAAGTCGATCGTCTTGAGCGGGATCAGCGCCTGGTCGTGGTACATGCACAGCGCCGCGTCGTAGCCGGCGCGGGCTTCGGCGTGGAACAGGCTGTCGGCGGGCGCCGGGTCGGCGACGTCGTGGCCTTCGGCCCTGAGGCCGGCCAGGGCGGGGCGGATCGTGTCGATCTCCTCGCGCCCGAGCGCGCCGCCCTCGCCGGCGTGAGGATTGAGGCCGGCGACGGCGAGCCTGGGCCGCGCGACGCCGAAGTCCAGGCGCAGGGCAGCGAGGGTCGTCCGCGCGGTCTCGACGACGAGATCGGCGTCGATGCGCCGCGCCACCTCGGCGAGCGGCATGTGCACGGTCAGCGGCACGACGCGCAAGCCGGGGCAGGTGAGCATCATGACCGGCCTCGTCGCGCCGCCGCCCAGTTCGGCCAGGAACTCGGTATGACCCGGGTGGTGGAACCCGGCCTCGATCAGGACCTTCTTGTGGATCGGGTTGGTCACGACCGCCGCCGCGTGGCCCGCCATGGCGAGCGCGACGGCCCGCTCGATCGCCGCGAGCACGGATCGCGCGTTGGCCGGATCGAGCTGGCCGGGCCGGCTGGGACGGGCGAGCGGCACCGGCAGGACCGGCAGGGCCTTCATGAAGACGGCCGCGGCCTCCTCGGGCCCGTCGATCGCGCGGATCGGAACCTCGAGCCCGATGCGCCGCGCCAGCGCGCCGAGCCGATCGGGGTCGTCGAGGACGAAGAAGATCGGCACGTCGCGACGCGACTCGTGCCAGGCCTTCAGCACGATGTCGCCGCCGATACCGGCGGGCTCGCCCATGGTGACGGCGAGAGGAAGCGTCGGACCCGTCACAGCCGGATGTCCACGAAGGCGACCCGACGCAGGTCGCGCAGATAGCCGCGCGCGATCAGCTCGAGCCGTTGATCGAGCAGGGAGTCGCGCACCTCCTTCCGGCTCGGCAAGGCACCGGACGGGTCGGTTCGCGAACAGACGATCAGCACGTTGACGATGCCGCCGGCGATCACCGGTCGGCTCACGTCGCCGGCCGCCAGATCGGCGGCGGCGAGCCTGAGCTCGGGCACCAGATCGCGCAGCTGGAAGGTGCCCAGGTCCCGGTGCAGGGCGGTCGGCGTCGCCTCGGCCGCGGCCTCGGCGTCGTCGCAGCCCGTGACGCGCTCGGCGGCCTGCTCGGCGCGGCGCGTCTGCTCGTCCTCCTGCTCCTGCGTCGAGACATCGGGCAACGGCAGCGCGATCAGCTCCAGATCGAGCCGGGCCGCGCCGGGGTCGGGCTCGAGCGCCTTGCGCCGGCCGAGAACGAGGAGGACGGTGTGTCCGCCCCGGGTCGCCACCGGGCCGACGAGGGACCCTTCGGGCGCGTCGGCGACGGCGGACTGGACCTCGAGCGGAAGCTGGTCGACCAGGGTCCAGCCGATGTCGCCGCTGGTGCGCGCGCTGGCCGCCTGGGAGAACTGCCGCGCGACCGCGCCGAAGTTGGCGCCCCGACGTATTTCGTCGACGAGCCGTCGGGCGTTCGCGGCGACCTCCGCGTCCTGGCTCGGATCGTCGACGGCGAGGACGATCTCCGCGAGCCTGACCTCGGGGCGCCCGCGGCTCGCCTCCAGCCTGGCCAGCACCTCGTCGACCGCGGCGTCGGTGATCGTGACGGTGCGCAGCCGGGATCGCACCACCCGCGACCACTTGAGCTCCGCGTCGATCTGCTTGAGCAGGGCAGCGCCCGGTACGCCGCGGGCCTCGAGGGCCTCGATCATGCGCCCTTCGGGAATGTCGTTCTGCCGCTCGAGGTAACGGAGCGCGACCTGGACGTCCGCCTCGGTCACCTCGATGCCCAGGCGCTCGGCCTCCTGCAGCTCGAGCTGCTCGTCGATCAACGTGCGCAGGACCTGCGCCCGGATCCGCTCGCGCGATGCCGGCGAGTCCTCGAGGCCCGTGGTGCCGATCACGAGCTCGATCCGCTCGATGAGATCGAACGTCGAAACCGCCTTGTCGTTGACGACGGCGGCGATGCGCTGCGCGTCCTGGGCCAGCACCGGACCCAGCGCGAGCGGGAACAGAAGGATGAGGACAAAGCCGAGGCGCATGTCCGCGCGCGTCTCGATCAGCCGTTGATGGAGCCTCGGTCGGCCGCCTCCCGAATGGAAGCCTGCCCCGGGCATGCCCGGTTCTCTAGCCGAGGTGGCGCAGCTTGACAACGAACATGACCGAGGTGTCCGCCGGAGCGTCCCGATCGCTCGTGAACCGGCGTTGGACGCGAAGGCCGAGAACCGTGCATTCGTCCTCGTAGGTGATGCCGCCGCCGGCGGAGATCAGCCCGTCTCCCGTCAGGTCGCTGCGCAGCGCGCCGTCGACCGACCAGTAGGTCAGGAACTCGGCCCGGCCCGTGACGCCGATCTCCTCGCGCCGGTCGGGCTCCTCGACGTCGCTGACCTTGTCCGACAGCGCGAGATAGGTCAGCCCGAGCCGCAGCTTCGGCGGCCCCAGGACGGCCTCCACCTCGTTGCGGCGGAACTCGAGATCGTCCTTGTCCAGGCGGAACCGATAGGCGATGTCGAAATTCGCGCTGGGCGCGATGTCGACCCGCCCGACGTAGTCCGAGAAGTCGCTTTCGAGCCCCGAGCCCACGGCGAACGTCGCGTCACGGCGCGCGCGATAGCTCTGACCGATCAGAAGCGTGGTGCGCCCGCCCCCGGCCCCGAACGTGCCGAGCCGGACGCCGTAATGGACGCGCGGCCCGCTTTCGACCCGGTCCAGGCCGGGAAATCGCTGGGCCTCGAACAGGTTGATGTCGGTGAGCTCGACGTCCGTGCTGTCCTCGTTGGGGATTTCCTTCGGGTTGACGCCGTAGGGTCCGATCACGCCGACGACGATCGGCTCGACGAGCTGGCTGGCGCGGCCCTGGTGGCGAACCCAAGGCCAGCGCCAGGACAACGACAGCTCGGGCAGGACGCGCCCGGTGAAGCCGCTCGTCGTGGCGGTCGGGCTGCCCGGCACCTCCGCCTGGTCGACCTCGTAGGCGTCGCCGCGCAGCGAGGCGGTCAGCTCGTAGACGTCGCCGGCCGCGCCGAGCCGGGGGACGTGCCACGCCGCGGCCAGCGACAGGCGCCGGCTGTCGGTGCCGTCGTTGCGCGTCAGGATCAGGCCGTTGAGATCGACGGTGGCGAAGGACCCGTCCTCGCGCGGGCGCCCGACCAGGTTGACGTCGAACAGCGGCGAGATGACCGGCGTCTCGCCCGGATCGTCGGCCTGGTCGAGCCCCTGGAACAGGTAGCCCTCGACCGAGCCGTAGGACCGCGCGCGGAACGCTTCGGCGAACAGGCGCGAGGTCAGGGTGTCCGCCTCGTCGATGTTGTAGCGGGTCAGATAGGTGTCGTCGGTCGATCGGTAGACGCTGAAGCCCCAGCGCCACGTCTCGTCGATCTGGAACAAGCCGTCGCCGCGCACGTGCCCGCGCGTCTCCTTGCCGCCGGTCTTGACGCCGCGGTCGTCGCGCTCATCGGCGCGCGTGATGCTCCCTTCCAAGGTGAAGGCGCCGCCCGCCGTGCGCTCCCGGTACTCGCCGAAGTACACGGCGCCTTCCTCCGACGTCAGCTTGGGCGTGAAGGTCAGGTCGCGGTTCGGCGCCAGGGCGACGTAGAACGGCAGCGCGACGAAGGCGCCGAGGTTCGAGGAGTCGCCGAACGACGGCGCGAGCAGGCCGGTGCGCCGCCTGACCGTCGGGTCGGCGTGCTGGAAGTAGGGCGTGTACGCCACCGGGACGCCGAAAATCTCGAGCCAGGCGTCGTAGTACTTGACCTCGTGGCGCCCCTGGTCGTGGACGATGCGCACCGCCTTGATCTGCCACAGCGGCGCGCGCGCGGGGTCGTCGGGGCAGAGCTCGCACGGCGAATAGACCGCCTTGGACAGGGTCGTGAGCCGGCCGCCGGCGCGCACGGCCGAGTTGGCCGCGAATCGCGACCGATCGGCGAGCAGGATGCGGATGTCGCGCACCACGCCGGACTTGAGCGATTCGGTCAGCTCGACGTACTCGGCGAACACGACGTCGCCGCTGGGCTCGAGCAGGGCCACGTTGCCCGACGCCGTCACCGTGCCGGTGCGCTGGTCGTAGCTGACCGTGTCGGCGAGCAGCACCCGGTCGCCCTGGGCGATCTCGACGTCGCCGGTCGCCGTGACGACGGCGAGCTCGCGATCGTAGACGAGCTCGTCGGCCCGAAACACCGACGGCTCGTCGGCCGTCGGCGCGACCTGGGCCGCGACCGTCGCCGCGCCGCCGAGCAGCACGACAGAGACCAGCGCCAACGCCCGACACGCGCGCCCCCCGCGCGCCATCGTCCTCAGCCTTCCTCGAGGTGGACGAGCAGCGTCAGGCCGGCGAGCGTCGCGGCGACGGCCGGCGCCCACGCGGCGAGCACCGGGGGCAGGCCCCCGGACAGCCCGAGCGCGCGGGTCACGTCGGACAGGAAGTAGAGCGCGAAACCGGCGATCAGCCCGCCGACCATGAGCGCCGAGGTGCCGCCCCGCCGGGTCAGGCGGAGCGAGAACGCCGTGCCGACGAGCACCATGGCGAGCAGGAGCAGCGGTCCCGAGAGCGTGGCGTGCCAGTAGAGCCGATGCCGGAGCCCCGAGAACCCCGCCGCCTCGAGCCGGTCGACGAAGCCGGGGATCTGCCAGAACGACATGGTCTCGGGCGCCGCGAAACTCTCCTCGATGCGCCCGCGGGTCAGCGTCGTCGGCAGCGCGTCGTGGGCTCGGCGCACGGCCGGCGTGTCCGGCGCCGTGAGGATGACGTCGGTCAGACGCCAGGTGCCGGGTTCCAGCCGCGCCACCTCGGCGTCGATGCGCCTGACGAAGCGGTCGGACCCGTCGAACAGGATGAAGATGGCGTCGCGCAGCTCGACGCCCTGCTCGGCGACCCGGCGCGCATGGATCACGACCTGGCCGTTCGGGTTGCCCTCGCGTAGCCAGAGGCCCGAGCGCGACACGTCGAGCAGGCTCGAATGCCCCTCCAAGTGGCGCGCCTCCAGCCACTCGAAGCGTTTCACCAGGGTCGACGACAAGGGGTTGAAGACGGCGACCACGAAGACACCGAGCAGACCCGCCAACGCCAAGGCGGGCAACAGGAATTGCCACGCGGAGACGCCGCTGGCGCGGGCGACGACCAGCTCGTGCGTGCGCGTGAGGCGGGTGTAGCAGAACATGGTGCCGAACAGGATGGCGAACGGGATGACCTTCTGCATCAGGAACGGGACCCTCAGCGCCGCCATCGCGAGCGCGAGCCCGGTTCCCGCGTCCTCCCGGCTCGCGGCCCGGCGGGCCAGCTCGACGAAATCGATGACGAAGGCCAGCAGACCCAGCAGCAGGACGACGCCGCCGACGCCGATCAGGAACTGGCGTCCGAAATAGAGCGCGAGCGTGGCGCCGAGACGCATGGGGCTCAGGCCGGCGCGGCCGCGCGGCGCCACGGCCAGCGGTGCCAGCCGAGCACGACCCAGGCGGCCACGGGCGTCGCGACGTGGACGGCATAGAGCAGCGGGATCAGTCCCGGCGCGTCGATGATCGCCCGCTCGAGCACCAGCGTCGCGCCCTCGAACCCGATCCCGACGCCGACCGCCGCGAGGATGCGCAGGGTCCCGCTTCGCCGGCTGAACTCGCCGGACAGCAGCGCCGCCAAGGCGATCGCGGCGAGCGCGAACGCGCCCCACGGCGCGACCAGCCGCGTGTGGGCCTCGGCGCGCAGCTCCCGCGCGTATGTCACGTCCTCCTCGCGCAGCGGCGGGCCCAGCAGCTCGTCGAGATAGCGCTCGCGCGGCTCGCGCCAGCGCTTCGCCCGGGGCTCGGCGAAGACGTCGAGGTCGAGCACGTAGCGCTCGAAGGTGAGCAGGCTCGGCGCGCGGCCGTCCGCGTCGATGCTCTGGCGGTTGCCGTTGACGAGCACCAGCCTTGGTCCGGACGCCGTCGCCGTCAGGGTGCCGCTCTCCGCCATCATCGTGATCGGCCGCTCGGGCGCGCGCTCGTCGTGGACCAGGATGCCGAGCAAGGCCCCGCTCGGCGCCACGTCGCGCACGTAGACGGTGAGGCCCTCGGCGAGGTCGGTGAACGCGCCCTGCTGCAAAAGCACGCCGGTCAGGTCGCTGCGCACCAGGAACTGCTGGTCCTTGAACGTCCGGTAGCCCGCGGGCATCAGGCCGAGCGTCACGCCGTAGAGCAGGGCGACGACCTCGCGGTCCGCGACCAGCCGGCTGTAGGTGTAGAGGGCG
>JBBDQV010000070.1:0-1101 GCA_040905845.1 Alphaproteobacteria bacterium | reverse complement strand
GAGCAGGGCGACGACCTCGCGGTCCGCGACCAGCCGGCTGTAGGTGTAGAGGGCGGCGCAGAACAGCGCGATCGGCAGGATGAGCGCGAGGAAGGTCGGCAACAGGAGCAGCGTCAGGGTCAGGAAGGCGAGGACCGAGAGCCCCTTGTTGACGATCAGGTCGACGAAACGCAGCGACTGGCTGAGCCAGACCACCCCGGTCAGCGCCACGGTGACGAACACGAGCGCCCCCGTGACCTGGCGCGCGATGTAGCGAGTGGAGCGGCCCACGCGCCCTGTATAGCCCCTCCGCCGGGGGCCGGCCAGGGCACCCCGGGAGCGGTCGAATCGCCCTCGGCTGGGGCTTGCGCCGCCGGCTCGGTTTGCCTAGGTTCTGGCGCACCTCGCGTGGGCGGCCCAGGGCCACCGCCATGGTACGCGCCCGTAGCTCAATTGGATAGAGCACCAGACTACGGATCTGGGGGTTGGGAGTTCGAGTCTCTCCGGGCGCGCCAACTTTGCGTTAATTACATCAATGCGTTATCGATCAATCACACCAGCGCCGCGTTCCGCGCATTGTTCACCAAGTAGCACATAGGTAGCGAGCTGCTCGGAATCAGTCCCTTGAGACGGACGCCCCGGGAGATGCCGGAGCACTGCCAAGCACGGAGTCATAGCAATCTCCCGAGCGACAAATCCGGGCGGGCACCCGTCCGTCGCGTCGGCCCAACACTGCGTCATCGCTGGTCGGGTCCGTATTCAGCGCCCTCCATAGTCGCAACGATGCCAGCGCGTGCTGGCGAGGCGTGAGACTCAGGCACAACGGATCTCATGCGCACTGCGGGAGCTCGCATGGATCTCCCGGTGGGCCAATGGGCCTAGCCCGGATTATTCATCGCGGCGCTGATTTTGGGCTGACGGATGTAGCGTAAGCCGTTGATTTCGTGTAAGATTTTGTTGTCGAGACAAAGTCTTTCACGGATCACCGGAGCGCCACACCCGCCATGCAGGACGATAGCCTTCTGCCCTTCGAACTGCCAGCCGTTCGGCGCAAGAAGTTGAGCCTCGCCTTCGATGGCGGGCGGCTGTCCTCGGACGGCGGCGTGCTGCTGCTGCGCGAGG
>JBBDQV010000069.1:7514-8520 GCA_040905845.1 Alphaproteobacteria bacterium | reverse complement strand
CCGACGCGGCCGAGCAGGCGGTCACCGCCTGGAAGGGCGCGCGCCCATGACCGTCCTGCTCGACCGCGCGACGCGCGTCATCGTCCAGGGGTTCACCGGCAACACCGGCACCTTCCACGCCGGCGAGGCGATCGCCTACGGCACCAACCTCGTCGGCGGGGTGACGCCGGGCAAGGGCGGCACGCGCCACCTCGACCGACCGGTCTTCGACACGGTCAAGCAGGCGGTCGACGCGACCGGCGCCGAGGCGAGTCTTCTGCTGGTGCCGCCGCCGTTCGCGGCGGACTCGATCATGGAGGCGGCCGATTCGGGCATCCGGCTCTGCGTCGCGATCACCGACGGCATTCCCGCCCAGGACATGATCCAGGTGAAGCGCTACATGCGGCGCTACCCGTTCGAGCGGCGCATGCGCCTGATCGGGCCCAACTGCGCCGGGGTCATCAGCCCCGGCCACGCCATGATGGGCATCATGCCGGGCCACATCTACAGGCAGGGCCGCGTCGGCATCGTCGGGCGCTCGGGCACGCTGGGCTACGAGGCGGCGGCGCAGATGGCCGCCTTGGGCATCGGTGTCACGACCAGCGTCGGCATCGGCGGCGATCCGATCAACGGCTCGTCGTTCCGCGACATCCTGGAGCTGTTCGAGGCCGACCCCGAGACCGACCTGGTGGTCATGATCGGCGAGATCGGCGGGCCCCAGGAGGCCGAGGCGGCCGAGTACATCCGCGCCTCGATGAGCAAGCCCGTGGTCGCCTACGTCGCGGGGCTCAGCGCGCCCAGGGGTCGGCGCATGGGTCACGCCGGCGCGATCATCTCGGCGTTCGGCGAAAGCGCGGCGGCCAAGGTCGAGATCCTCAAGGACGCCGGCGTCGAGGTGGCGCCGAGCCCGGCCGAGCTCGGCGCGACCGTCGCCCGCGTGCTCGACGCGAAGGGCCTGCGGCGGGCATGACACCGCTCGTGGTTCGAGACGCGTGCCTCCCGCACGCTCCACACCACGAACGGTTGT
>JBBDQV010000069.1:0-7504 GCA_040905845.1 Alphaproteobacteria bacterium | reverse complement strand
GAGGAGCCGCCGAAGGCGGCGTCTCGAAGGACGAACGAAGCGCATTCTCACCTGAGTGGAACACTCGCTAGCCGGCTTCGAATCCAAACAGACAGCGGAACCCGTCATGGCCAAAGCGAAGATCCTCGTCACCCGCCGCTGGTCCGCCGAAGTCGAAGCGCGGCTGGCCGAGCTGTTCGACGCACGGCTCAACGCCGACGACAAACCCATGACGGCCGCCGAGCTCATGGCGGCGCTCGGCGCCTGCGACGCCGTGCTGCCCACGGTGACCGACCGCATGACCGCCGAGGTGCTCGACGCCGAGCCCTTGAAGGCGCGGATTCTCGCGAGCTACGGCGTCGGCTACAACCACATCGACATCGCCGCCGCCAAACGTCGCGGCCTGGTCGTCACCAACACTCCCGAGGTGCTGACCGACTGCACCGCCGATCTCGCCATGACCCTGCTGC
Organism: Alphaproteobacteria bacterium; assembly: GCA_040905845.1. Classification (GTDB taxonomy): domain Bacteria; phylum Pseudomonadota; class Alphaproteobacteria; order SP197; family SP197; genus VGDP01. The sequence goes on along the minus strand of JBBDQV010000069.1, from coordinate 7,055 downwards.
TCGCCGTGGCGCGGCGCGCGGGCGAGGGCGAGCGTCACGTGCGCGCCGGCGCGTGGGTCAGCTGGCGGCCGACCCACATGGTCGGCACCAAGGTGACCGGCAAGACCCTCGGCGTCATCGGCATGGGGCGCATCGGCCGCGCGGTCGCGCGCCGCGCGCACCACGGATTCGGCATGAGCGTGATCTACCACGACACCGTTCCGCTTGCTTCCGACGTGCAGCACGAGCTCGGCGCGACGTCGTGCGCGACGATCGAGGACGTGCTGGCAGCGTCCGACTTCGTATCGTTGCACTGCCCGGCGACCCCCGAAACCCGCCACCTGATGAACGCCGAGCGGCTCGGGCGCATGCGCAAGGACGCGTTCCTGATCAACACCGCGCGCGGCGACGTGGTCGATGAGGCGGCGCTGGTGGAAGCGCTGCGGCGGGGCACGATCGCGGGCGCCGGGCTCGACGTTCACGAAGCCGAGCCGAAGGTTTCCCAAGCCCTGATCGGGATGGAGAATGTCGTACTGCTGCCGCACCTCGGCAGCGCGACGCGCGAGACGCGCCACGCCATGGGCATGCGCGTGATCGACAACCTCGTCGCGTTCTTCGAGGGCCGCCCGCCGCGCGACCGGGTGGCGTGAGCGACGCGGCGCACGGCGGCGACGCGGGCGATCAGGACGCCGCCGAGGCCGTCGCCGACCAGCTCTTCGCCCTGCTCCAGGACGTTGTCCGGGCACGCCGGCCGTCGATCCTTCCGGTGCTGAGGGGGCGCGCGGCGGTCGAGCGGGCGGCGCGCGCGGACACCATCCCGCTCCTGCAGGCGTTCGGGATCTGGTTCCAGCTGCTCAACGTCGCCGAGGAGAACGTGGCGATGCGCGCGCGCCGGCGCATCGAGCGGGAAGGCGGGACCGACCGGCTCGCCGGCACCTTCGCCCACGCCGTCGCCGAGGCCGCCGCGGCCGGGCTCGACGCCGACGAGCTCGCCCGCGTCATCGGCGCGATGGACGTGCGTCCGACGCTCACCGCCCATCCGACCGAGGCCAAGCGCGTCACCGTGCTCGAGATCCACCGGCGCATCTACCGCCGGCTGGTCGACCTCGAATCGCCGCGCTGGACGCCGTTCGAGCGCGACCGCCTGATCGGCGCGCTGCGCGACGAGATCGATCTTCTGTGGCTGACCGGTGAGCTTCGGCTCGTCCGCCCGACCGTCGCCAACGAGGTCGCCTGGGGTCTGCACTTCTTCCGCGAGGTCTTGTTCGAGCGCGTGCCCGACGTGCTCGAGCGGCTGGAGGCGGCGGTCGCGCGCCACTACCCCGAACGCGCCTACGAGGCGCCGGCCCTGCTCGGCTTCGGCTCGTGGATCGGCGGCGACCGCGACGGCAACCCGTACGTCACCAACGCCGAGACCCGGCGCGCGCTCGAGCTCTATCGGCGCGCCGCACTCGATCGCTACGCCCGGCGGCTCGACGGCCTCGTGCATCGGCTCAGCATCAGCCGCAAGGTCGTCGCCCCGCCCGCCGGGTTCGCCGCCAGGCTGGCCCGCCACCTGACGGAACTGCCGGCCGGGTCCCGGATCGCCGAGCGCAACGCGATCGAGCCGTTCCGCCAGTACGCCGCGTGCCTCGCCGCCAAGGCGCGCGCCACGGGCCGTGGCGGCGCGCGGCACGGGGCCGGCTACGCGCGGCCCGAGGAGCTCGCGGCGGACCTCGCGGCGCTCGAGCAGGCGCTCGCCGAGGTCGGTGCCGCCTCGCTCGCCCGCGCCCTCGTGCGCCCGCTCCGGCGCGAGGTCGAGGTCTTCGGCTTCCGCACCGTCGCGCTCGACTTGCGTCAGAACACGACCGTGATCAACCGCTCGCTTACGGCCCTTTGGGCGCATGGCCGCCGACGCGGCGATCCGCCCGAGGTCTCGTCGCGCGCCTGGCGCGCATGGCTCGGCGCCGAGCTCAGGCGGCCGCTGGCATCGCCGCCTCCCGCGTTGCCCGCCGAGGCGCGCGCGACGCTCGGCATGTTCCGGCTCGCGGCCGAGGCGAAGTCCGGCGTCGATGCGGGCGCGATCGGCGCGATCGTCCTCAGCATGACGCGCTCGGCCGCCGACGTGCTCGGCGCCTACGTCATGGCCCGGCACGGCGGGCTGTTCGCCGACGCCGAGGCGGTCGAGAGCTGCGCCGTCCCGATCGTGCCGCTGTTCGAGACCATCGAGGACCTGAGGCGCGCGCCCGGCATCGTGCGCGAGCTGCTCGACGTGCCCGTTATCCGCCGCTCGGTGCGTCGCCTCGGCGGCACGTTCGAGGTCATGATCGGCTACTCGGACTCGAACAAGGACGGCGGGCTCTTGTGCTCGGCTTGGGAGCTGGCCAAGGCCCAGAAGCGGCTGGTCAAGGTGGGTGAGGAGTTGGGCGTGCCGATCCGCTTCTTCCACGGTCGGGGCGGTTCGGTCGGGCGCGGCGGCGCGCCGACCGGACGTGCCATCGCGGCCCAGCCGCCCGGCTCGGTCGCCGGCCGCCTGCGCCTGACCGAGCAGGGCGAGGTGGTCAGCGCCAAGTACGCCAACCGCGGCACGGCCCAGCATCACCTCGAGCTCCTGGCCGCGAGCGTGCTCACGCACACGGTCATGTCCGGGCGCGAGCGCGCGCTGCTGAGCGTGCCCGAGCACGACGAGGCGATGGAGGCGCTGGCCGGGCTGTCCTACGTCGCCTATCGGCGCTTCGTCGGGCACCCGCGCTTGCTCGCGTACTTCCAGGCGGCGAGCCCGGTCGAGGAGCTCGCGCACCTGCGCATGGGCTCGCGCCCGAGTCGGCGGTTCGGCGCGGCGACGCTCGAGGACCTGCGCGCGATCCCGTGGGTCTTCGCGTGGAGCCAGAACCGCCACATGATCCCGGGGTGGTACGGCGTCGGCGGCGCGCTCGAATCCTTCGTCAAGGTGCGCGGCGCCGAGGGCGAGCGCCTGCTCGCCGACATGTTCGCCCGCTCGCGCCTGTTCCGCCTGATGATCAGCGAGGTCGAACGCGCCTTGTTGCTGACCGACCTCGCGATCGCGCGCGACTACGCGTCCCTGGTCGCCGACGACACGGCGCGCTCGTCGATCTACGGTCTGATCGAGGCCGAGCACCGGCGGACAGTCGAGCACGTGCTGAGGGTCAGCGGCGATGCCACCCTGGGCGAGCGCTCGCCAGCCTACCGCCGCCGGCTCGCCCATGTGCTGCCGGCGCTCGACCAGGTGAGCCGGCTTCAGGTCGGCCTGCTGCGCCGCGTGCGCGAGGGCGGCGACGACGGCCGGGACGGCCTGGTCTCGCTGCTGTTGTCGATGAACTGCGTCGCCGCCGGCCTCGGCTGGACCGGGTGAGGTCCGCGGCCTACCGCGCCAGCGCGACCCGGTTGGCGAGGAAGTGAGTTTGGGCGGCGGCTACGCCGCTGCCGAGCTCGATCTTGACGCCGGCATCGCGCAGCGCAAGCTCGGTGCCGCCGAGCGCGGCCAGCACCATGACCTCGTTGAGGTCGCCCAGGTGCCCGATGCGGAACACCTTGCCCGCGAGCGGCCCGAGCCCGACGCCGAGCGACAGGCGATAGCGGCCGTAGGCGTCGCGGATCAGCGCCGCGGCGTCGATGCCGTCGGGCAGGCGGATCGCGCTCACCGTGTCCGAGAACAGCGCGGGGCGCTTGGCGCAGAGCACGAGCCCCCACGCCGCGGTCGCGCGGCGCACGCCCTCGGCGAGCCGCCGGTGGCGCGCGAAGACCTCGTCGAGCCCTTCCTCCAGCAGCATGTCCACGGCGGCGCGCAGGCCGCGCATCATGGTCATCGCCGGGGTGTAGGGGTACCAGCCTTCGAGCGCCCAGCGCGCCATGGCGCGGACATCGAAGTAGTACCGGCCGAGCTTCGCCGTCTCGGCGGCCGCCAAGGCCTAGGCGCTGAAGCCGACGATGGCGAGGCCGGTCGGCAGCATGAAGCCCTTTTGCGAACCCGAAACCGCGACGTCGACGCCCCAGTCGTCCATGCGGAAGTCGATGCTGGCGATCGAGCTCACGCCGTCGGCGAACAGCAGCGCCGGATGGCGCGCGCCGTCGAGCGCGCGGCGCACGGCGGCGATGTCGCTGGTCACGCCCGTCGTCGTCTCGTTGTGGCAGATCAGCACCGCCTTGATGCGGTGGGCCTTGTCGGCCTGGAGCCGCTGGGCCATGGCCTCGACGGGCGCGCCTTCGCCCCATTCGACGTCGATCGCCTCGACCTCGAGCCCGAGTCGCTCGCACATCTCGGCCCACAGCTCGGTGAAGCGGCCGTAGCGCGCGGTCAGCACGCGGTCGCCGGGCGACAGCGTGTTGCTGAGCGCCGCCTCCCAGCCGCCGGTCCCCGAGGCGGTGAACACGAAGACATGGCCGGTCTCGGTCTTGAACACCCGGCGCAGGTCGCGCAGCAGCGGCAGCGTGAACTCCGGCACGTCTGGCGCGCGCTGGTCCTCGTACGGGATGTTCAGGGCCTGGCGCACGCGCTCGGGCGTGTTGGTCGGGCCCGGAATGAAGATGAAGTTCTGGCCTGGCATGGCGCACCTCCGGAAGCGCCGTCGATTAGCAGATCGGGCGCGCGCGACCAATGCGGAACGCGACAGATGATGTCGCCAACGTGCTACTTCAAAGTCGACAGGGCGAAACTCGATCGGGTATCGCGCACGCCCGGCAGGCGAAGCAGGGCCTTGAGCGCGAACGCGCTGAACGCCTCGAGGTCCGGCGCCGTGACGTGGAGCAGGTAATCGAACTCGCCGCTCAGGGCGTACGCGCCGACGACCTCGGGGCGCGCCCTGACCGCCTCCTGAAAGGCTGCGACCGTCTCCTCGCCGTGATTGGCGAGGTTGACCAGCACGAACGCCTGAAAGCCGCGCCCCATCGCCTTGGGGTCGAGGCGCGCGGCGTAGCCACGAATGACGCCGTCGGCCTCGAGCCGCTTGACCCGGCGCTGGCACGGCGTCGGCGACAAGCCGACCTGGGCGGCGAGCTCGACGATGGATATGCGGCCTTCCGCCTCGAGAACGGCGAGAATCTTGCGGTCCGTCGCGTCTAACGTCGGCATGAGTGATTTCGTGCGTCCCAAGGCATGGGGATGGTGAATTTGCCTAATACCTTGGTGACCTAGGCCAAAGATAGCACGATATCCCTAGCATGACATCGCTTATCATTCACATGAGTTAGGCTGCTCGGATCGCGATGGCGGTGGTCATGGAGTTGCGTGGCGACTACGGCTCGATGCGGCCGGATTACACGGTCGATCAGGACTGGTCGGCTTATTCTGCCGCCGATCACGAGACGTGGCGGCTGCTGCTCAGGCGCCAGATGCGTTTGCTGCCGGGCCATGCCTGCGCCGCGTTCGCCGACGGAGTGGCCGCGCTCGGCCTGACCGACCGCATTCCCCGCTTCGACGAAGCGAGCGCGATCCTCGAACGCGCCACCGGCTGGCGCATCGTCGCCGTTCCCGGCTTGCTGCCCGACGCCCAGTTCTTCGAGCACCTGGCGGGTCGTCGGTTCCCGGTCACGGTCTGGATGCGCCGGCGCGACGAGATCGACTACCTGGTCGAGCCGGACCTGTTCCACGATTTCTTCGGCCACGTGCCGCTGCTGCTCGATCCCGTCTTCGCCGATTTCCTCCACGCCTACGGCACGCGCGGGCGGGTGGCCGCTGGCGCTGCGCTGCGTCGGCTCGCGCGGCTCTACTGGTACACCGTCGAGTTCGGCCTGCTGGCCACGCCGGCCGGCCTCAAGGCGTTCGGCGCCGGGCTTCTGTCGTCGCGCTCCGAGCTGGTCCATGCCGTGACCGATCCGCGACCCCTGCGCGTGCGCTTCGACGCCCGGCGCGTCATGAGCACCGACTACCGAATCGATCGGTTCCAGGAGACGTATTTCGTCCTCGACGGCTTCGATGAGCTCTACGCGACGCTCAGTGAAGACGCCACCCAGCCGGGCGATTTAGATTACGCTCCCGGTGAGCGGGCGCCGGGCGACGCGCTCGCCACACTGCCTGCGCTCGCGTCCGTCGCCTGATCGGAGACCTCTCGTGCCCATAGTCAACCACGTGGACGATCGGTTGCTGTGGGACAACCCCATGGGCACCGACGGTTTCGAGTTCGTCGAGTACACCGCGCCCGACCCGGAGGCGCTCGGCCGCCTGTTCGAAAGCCTGGGGTTCGCCGCGGTCGCGCGCCATCGCTCGAAGCGGGTGACGCTCTACCGCCAGGGCGACGTCCACTTCATCGTCAACGCCGAACCCGAATCCTTCGCCCAGGCCTTCGCGCGCGCCCACGGCCCGTCGGTCTGCGCCATGGCGCTGCGCGTCGCCGACGCCGGCGCCGCCTATCAGCGCGCCCTCAGGCTGGGCGCCAAGCCGTTCGTCGGCAAGGTCGGGCCCATGGAGCTCAGCATCCCGGCGATCGAGGGCATCGGCGGTTCGCTCATCTACCTGGTCGACCGCTACGGCGAGCGAGGCTCGATCTACGACGTCGACTTCCGCCCCATCCCGGAAGTCGAGCCGCGCCCGTTCGGCGTCGGCCTGACCACGATCGACCATCTGACCCACAACGTCTTTCGAGGCCGCATGGGGGCGTGGGCGTCGTTCTACGAGCGGCTCTTCAACTTCAAGGAGATCCGCTACTTCGACATCGAGGGCAAGCTCACCGGCCTTCGTTCCAAGGCGATGACCAGCCCGTGCGGCAAGATCCGGATTCCGATCAACGAATCGGCCGACGACAAGTCCCAGATCGAGGAGTACCTCGAAGCCTACCAGGGCGAAGGAATCCAGCACATCGCGCTCGCCACCGATGACATCTTCGCGACGGTCGAAGCCCTCGCCGCCTCGGGCATCGGCTTTCTCGACACGCCCGAGGCGTACTACGCGGGCATCGACCACCGGCTGCCGGGCCACGGCGAGGACGTGGCGCGGCTCGGGCGCGACCGCATCCTGATCGACGGCGCGCCCGAAAGCCGCGCGGGCGCGGGCGATGGCGGGCTGCTGCTGCAAATCTTCACCAGGACCGTGATCGGCCCGATCTTCTTCGAGATCATCCAGCGCAAGGGCGACGAGGGCTTCG
>JBBDQV010000068.1:0-45744 GCA_040905845.1 Alphaproteobacteria bacterium | reverse complement strand
AGCGCCAGACCGCAGTTCTACGATATGTGGCACAGCCAAGTGAATCCTGCTTAGGTGCGCTGGTACCACATCTCGCCGAGATCCTCGAAGTGCTTGATCATGAGGTTCTTGTTCTTGTCCCACCACGCCGGGATGCTGCCGTACTCGACGATCTTCGCCTTGCCGTTTTGCATCTGGACCACGGGCCAGTTGCCGACAAGCGCGTTGTTGATGCCGAACAGCTCCTCGCCCCACCACACGGCGGGACCGAACGCGTGGTCGCCCGTGCCGTCGGCCTTCATGGCCTCGAGCACCGCGTCGGGTTCGACCGAGCCGGCCTTCTCCACCGCGGACTGCCACAACTGGAGAATCGCCGCGTACTCCCACGACACGGCGTTCCACGCTCCCGGATAGCGCTTGTTGTACTCGGCGAAGAAGTTGTTGGCGTCCTTGAAGTTGATCTGCGGCTCGTTCAGCGCCGGATCGTCGAAATCCGGGAACTGGAAGACGTTGCCCTCGAGAAACGCCGCGCTCGTCTTCTCGAGGATGACCCAGTAGTTGTCGAGGGTGCAGGAGATGATGGTGCCCTCGAAGCCCTGCAGGAACGACTGCTCGTTCAACAGGTTGATGAAGTCCGGGTACGCGGTGTCGAAGCAGAGGACGTCGGGCTTCGCCGCCAGCATCGAGGTGACGATCGGCGCGAAGTCGGTCGACGCCACGTCGAAGAAGCTGTCGTGGACGATCTCCATGTTGGCGGCCTCGAACGCCGCGCGGTAGGTCGCGACCGAGGGTCGGCCGAGCGTGTCGTCCTGCGCCACCAGCGCGACGGTCTTGAGTTCGGGGTGGTTGCGGGCGAGCCAGTCGACCCCGGTCGCGTTGTAGATCGGATGCACCTCGCACGGCGCCAGCAGGTACGTCGTGTCGGGCGACAGGTCCGCCGGCACCAGCGTGGTCGACAGCATCTTGTTCGCGGTCATGAACTCGGCGGTCGCCAAGGCGTCGGTGCCGCCGAGCTGGAGCACGATCTTGACGCCGTCCTCGAGCACCAGCTTCTTGGCCCCGGTCAACGCCTTGTCGGCGAGATACTCGTTGTCGTAGCTGATCAGCTCGACCATATGCGGCGTGCCGCCGACGTCGATGCCGCCCGCGGCGTTGACCTTCTCGGCCCAGATCTCGCAACCGTAAAGTCCCGGAAGGCCCCACGCCGCGACGTCGCCCGTGAGCGGAGCGTCGAAGCCGACGCGCACGGTCTCGGCCGCGCGCGTGCGCTTGACGTAGGGTGCGGCGGTGAACGCCGCCGCCGATGCCGCCGTGCCGAGGAACTTCCGACGCGCGAGCCCCTTGCGTCTGATCGTCATGTCGCTCTCCCTGGTGATGGATCCCTGGTCGGGCGGTCGTCACGCGACCGCCTTCTCGCGTGCCGCCCCTTAGCCGTGGCACGCCTCTGCTATCATCGCCAATCGCGCACCGCGCCGCAACCGCCGCGAGAGCCGGGCCAAAGGGGCGCCGGGAGGCCCCGTTGCGTGCTCCAGCGCCCCGGTGCTATAGGGGCCGCAGCCGATCTCGGCCCGGCGCGCCGGTCCGCGCGGGTCTCGACGCCAGGAACGAAGGGTTGGGCACATGACCAAGAAATGGGGCAAGGAGGATTTCTGGGGCCTGGGCGAGGAGTGGGATCCCCAGTGGCTGCTGACCCCGGCGCAGAAGAAGCTGCAGTCGAAGCTGATCGAGCTGTGCCGGACCACGCTGCGCGACAACGCGATCGAGTCCGACAGGAAGCTCTTGTTCCCGCGCAAGAACTTCGAGGCGCTCGCCTCGCTCGGCCTGTTGGGCCTCGTCGTGCCCAAGAAGTGGGGCGGCATGGGCGAGAACCACATGTGTGCCGCCATGGTGACGGAGACGATCGCGCGCTACGGCTGCGCCTCGACCGCCATGTGCTACACCATGCACGTGGGCGCGGTCGCCGCGGCCATGTTCCGCAGCCACGCCAACAAGACCATCCAGGGCATCATGAAGCGCCTGGACAAGGACGTGCTGATCGGCACCCTGTCCTATTCCGATCCCGAGACCGGCTCGCACTTCTGGTACCCGATCTCGTCCAAGGCCGAGAAGGTGCCGGGCGGTTGGAGGATCCTCAAGAAGGCGTCGTGGACGACCTCGGGCGGGTTCGCCGACTGGTACGTGCTGCAGACCACGAGCCCCGACTTCGACGGCAACTACGCGGACCTGTCGTGCTGGCTGGTCATGGCCGACGAGGTCAAGGCCGAGCCCGCCAAGTGGGACGGCATGGGCTTGCGCGGCAACCAGTCGGGCGCGCTGCTGGTCGACAACGTGGTCGTGCCCACGGACCGCATGGTCGGGCCGAAGGGCGACGGCGCCAGCTCGAACGACGAGTGCGTCGATCCGTTCTTCCTGCTGTGCTCGTCGTCGTGCTGGAACGGCATCAGCCTGGGCCTGATCGACATCGCCAAGCGTCACACGACGGCCAAGAAGCACGTTGACGTCGGCATGCGCGTCGCCGACTACCCGACCATCCAGGACTACATCGGCGAGGCGATCATCGACACCAACACCAGCCGCGCGCTCACGTTCCAGATGGGCAAGGCCATGGACGACGTGACCAACAACTGCGACTGGTCGATCCACAAGGACCTCAAGGCCCTGCCGCGCGCCCAGTACCTGTCCTGGATGTGGCAGGTCAAGTTCGCCGCGGCCAAGAACGTCGCCCACGTCGCCGACAAGATGCTGCACGCGTGCGGCGGCACGGGCTACAAGCCGGCGCTCGGCATCGAGCGCTACCTGCGCGACGGCAAGGCCGGCTGGGTCATGGGCCCGACCAACGAGGTGCTGCGCCAGTTCGTCGGCAAGGCGGCGCTCCTGGGCTTCCAGTCCCTCGACTACTGGAACCAGGTGGTCAACGAGCGCGTGCTCGCGAACGAGCTCAAGAAGCTCGACGCCGACGCCAAGAAGAAGCTGGCCAAGCAGCTCTTGGCGGAGGCGGGCGGCGTCAAGGCCGCCGCCGAGTAGGTCGTTTCGGCTTAACGGCGAAGGGGCCGGCCCACGGGTCGGCTCCTTTCGTTTGGCGCACGCCGTGCTAGCCTGCGCCGCCATGTCCCCTCCCCGCGTCATGGCCTTGACCCCGGAGCTGGTCCGGCGCATCCACCGTGACGAGCCCGAGGTCGGGCCCCTGCCCGGCACGACCCCGTTGACCGAGGCCGATTTCGATGCGATGGCCGAACGGCTGCTCGCCCGGCTGGAGCCGGGCGCGGATCTCCGGGTCTTCGCCTACGGCTCGCTCCTGTGGCGCCCGGCGTGCGAGCACGAGGACCAGCGCCGCGCCCGGCTTTCCGGCTGGCACCGCTCGTTCTGCTTTCGCGTGCCGCGGTTTCGCGGCACCCCGGAGCGACCGGGGCTCATGCTCGCGCTCGACCGCGGCGGCGCCTGCATAGGGGTCGTCCAGCGCCACGCCGGCGCGAAGGCGCGCCAGCGGCTGGGCCTGGTCCTGCGTCGCGAGATGTCGGTCCACGAGACGCCGAACCAGCCGCGCTGGCTCACGGTCATCGACGAGGACGGCGCGCGACACCCGGCCCTCGCCTTCGCCGCGGATCGCGCGAGCCATCTCTATTGCGGCCGTCAGCCGGTCGACGCCACGGTCGAGACGCTCGCCGCCGCGATCGGTCACGTCGGCAGTTGCGCCGAGTACCTGATGAAAACGGTCGAGCGCCTCGCGGCGCTCGGGATTCACGACCGCTACCTGTGGCGCTTGCAGGAGCTGGTCGCGGCCCGGATCATGGCCGAGACCGGAGGCACCTAAGGTGCGGCGATGATGACCGATGCCCTCGACCGCGCGTTCGACGCGGACCTCGCCGAGCCGGCCAACCTGGGCGCGGTGGTGCGCGCGTTCGCCCGCGCGCTCGACGTCGATCGCTGCTTCCTCTACCTGCGCGACCCGGAAAGCTTGCGCGCCGGCGTCGTCGTCTGCTGGCGCCGGAGCGAGGCGGTGCCCGACCTGCCCGAGGCGTATCTCGCGGGATGGTGGGACGAGGACCGGAGGATCCACACCGAGGACCCGATGTTCGCCGACGCGCTCGCCGGGCACCCGGCGGCCTTTATCGCCGACACCGAGGCGGCCGAGGCCGGCGTTAGCCCGGAGGTCGAGCGCAAGTTCAGCCACCGTGCCCTCGTGCACGTCAACCTGAACGCGGACGGCCGGCTGTGGGGCATCCTGGAGCCGATGACCGTCGCGCCGCGAGCGTGGAGCGCCGCCGACCGCGCCGTGGTCGCCGCGACGCGCGCCGCGCTCTCGCCATGGGCCAAGGACCTGGTCGCCGCCGGCCCCTGGCCGCACGCCTCGCTGCGCCTGGTCGGGTAAGCGCATCCTTTGCCAACGGCCCAGGCTATCGATTCGTCCCTATTGAAGTCGTCATGGCGAGGAGGGCGCAGCCCGACGAAGCCATCCAGGGGCTGCGGGGTTCGCGTGGCGGCCCTGGATCGCTTCGCCTTCGGCTCGCGATGACGGGCGAGAAGGGATCGGACAGGTCAGCATCAAGGGCCGCTGTCATCATTGACTGGCCTTGAGCAGGTACGCGAGCAAGGCGGTCCGCTCGTCGCGGTCGGCGAGCCCGCGGAACTTCATGGCCGTGCCCGGCACCAGGGCGCTGGGGTCGGCGATCCAGGGCTCGAGCGTCGCCTCGGACCACACCAGGCCCGAGGCCCGCAAGGCGTCGGAATAGGGGTAACCCTCGACCGTGCCGGACGTTCGTCCCATGACTCCAGCCAAATTCGGCCCGAAGCTCGACCGCCCGTCGTCGCGAATGACGTGGCACACGGCGCAGTGCCGCTTGAACAGCGTGCGCCCGCTGGCCCGATCGGCCGCCCAGGGCGTCGGCACGCCGAGCAGCGCCAGGGCCGTCGCCAGCCCGACGAACGCGCCGCGCATCCGTCAACTCCTGGGCCGGGTCTTGTCCGGGTCGTAGAACGGGAAGCGGACGACGCGGGCCGGGATGCGCTTCTGGTGCCCGTCGATCTTGCCGACCTCGACCTCGGTGCCGAGCTCGGCGTAATCGACGTGCATGCGGCAGAGCGCGATGGTTTTCTCGAGGATCGGCGAGCGCGTGCCGCTCGTGACCACGCCGACCTGCATGCGCCCGACGTGGACGCAGTCGCCGTGCCCCGCCGCCTCGTTGCCTTCGAGCTCGAGCCCGACGAGCCGGCGCTGGGCGTGCTCCTTCCGGCGCCTGAGCGCGTCGCGCCCGATGAAGTCCTCGTTCTTCGTGAGCGCGACCGTGAAGCCGATGCCGGCCTCGAACGGATCGGTCTGGTCGTCGAACTCGTAGCCGGCGAAGATCAGGCCCGCTTCGATGCGCAGCACGTCGAGCGCGGCAAGCCCAAGCGGCGCGAGGCCGTGGGGCTCGCCCGCCTGCCAGACCGCGTCCCAAAGGCTGAGCGCGTCCTTCGGGTGGCACCACACCTCGTAGCCGAGCTCGCCGGTGTAGCCGGTGCGGCTGATGACCACGGCCGGGCCGTTGTAGTCGCCGATCCGGCCAACGGTGAAGTGGAACCAGGCGATTTCGTCCACGCGCGGGCGCGCCGGCGGCGTCCAGATGATGTCCTTCAAGATTTCGCGGCTGCGCGGCCCCTGGACCGCGATGTTGTGGAGCTGGTCGGTCGAGGATTTGACCCAGACCTTGTCGAGCCCGTGCTCCTGGGCCTGCTTCCTGAGCCAGAGCCCGCCGTAGTCGTCGCCACCGATCCAGCGGAACAGATCCGGCCCCATGCGGAACAGCGTGCCGTCGTCGATCATGCCGCCCGAGGGGTAGCACATGGCGGAATAGACGACCTGGCCGGGGCTGAGCCGGCGCACGTTGCGGGTCAGCGTGCGGCTCATCAGCTCCTCGGCGTCGGGGCCGGTGACCTCGAACTTGCGCAGCGCCGAAAGGTCCAGGACGACGGCGCGCTCGCGGCACGCCCAGTATTCGTCCTGGGGCCCGTGGTTGTTGTACTGGTTCGCGAGCCAGTAGCCGCGGTACTCGGCGAAGTTGCGGGTCAGCCGCGAGGTGCGCGGGTGAAACCCGGTCTCGCGCGTCAGCTTGGGTTCGGCGTCGGGTGTCATGCGAGTGGCCACCGCTTTCGAGAAGAGATTCTTGGCGGGATAGACGCGGACGTGGACGTCGGTCGGGTTCCACGCGTTGGTCGCGTCGATGTCGTCGGGGCACGCCGAGGAGCCGCACACCAGGTCTGTTATCGCCTGGAACAGCACGTAGTCGCCGGGGCGCGACCACGGATCGTCGAGGAAGATAGCGTTCCGCGCGTTGACCCTGGTGTTGTAGTAGAGGTTGATCGCCGGCCAGCCCGGGCGCGCCGCGAGCCCGAAGGGCGCCAGCACGGCGTTGAAGTTCTCCGAGCAGTTAGCGTGGCCCGGGTAGCCCATGTCCTCGTAGAAGCGGGGCGTGCAGGCGAGCCCGAAGGTGTCGTGCCGGCCGCAGGTGTCGCGGATGACCTCGACCAGCGGCTGCATGTCGGCGTCGAAGTACTTCGAGGCGAGCCCCGGCATGGGATAGAGCGCGCCGACCTGGTAGCGGGTGGTCGTCGGGTCGATGCCGCGCTCCTTGCCCTGCCGCAGGGCGCGCGCCGAGTAGGCGAGGAAGTCCGAGCACTGGCGCCCCGCCACGTCGATGACCTGGATGAACTCGCCCGCCTTGACCTCGTAGGCCTCGGCCGTGCAGCGCTCGACGCGGACTTCATGCTTCGGCTCGGCGAGCGGTTCGGGCAGGAGAGCCGTCGGGACGTTGGGAACGACGCGGCGGCGCACCACGACGTCGAGCTCGGTCGGCGGGTCGTTGCCATCGACCGCCATCGGGCCTCCCGGCGCCGCGATGATGACGACGGCCTGGCGCTCGGCGACCAGGTGGCGCGCGGCGCCCGGCGCGGAGTCCCGTTCGAACAGGTGCGCCGCGCGATCGAGCCGGGGCGTGATCCCGCGCCGCTTCAGCGCCGCGAGCAAGGCATGGGCCGACTCCTCGCCGCCGGCCAGGATCGCCTTCAATCCGGCGGCCTCGCCGGTCGGCACGGCGCCGAGCGCGCCCGCGTCCTCGCGCCCGCCCGCGCCGAATACGACGAGCTCGCACGCCTGGCGGCCCTCGCGGTCGATCACGGTCATCTCGTCGCCGGCATCGAGCGCCAGCACGACCGAGCCGCCTCCGGCCACGCGATACCGCTCGACCCCCGGCTCGAAGCGCCGCAAGCCGGGCTCGAAAAGCCGGGGGCGTTGGGCAAGATTGGTCATGTCGCCCATTACACTAGGTGACGCCCTCGACACCGATCAAGCCTGCAATCCCGATGTCCCTTCGCGCCAAGGCGTGGGGGCCTTCGAGACGCGTGCTTCGCACGCTCCTCAGGCCGAACGGAGTCTCTCAGTATCAAGAATAACCATTGTAGCAAGAATAACCGTTCGCGCTGAGGAGCTTGCCGAAGGCAAGCGTCGCGAAGCGCGGGGCACGGTGGGCTCGGCCTTCGAGACGGGCCTTCGGCCCTCCTCAGGCCGAACGGCCAATGAGCCAATGAAAAGTCCGTTCGCGCTGAGGAGGTCCCGCAGGGACCGTCTCGAAGCGCGGGGGGAACCAGGTCACGATCTGCTTCTGGAGCTTCTCCGCGCCAACCGGGACAATTCATCCCAGTCGCCTGCGATGAGAGCCTCCTTCTTCGAGCGCCGCCAGCCCTTGATGCGACGTTCCGTCGTGAGTGCCTCAATGCGGGTTGGGAAGCCCTCTGAGTAGACGAGTCGAACAGGTCGCCGCGCTTGGGTCCAACCGGGAGCCTCGCCCGCCATGTGCTCGGCGATCCGCTTCTCAAGGTCGTCCGTGTGCCCGACGTAGTACGAGCCATCGGAGCACCGAAGCATGTAGACCCAGAACGCCATGTGCCCTTGTCCGGTGTCTCTGCATTCACCGTTCGCGCTGAGGAGCGCCCGGAGGGCGCGTCTCGAAGCGCGGGCCTTGCTACAGGTTCAGCTTGCGCTGCTCCTCGCGCGTCTCGCGCTTGGCTTTGCGGAAAGTCGCGGGGTCCAAGGGGGGCACCCGCGGGCGCTTGCCTTCCAGAAGATCGGCGATGGTCGCGATCTGGAGCCGGGGGAAGGTACCGAACGGTGTTTCCAGAACGCCGGCGGCGGCGGCTTCGGTCTCCATCGGCTTGGTCGGCTCGGCCAGCGTGATGAAGAGTCCCATGGGCGCCTTTTCGCGCTCCATGACGCCCGCGAGGTCGCGGATCATGGCGACGGAGACGTTGTCGCCGCCCTTGACCGAGACGACCCCGCGCTCGGTCTTGCCCTTGGCGACCTGGAAGTAGAACACGCCGTCGATGCCGCGATCCGCCCCCTTCTTCTTGCCGCCGACGGGCTGGGCCTCGACCAGCGTCACCGCCCACCACTGGAACTGGTACTTGTCGGCGGCGGCGAGGTTGCGCGCGTCCCAGAAGTCCTTGGGCGTGCCGAAGACCTCGTAGAGGACGTCCGGAAACGCGTCCTTGAGCCGGCGCTCGATCAGCCCGATGGCGAGCGAGGTGATGTCGATGCCGATCCACTTGCGCTTCAGCTTCTCGGCGGCGTGCACGGCGGTGCCGCAGCCGCAGAACGGGTCCAGCACCACGTCGCCCTCGTTCGACGACGCGTTGACGATGCGCTCCAAGAGCGCCAGCGGCTTCTGCGTCGGATAGCCGAGGCGCTCTTGGGCTTGTGATCCAATTGCTGAAACATCGTCCCAAAGATTTTGAAGTTTTATTCCCGCACTCTCGTCTGCATAGAATTTCAATCTTAATCTACCATTGGAGGATTTTGGAAAATGCAGACGGCCCTCTCTATCAAGTTTTCTCATCTTATCTACGCTGATTGTCCAGCCATTTGGATGTGGTTGGTATGTAATGCCGTTGCTAGCCTTGTAGGGGTAAGTCAAGTTGGGTCTAATTCCAGGGTTTCTCATGTTTTCGGATCGCCAACGACGTCCATCAGAATCGATATGAGGGAACGCTTTACCGCGGTCATGTTCACTTAATTGTCTATATCCTTGATTCCATGAATAGTTGTCAGATTTCGAATAGAAAAACATTGTATCCGTAACATCGCCAAAATTGCGATAGACGTTGCTATGTGCTGTCGTTCGTTTCCATATGATCTCATTCCTGAAACCAAACGGTCGAAAGACGCCATCTAACAGCAACTTCAAATAATGACTCGCCGTCGGATCGCAGTGGAGGTAGAGCGAGCCCGTGGGCTTGAGCACGCGGTGGAGCTCGATCAGGCGCACGGCCATCATGGCGAGATAGGCCATCATGTCGTTTTCGCCGAGGAAGCCGCGCATCGCGCGCAACAGATCGGCGGCCTGAGTGTTGCCCGAGGTCAAGACCTCGTGGAACGCCTGCTCGGAGGCATCGCCCCAGTGCCAGGTGTCCTCGAACGCCTCGATCTGCGACTCGGCGGCGTGGCCGCCGGGCGCCTTGAACAGGATGTTGTAGGTCGCCTGGCTGTTGAAGGGCGGGTCGAGGTAGACGAGATCGACACTTTCCGAGCCGATGTGCTCGCGCAGGATGGTCAGGTTGTCGCCGTAGTAGAGCGCGTTGACCATCGGTGTTCTCTCCCTCTTCGGCCACGCTACCTGCGGCGGCGCGCTGGCGCGAGGGGAAACGGCGGGGGCATTCGGCCTTCGAGACGGGCTTCGCCCTCCTCAGGCCGAACGGATTTTTTCACCCATCAAGAATTGCCGTTCGCGCCGAGGCGCCGCGGGGGGGGGGCGGTTGCCCCCGCCCCCACGCAAAGCCGCCGTCTCGAAGCGCGCAGCACGGACCCCGTTCGTCCTTCGAGACGCGTGCTCCGCACGCTCCTCTGGACGAACGGAACTGTGTAAATTCTCTAGAAGCCGTTCGCGCTGAGGAGCTTGCCGCAGGCAAGCGTCGCGAAGCGCGGGTGGGCCTGCACCGAGGATCAGCGATGTCGTTCTGGGTCTACATGCTCCGGTGCGCGGACAGCTCGTTCTACGTCGGCCACACGGACGACCTCGAGTCCCGTGTCGCGCAGCATCAGAGCGGCTCGATTCCGGGATGGACCGAGCGAAGGCGCCCGGTCGATCTGGTCCATGCGGCTGAATTCCCGACGCGCGTCGAGGCCCTTTCAGCCGGACGCCAAATCAGGGGCTGGCGGCGCGCCAAGAAGGAGGCATTGATCGCGGGGGATTGGGCTGCGATCTCGGCGCTGGGCCGGCGGGGCAAGAAGCCGGGATGACCCGCGCCATTCGTTCTTCGAGACGCGTGCTGCGCACGCTCCTCAGAACGAACGGACTGAACCACCAGCCGTTCGCGCTGAGGAGGCGGCAAAGCCGTCGTCTCGAAGCGCGCAGCACGGACCCCGTTCATCCTTCGAGACGCGTGCTGCGCACGCTCCTCAGGACGAACGGATTCTCCCGCTATCAAGAATAACCGTTCGCGCTGAGGAGCTTGCCGAAGGCAAGCGTCTCGAAGCGCGGGACCTCGCGGTTCGAGCACGCGCCCTTGACAGGGCGGGGCGATTGGCGTTCAAGGAAATCGGCGCCGATTTGAGGTCAGCTTGCGGGCGCTTGATAAATGCAGCTAAAGCGACGGTGGAAACCGCCGGGCCTCGTGCCGCGGCGGTTTTTCGTTTTTCGGGGGAGGCGGCGATGACCGGGAAGGAACAGGGCTGGCGGGAGGCGACGCGGCTGGTGCGCGGCGGCATCGATCGATCGCCCCACGGCGAGACGGCCGAGGCGCTCTATCTCACCTCGGGCTACGTCTACGACAATGCCGCGGCGGCAGAGTCGCGCTTCAAGGGCGCCGAGGGGTTCATCTACTCGCGCTACGGCAACCCGACTGTGACGATGTTCGAGCGCCGGCTGGCGCTGGCCGAGGGCGCCGAGGCGTGCTTCGCGACCGCGAGCGGAATGGCGGCGGTGTTCGCCGGGCTGATGTGCCAGCTCAAGGCCGGCGATCGCGTCGTCGCGGCGCGGGTCATGTTCGGCTCGTGCCATGTGATCCTGACCGAGATCCTGCCGCGTTTCGGCATCGAGACGCGGCTGGTCGACGGCCGCGACCACGATCAATGGCGCGCGGCGCTCGCGGGCGGCGCGCGCGCCGTGTTCCTCGAAAGCCCGGCCAACCCGACCACCGAGCTGGTCGACATCGCCGAGGTTGCCCGGCTCGCCCACGAGGCCGGCGCGCGGCTGATCGTCGACAACGTGTTCGCGACCGCCCTGTGGCAGAAGCCGATCGGGCTCGGCGCCGACATCGTCGTCTATTCGGCGACCAAGCACATCGACGGCCAGGGCCGCTGCCTCGGCGGCGCGGTGCTGGCGAGCAAGCAGTTCGTCAAGGACGAGCTGGTGCCGTTCTGCCGCCATACCGGGCCGTGCCTTAGCCCGTTCAACGCCTGGGTCATGCTCAAGGGGCTCGAGACGCTACCGCTGCGCCTCACGCGCCACGCCGAGAACTCGCTCCGCGTCGCCCGCTTCCTGGAAGGCCACAAGGCGGTCGCCCGCGTGCTCTATCCCGGGCTGCCGAGCCACCCCCAGCACGAACTCGCCAAGCGCCAGATGAGCGGCTTCGGCTCGGTCGTCGCGTTCGAGCTGCCGGGCGGCAAGGCCGAGGCGTTTCGCGTGCTCGACGCGCTCCGCCTGATCGACATCTCGAACAACCTGGGCGACGCCAAGAGCCTGGTCACCCACCCGGCGACGACGACGCACCAGCGGCTCAAGCCCGAGGAGCGCGCCGTGCTCGGCATCGGCGACGGGCTCGTCCGACTCTCGGTCGGGCTCGAGGACGCCGACGACCTGATCGAGGACCTCGACCAGGCGTTAGCGGGGCTCACGCGTCGGTGAGAACTTCTCGGGTTGACCCGAGGCGCGGACTGTGCGACATAGCACCTCGCGCCGATTTGACGTCAGCTTGCGGGCGCGTAAAAAATGCGGCTAAAGCGATGGGATGATCCGCCCGGCTAGCCGCGGCGGATTTTGTCTTCTACGGCCTGGTCCACCGAGACGGACCCGCGGGATTTGAAGGGCAGCTTGCGGCCGCGAGTTCAACCGCTAAAGCGCCACGGAGTCGTCTCCGTGGGCCCGCCACTCTTGCGAGGGAACCACGGACATGACCGTTTCTCCAGCCCTACGACCCGTCACCCGGACACCCGGCGCCCCGGCCTACGCGCTGGGCGACGGCCGGTTCGCCGTCGTCGTCGAACCGCCGCTGGGGCGCATCGACCCGGCGCAGCGACGCGGCCTCGTCGACATCGCCCGTCGCTACGCCTTCGGCGGCCTGGTCGAGCGCGACGCCAGGCATTGGGAAATCAAGGGCGTCGACCCCGAGCTGGTGCCGCTCGTCGTCGACGAGGTCCACCATGCCGGCCTGCCGGTGGCGGGAGACCGGTCGTGACCGGCGCGACGATCGACCTCGGCCACGCCGACGGATCGGCCCGTCCACCGGGCCGGGCGCGCTGGGCGGGCCTGCGCGCCGCGGCGCTCGAACGCGCCTACCCGAACGCCGACGGGGCCGAGCTGTTGCGCGCCATGGTCGAGGTCGAGTTCCCCGGCCGCATCGCCGTCGCTTCCTCGTTCGGCGCCGAGGCCGCGGTGCTGCTGGCGCTGGTGGCGGACGTCGACCCCGCGATCCCGGTGATCGTGCTCGACACGGGCAAGCTGTTTTCCGAGACGCACGGCTACATCCGGCGATTGACCGATCGCCTGGGTCTCGGCGACGTGCGCCTGGTCCGCCCCGACCCCGAGCGGCTCGCCGAGGCCGATCCGGGCGGGACGCTTTGGAGCCGCGATCCCGAAACGTGCTGCCGGCTGCGCAAGGTCGAGCCGCTGCGCAAGGCGCTCGAGCCCTTCGAGGCCTGGGTCTCGGGGCGCAAGCGGCTGCACGGCGAGGCGCGCGCGGCGACGCCCACGATCGGCGCGGTCGATGGCCACGTCGTCGTCAGCCCGCTCGCCCGCTGGACGCAGACCCGGATCGACGCCGTGTTCGCCGAGCGCGCGCTGCCGCGCCACCCCCTGGCGTTCGAGGGCTACACCTCGATCGGCTGCCGGCCCTGCACCCGCCCGGTCGAGGCCGGCGCGGGGCCGCGCGCCGGTCGATGGCCCGGCACCGAGAAGACCGAGTGCGGCATTCACCGACCGGCGCTGTTCTGAGCCGGGGACGGAGGAAGCGATCATGACATCTTCCTTGTGGTTCGAGTTCGTTGCGCTTTGGCTCGGCTCGGCCAAGCGGTCCGCGCGGGACGCGCGATGACCCTTTTCGTCGTCACTGCCAACCTGCTCGCCGATGGCGGCGTGCGCTGGCTCCGCGCCGAGGCGGGCCACCTCGCGTGGACATCGGTGGCGCTCGACGCCTCGACGACCGAGGACGCGCACCAGCGCGACGCCTGGCTCGCCGCCGCCGAGGCCGACGTCGCGCGCAACTTGATCGTCGCCCCCTACGCGGTCGAGGTCGCGTCGCACGGCGATGGCTTCAGGCACGTCTCGGTGCGCGAGCGGGTGCGCGCCAATGGGCCGACCGTCGGCAACTCGCTCGTCGCCGCGACCGGGAGGGCATGATGTACGTCTACGACGATCTCGACCGCACGCTCGTGGCCGAGCGCATCGCGCAGTTCCGCGACCAGACGGACCGGAGGCTTTCAGGCGCGCTCAGCGAGGACGAGTTCAAGCCGCTCAGGCTCCAGAACGGGCTCTACTTGCAGCTCCACGCGTACATGCTGCGGGTCGCGATCCCCTACGGGCTGCTGTCGACGCGGCAGCTCCGCGCGCTGGCGCACGTCGCCCGTCGCTTCGACAAGGGCTACGGCCACTTCACGACGCGCCAGAACATCCAGTTCAACTGGCTCAAGCTCGGTGACGCCCCCGACGCGCTGGCCGCGCTCGCCGAGGTCGACATGCACGCGATGCAGA
Source organism: Alphaproteobacteria bacterium (assembly GCA_040905845.1). Lineage (GTDB taxonomy): Bacteria > Pseudomonadota > Alphaproteobacteria > SP197 > SP197 > VGDP01. The sequence goes on along the minus strand of JBBDQV010000068.1, from coordinate 31,834 downwards.
CCAGCGGCAACTGCGTGCGCAACATCACCACCGACCACCTGGCCGGCGTCGCCGCCGACGAGATCGAGGACCCGCGCCCCTACTGCGAGCTGCTGCGCCAGTGGTCGACGATCCACCCGGAGTTCTCGTACCTGCCGCGCAAGTTCAAGATCGCGATCACCGGCTCGCCGAACGACCGGGCCGCCGTGCGCGTCCACGACATCGGGCTGCGCATGGCGCGGAACGACGCCGGCGCGGCCGGGTTCGAGGTCATCGTGGGCGGCGGGCTCGGCCGCACGCCGTACCTGGGCTCGACGATCCGCGACTTCCTGCCCGCGCGCGACCTGCTCGGCTACGTCGAGGCGATCATGCGCGTCTACAATCGCTTCGGCCGGCGCGACAACATCCACAAGGCGCGCATCAAGATCCTGGTCAAGGCGATGGGCGCCGAAGCCTTCGCCGCCGCGGTCGAGGCCGAGTGGGCGGGGATGGACCGCGCCGGGCTCGCTCTCGATCCGGCCGAGGTCGCCAGCGTCGCGGCGCAGTTCGCGCCGCCCGCTTACGAAACCCTGCCGGACGAGGCGCCCGAACGCGGCCTCGCGCTGCGTTCGTCGGCGTTCGCCCGCTGGCTCGCGCGCAACGTCCTGCCGCACAAGGTCGCCGGTTACCGCGCGGTCGTCGTCGCGCTCAAGGGCGATGGCCGCGTGCCGGGCGATGCGACCGCCGAGACCCTGGAGCGCGTCGCCGACCTCGCCGATCTCCTGAGCTTCGGCGAGGTGCGCGTCACCCACACCCAGAACCTGGTACTCGGCCACGTCCGCGCGCGCGACCTGGAGTCGCTGTGGCGCGCGCTCGCGCCTCTCGGGCTCGCCAACCCGGTCATCGGCACGCTCGCCGACGTCATCGCCTGCCCGGGCATGGACTACTGCGCGCTCGCCACGGCGCGCTCGATCCCGGTGGCGCAGGCGATCGACGCCGCGTTCGCCGACGCGGCCGAGCTGCACGAGCTCGGCGACTTGCGCGTCAACATCTCGGGCTGCATCAACGCTTGCGGCCATCATCACGTCGGGCATATCGGCGTGCTTGGCGTCGATAAGCACGGCGAGGAGTTCTACCAGCTCACGCTCGGCGGCTCGAGCGCCGAGAACCCGAGCCTCGGGACGATCCTCGGCCCGTCGTTGCCGCTCGACGAGGTGGCGGGCGCAGTGCGCCGCATCGTCGAGGTCTTCGTCGAGCGCCGCGCGCCGGAGGAGCCGTTCTTGTCCGTCGTCCGGCGCGTCGGCATCGAGCCGTTCAAGGCGCGCGTCTATGGCGCGCGCGAGGCGCGCGCGGCATGACCCGGCTGGTCAAGGGCCGCGCCCTTGTCGAGGACCCCTGGCGTTACGCCGATGTCGACGGCGCGCTGCCCGACGGCGACGTGATCGTGCCCTATGCGCGCTTTCGCGCCGAGCGTGAGACGTTGCTCGCGCGCAACGGTGGGCTCGGCGTCCGGCTCGCGCCCGACGACGATCCGGCCGCCATCGCCGGCGACCTGGACCGCCTCGGCGTCATCGCCCTCGCTTTTCCGAAGTTCACCGACGGCCGGGCCTATTCCCAAGCCCGGCTGTTGCGCGAACGGCTCGGCTTCAAGGGCGAGCTGCGCGCCGTCGGCGACGTGCTGCGCGACCAGCTTCTCCTGATGAAGCGCTGCGGCTTCGATGCCTTCGAGCTCAGGGCCGACAAGGACGCGGGCGGCGCGCTAGCCGCGTTCGACGACTACTCGGTCGCCTACCAGCGCGGGCCCGCCGGGGCCGGGCTCAGGCGCCGCGCCTGAGCCCGTCGGGCCGGGTTGCCAGCGAGGCGGCGAGGCCTTAACACTCGCCCTTCCATCTCGATTTCGTCGCCCATGTCCGACCTTCGGCTCGCCTTCGACGCCACCTTCGAGGACCTCTATGCGCGCGACGGCCTCGCGCGCCTGGACGCCCGGTTCCTTGCCGAGCTCGCCAGCGCGGACGAGACGCTGCACGGGCGGCTGGTCGCGGCGCGCGCGGACCCCGCCACGCTCGGCGCCAAGGACGAGTCCGAGCTCTTGATCGCGCTCGCGCCGCACCTCGAGGACTTTCTCGCCGCGCTGTTCGGCATCCGCGCCGAGCTCTCGGCGCTGCGCGCCCGCCACGATGCATTGGCACCGCTCTACGACTGCAAGCGGCTTTTCGTGCGCCGCCGCGCGGCCAAGACCGTCGCGCCCGAGGACGGCGCGCCGCTCGAGCGCGAGATCGCGCGCCTGATCGGCGGCGTGGTCACCGAGGAGTCGTTCGCGCGCGCCGTCATGGGCTGGCTCGCGGACGAAGCCGCGCACGCGGCCGAGCTGGCGGCGGCCGAGCGATTCGCCGCGTGGGCGGCCCAGACCGAGGCGGGCCGCGCGCGTTATCGCGGCGGGTTCCTGTTCCACCTGCCCCGCAAGCTCGACTCCCAGCACCTGATCGACACGGCCACCGTCCCGATCGGCGGCGTCCAGGCGGTCGTCCTGCCGGAGGCGCGCCGGCGCGCCCGCGCGGGCTTCGCGCTGACCGACGCCGGCATGGATTTGGCGGCCGCGCTCGATCACGCGCACTACTGCATCTTCTGCCACAACCAGGGCAAGGACAGCTGCGCGAAGGGCCTGCGCGACAAGGCCGGCGGGTTCCGCGTCAACCCGCTCGGCATCCCGCTCGCGGGCTGCCCGCTCGATGAGAAGATCTCCGAGATGAACCTGCTCAAGGCAGGCGGGCACGCGATCGGCGCGCTGGCCGTCGCCGCGATCGACAACCCGCTGATGGCCGCGACCGGGCACCGGATTTGCAACGACTGCATGAAGTCGTGCATCTATCAGAAGCAGGAGCCCGTCGACATCCCGCAGGTCGAGACGCGCACGCTGAAGGACGTGCTGGCGCTGCCCTGGGGCTTCGAGATCTACGGCCTGCTGACGCGCTGGAACCCGCTCGATGTGCGCCGGCCGCTGCCGCGCGCCGCGACCGGCCGGCGCGTGCTCGTGGTCGGCCTGGGACCGGCCGGCTTCAACCTGGCGCACCACCTGCTCAACGACGGCCATACCGTGGTCGCCGTCGACGGCCTCAAGATCGAGCCCCTGTCGGCGGCGCTCTCGGGCGTCGATGCGACCGGCGGCCGCGTTCCCTTCAAGCCGATCCGCGACTTAGCCGAGCTCCGCGAACCGCTCGACGATCGGGTCATGGCCGGGTTCGGCGGCGTCGCCGAGTACGGCATCACGGTGCGCTGGGACAAGAACTTCCTCAAGATCGTGCGCCTGCTGCTCGAGCGCCGCGACCGCTTCGCCATGACGGGCGGCGTGCGCATGGGTGGCACGCTGACCATCGAGGGCGCGTTCGAGCTGGGCTTCGACCACGTCGCGCTGTGCGTCGGCGCCGGCCGGCCGACTTACCTCGACCTGCCCAACGGGCTCGCGCGCGGGGTGCGCGCGGCCTCGGACTTCCTGATGGCGCTCCAGCTCACCGGCGCGGCCAAGACGGACTCCGTGGCCAACCTGCAGATCAGGCTGCCGGTGCTGGTCATCGGCGGTGGGCTGACCGCGATCGACACCGCGACCGAGGCGCTGGCCTACTACCCCGTCCAGGTCGAGAAGTTCCTCGTCCGCTACGAGGCGTTGGCCGCCGAGTTCGGCGAGGCCAGCTTGCGTCGGATGTGGGACGAGGAGGAAACCGGGATTGCCAATGAGTTCCTGGCCCACGCGCGCGCGTTCCGCGCCGAGCGGGCGCGCGCCGTGGCCGAGGGTCGCGCGCCCAACCCGCGCGGGCTGATTGATGGCTGGGGCGGCGTCACCATCGCCTACCGGCGCCGGCTGACCGACGCGCCGAGCTACCGGCTCAACCACGAGGAAGTGTCCAAGGCGCTCGAGGAAGGCATCCGGTTCGCCGAAGGGCTCGCGCCCACGGCGGTCGAGGTCGACCGCTTCGGCCACGCCGAGGCGGTGGTGCTTGACAAGGGCGGCGAGACGGCGCGGTTCCGCGCACGCAGCGTGCTGGTCGCCGCCGGGACGCATCCGAACACCGTGGTCGAGCGCGAGGCGCCGGAGTTGTTCGGGCTGGACGGCGACTACTTCGCCGCGCTCGACGAGGCCGGCCGGCCGGTCGAAGTCGAGCGTTCGGCCAAGCCGGCCACGGTGCGCGTGCTGGCCCACCGGCGCGCCGACGGCCGCGCGGTCTCCTTTTTCGGCGACGTGCATCCGTCCTACGCCGGCAACGTGGTCAAAGCCATGGCGAGCGCCAAGCAGGGCTATCCGATCGTCTCGCGCCTGCTTGCCGCCAGGCCGCCCGCGTCCGCGCGGAGCGACGCGGAGTTCCGCGCCGAGCTCGCCGGCCTGCGCGCCCGCGTCCACGGGGTGAACCGTCTGACTCCGAACATCGTCGAGGTCGTCGTCGAGGCGCCCTTTGCCGCGCGCGCGTTCCGGCCCGGGCAGTTTTACCGGTTGCAGAACTTCGAGACCCTCGCCCGGCGCGCCGAAGGCACGACGCTCGCCATGGAAGGGCTCGCCATGACCGGGGCGTGGGTCGATTCCGCGCGCGGGCTGCTCGGCCTGATCGTGCTCGAGATGGGCGGCTCGTCGGATCTCTGCGCGCTTCTCGAGCCCGGCGAGCCCGTGATCGTCATGGGCCCGACCGGCACGCCGACGGAGATCGTCGGCGGCGAGACCGTCCTGCTCGCCGGCGGCGGGCTCGGCAACGCTGTGCTGTTCTCGATCGGCCGGGCCATGCGCGAGGCCGGTTGCCGTGTGCTCTACTTCGCCGGCTATCGGGCGATGGCCGACCGCTACAAGGTCGCCGACATCGAGGCCGCCGCCGACGTCGTGGTCTGGGCGTGCGATCAGGCGCCCGGCTTCGCCCCCGGCCGGCCGCGCGACGCGGCCTTCGTCGGCACCATCGTCGAGGCCATGATCGCCTACCAGGACGGCCGGCTGGGGGCCAAGCCGATCGCGCTCGAAGAGGTCGACCGTATCATCGCGATCGGCTCGGACCGCATGATGGCGGCGGTGGCGCGCGCCCGCCACGGCGCGCTCGCGCCGCACCTCAAGGCGGGGCATCGCGCGATCGGCAGCATCAACTCGCCGATGCAGTGCATGATGAAGGAGATCTGCGCCCAGTGCCTGCAGCCCCAGGTCGATCCGGCGACGGGCGCGCCGCGCCCGCCCGTGTTCTCGTGCTTCTGCCAGGACCAGGACATGGACGCGGTCGACTTCGCCGCGCTCGGCCAGCGACTGCGTCAGAACTCGGTGCAGGAGAAGCTGACCGCGCGCTGGATCGACCGCTGCCTGCGCCGCCTGGCGATCAGGCCGGCGGCGGAGTAGGCCCTCAGTACGGCGTATCCGGGCTCTACCTTCGGAGAACTCGTCCGCGGCGCGGGGCGTGATGGACTAAACCCCAAAGTCAGTGGTCACTTCCGGCGTTTAGGTTGCTACCTCTTTACGAAGTTCAGAGTACGACGGACAAAGCCGAGAAGCTGGGCATCGTTGATGTATTCCGTTTCCCATGCCGGGTTCGTGTCATGGTGAAACCTGTTTGCGTACTCGGTGAGGTCGCTAAGATCCCGAATATCATCCTGATCAAGAATCTCCTGGGGAGAACCGAGGCAGTCTTCGCACAGCCTGCGGAATGGCCCAAGCAGGGTACCCGGCGGAAAGTGCTCAGGGTATGCCACGCGTAAGAAGGCTTCGATCACCGGACGGATCGCAACAACGACCAGCCTGCTATTCGGCATGGCAGCGTCAAGATGTTGGCGCAGAAGAGCATGTCGCCGATCATGCTCGGTAATGGAATCTTGATGCACGTCCCACGCACGGACGGTTGAGCCAGCGCCGTCACGCGCCAACTCGAGCGCCACCCGCTGATCGGGGTCGGTCCCTTCCCAGAGGCGACATAGAAAGGGCTTATCGTGTGACAGGACAATGACTTGCGCTGTTCGCTCGGAGAGCCGGCGCATTTCTTGCACCGTCGTGAGGGACCTATGCTCGTCCATGCTCGTGATCGGATCGTCGATGACAACGATTCTTCCGGCAAGCGCCTGATCCTGGTCGAGCGACGCAAAGAAGAACGCCAGTGCAAGCGTACTACGATCACCTGCGCTGAGCGTGTTACGGAAGGCGGGAACCCCGATAGCGGGATTCGTTCCAGCGATCGTAATGGTCTCGTTGTTGATGATTACGTTGTATATGCAGGACGAGCCTCCACGGGTGTTGATCGAATTCACGGAGTCGAGGCGAAAGCCAGCATTGAACCTCTGCAGGTATATGTTTATCGCAGTTTGATAGGCCGGAAAGACCGTCGCTCGATATTGGTCCAGCGCGATCCTCACCCGATCACGGAGTGCCTCTGTGGTAGCCTTAGCACCCTTCTCGGCAAGATAGGCGGTGCACAGGGTATCCAGGTCGACGCCATGGCGTGCCTTGACGGCCTTCAGGCGCGCCACGTCGGAGGCGAGCGTTACCCTGTCCCCCGCTGCTGCCCGCTCCTTAACAAGGGCAACCTTGCCATTTACGGACTGAAAGCGTTCGTTCAGTGCGGCCACGTCGGCGCGGCGGGCATCGAACTCGGCCAGTGCGGCCCGTTCCTCGCCGGACAAAGCGCGCTGCTCCAGTGGCGCAGCCTGTTTAGCCCGCAATAAAACGAGCACAACCTCGCGAGCCATGCGCCAAGCGCGTGCGATTTCACCGGTATCAAGTGAGACATCAGGCACATCGCAGAACCTCGACCAGAATTGACGCCGCTCGCTCCATACGCGGAAACCTCGCTCGAACGCTGCCACTGGGTCTCCGCCGTGCTGGCGCTCAATTGCGTCGCGCTCATTTTTCAGGGCATTCTTGAGCCCGACATAGGCCTCGCTGAAGTAGGCGCGATAGTGTTCGATGACCGGCGAACCCGCGAGATCCTGAGTGCAGAAGGGGCAGGGCGCGACGCCTCCATCCTGAACCGGCGGCAGTCGGTTCATTCCGCCGGCAAGCCAGGCTTCCCCACCCTCTCCGAGGCTTAAAAGATGGGCGTGTACGCGTTCGGCCGCCGCCGTATTGAGAGCCGCTAGGTCGCGGTTCAGAAGGGCCGAAATCGCGTCAACATCAAAATCTGGAAGTGTCAGACTTTCGAATGTTGCAGCGTTCCGAATGGCAACCTGTTCCAGTGCCCCTGAGTGCGCGCGCTCGGCCTCTTGAATGGCGGAATCGATATCATCTCTTGGCTGAAGGGTGCAGAAATCATCCACGCTTAGCGCCCCCCGCACGGCTGCGGGAATCGCGTCTGACCTGGCGCGCAATGTCCGGTTGTGTTCCTCTACGCGCGCGACAAGCTGCTGAAGGTCGCGATTAAGGTCGATGCCGCGCTCCCCGAGGATTAACTCATGGAGGCGTTGTCTATGGTCGGATTCGATGGACAAACCTGAGTGGACATTTTGATCGATGAAATTGTCATCGAAAATGATAATGCTCGGTAACGAACGGTTCCACGCATTGTTCTGAAACACGGCTAATGGCGGCCCGCCGTCACACTCGATCACGACATGCGGGGGGTGCAGTGCCGCAAGACGCCTACGTTCCGCGATTGGTAATGGATCGCCAGTCTTGAGAGACCGCAAGATTGCAGCGAGGGTCGTCTTACCGCGGGCGTTCTCGGCGTAAATGAGCGAAAGGCGAGCCAGTGGAATTTTCGCGCCGGCAGCGACGGATTCAAACTGCCCCACATTTCGAAGGAGCTGCAACCGATTGATCATGGCAAAGTGTACCTTGTATTTCGCTGGCACGAGCGATAGCCGTCGCTGCGTCAGAACTCGGTGCAGGAGAAGCTGACCGCGCGCTGGATCGACCGCTGCCTGCGCCGCCTGGCGATCAGGCCGGCGGCGGAGTAGCTCGCTCGCTACAGCCGTTACCTCCTGTGTGCCCGCATGTAGGTGCGCAGGACCGCGTTGATTCGGGTCTGATAGCCCCGGCCCTGCCGCTTGAACCAGGCGAGTACGTCATGATCAGGCGCAGGCTGATGTGATCCTTAGGAGTCGGCGTCACGAGCTTCGCCTTTGCCCAGAAGTCTGGTCCCAGCGCGGGACCTTCGGGCGCATCCGCCCTGGTCCGGTCCGCCATCGCGTCCAGTTCGTCATCCGAGACGGTCGTCATACGTCGTCCTGTCATGCGATGCCGGGGTAGTGCTGCTATCGAACCCCGACTCGCGGTTCCCCGCGCGCCTGCTTTGGATTGTAGCGAGCAACCTTGATGTCCGCTTTTCGTTCGCGGGCCTCGGCGATGTCGTAGGCGTTCTGCATGTTCATGAGAGTTTCCATGTCGATGTCGAACGCCTTATCGAGCCGTATCGCCATGTCCGGAGAGAGCGACGCGCGACCGTTGAGAAGGGCCGAGAGCGCCGGCCTGGTCACGCCCAGGGCCTTGGCGGCCGCCGTGACGGACAGTCCAAGGGGATCAAGGACAATGAGCCGGACAAAGACGCCCGGATGCACCGGCCTCTTCATCCTGATTCCGTCGTTCGTGTCCATCGTCCGACCGCCTAATGGTAGTCCTCGAAGTCCAAGTCGATGATTTCGGCCTCGGCACCGAGACGAAACGTGACGCGCCAGTTGCGGCTCACTGAAAGGCTCCAGGTCCCTTTGCGATCACCGGCGAGCTGGTGCGCCTTCCATGTCCGCAGCCGACGCACCGCCTCGATGCTCGGCGCGGCCGCCAGGAAGGCGACGATAGCTTCGATCTTGGCCGCATGAGCGGCCGGCAAGCCCGAAACCTCACCTCGCTCGATCAGGCGCCTCAGGCCCCTGTGCTTCACGCTCGCGATTTTCACGAATCAAAGTGGGGCGTCGGGCGTGAAGTGTCAAGTTACACTTTACGCAAATCCCATACCGACGCGATCTCGCCCCTACCCGATCCCCGGCACCGGGAAGCGGAGCGCGAGCTCCTTGACCTCGGCGCGGATCGTCTTGAGTTCCTCGTTGCCCCCGGCGCGGGCGGCGCGGACGATGAAGTCGGCCACCGCGCGCATCTCGGTCTCTTTCATGCCGCGCGTGGTGAGCGCGGGCGTGCCGAGCCGGATGCCGCTCGGGCTCATGGGCGGGCGCGGGTCGTCGGCGATCATGTTCTTGTTGAGGGTGATGCCGACCTCGTCGAGCACGTTCTGGATGTCGCCGCCCGGCTTGCCGAAGCTCTTGACCGCGTCGGCCAGCATCAGGTGGTTGTCGGTGCCGTTGGTGATCAGCTTGACGCCCTGGTCCATCAGGCGGCTCGCCATCGCCTTGGCGTTGGCGACGATCTGGCGCGCGTAGACCTTGAACCCCGGCTCGGCCGCCTCCTTGAAGGCGACCGCCTTGGCCGCGACCATCTGCATGATCGGCCCGCCCTGGAAGCCCGGGAACACCGACTTGTCGATCTTCTTGCCGAGCTCGCGCTCGCGCGTGAGGATCATGCCGCCGCGCGGGCCCCTGAGGCTCTTGTGGGTCGTCGTCAGGATGACGTCGAAGCCGGCGTGGAACGGATTGGCCAGCACGCCGCCCGCGATCAGCCCGGCGATATGCGCCACGTCGGCGACCGCGTAGGCGCCGACCTCGTCGGCGATGGAGCGCATCGCCTTGTAGTCGAGCTCGCGCGGATAGGCCGAGAATCCGGCCAGGACGATCCTGGGCTTCTCCTTCTTGGCGACCTCGCGCATCGCGTCGTAGTCGATCGCGCCGGTCTCGATGTCCTTCATCTTGTAGCGGACAAACCGGAACACCTTGGCGACGTGGGTCACCGGGTGGCCGTGGGTCAGGTGTCCGCCGTGGCTCAGGTCCATGCCGAGGATGGTGTCGCCCGGCGCGGCGAGCGCGAAATAGGTCGCGATGTTGGCGGGCGCGCCGGCGTGGCTCTGGACGTTGGCGTGGCCGGCGTCGAACAGGCCCTTGGCGCGCGCGATGGCCTCGGCCTCGATCTTGTCCATCACCTCGTTGCCGCCGTAGTAGCGCGCGCCGGGATAGCCCTCGCTGTACTTGTTGTTGAGGACGCTCGACATCGCCTCCATGACCGCGGGGCTGACGTAGTTCTCGCTGCAGATCAGCTCGAGCCCGGTCCTCTGACGCTCCTCCTCCTCCTTGATCAGGCCGTGGATGAGCGGGTCGATCCTGGGCAGGAAGCGATAGTCCATGGTGAACTCCGAGGCAAAGGGTGAAGCCGATCAGGCGGCGGGCATTTCGTGGATCGCGTAGATCTTGCGCGCCGTCTCGACGACCTCCCAGGTGCCGTTGAAGCCCGCCGGAACGACGAAGGCATCACCCGCCGCGAAGGTGCGTTGGGCGCCCTTGGCGTCGGTCAGCACGACGCGCCCCGAGAGCAGCACGCACAGCTCGTCCTCGATGTAGTGGATGCGCCACTTGCCCGGCGAGCACTCCCAGACGCCGGCGCTGAACGCGCCGTCGCGGCTCGAGAACGCGTTGAGCCCCGAGGTCACCGGACGGCCCGAGACCACGTGCGACGGGGGCCCCCACCGTTCGAGCGGCGTGCCATCGCCCGCCATCGAGCCCGGCAGTGACCGGACCGCGTCGATCGTCTGCATGGTTCCCTCCCAGCTCGCAGCGCCATTGTGGCGCGAAGGCCGCGCGGACGAAAGCCCCGCCGGGGCTCAGGCGCCTTCGAAGACCCGCGCCGCGAAATGCCGGGCGAGCGGCTCGACCAGCGGGCCGGGCCGGATCATGGCGGTGGGCGGCGGCGCGTAACGGCGCACGTCTTCCAGGAAGGGCGCCAGCGGCAACGGAGCCGGCCGCCCGGCGACGAGCAAGGCCTGCGAGGCGACGACCGCGAGCGTCGCGAGCGCGGCGATCAGCGCCGAACCCGCGTCCTGCTCCTTGGCCCAGGCGAGGAAGGTCGGCGGCGCGACGTCGTTCTGGCCGAAGCCACCGCTCTCGGACGCCGGCGTGAACGTCCGCGCCGCCGCGTGCCGCGCCTCCTCGTAGTAGCCGACGAGCGCCATGGGCAGAGCGCCGAAGTAGGTCTCATGCTCACCGAGGCGCAATTGATCGGGCAGCAGGGAATAGCGGCCGTCGAGGATCTTGGTCGCCTGGCGGTCGGCGAGCAGGCAGAGCTCGGCCCAGGCGTGCCCGAGGCCGTCGAGCGCCGGCGTCGCCATGGCGTTGTGATAACCCCCGGTGGAGTAGACCCGGCCGAACGGATGAGCCGCGTCGGGCGGAATGTAAACCGGGTTGTCGCTGACCGAGCGGAGCGAGACCTCGGCGGCGCGCTCGGCGGCGGCCATCGCCCGAAACGCCTGGCCGAGAACTCGCGGCAGGATGCGGAAGCTGACGGGCGCCTGGTACGGGCGCCGGCCGGTCGCCGCGCCATCGAGCAGGGCCCGGAGCCCACCGAGCGCCGTCGTTTCGTGCTCGTCGCCCCAAAATCCCTCGAGCTCGGGGGCGTAGTGCTCGAGCGGGGCCTGGATGGCCTCGATCGCCAGGGCGAACACCTTGAGCGCGAGGGCGACCCGCCGGCACGCCGCGAGCGCCGCGTCGGCGACGAGCCCGGCCGCGGCGGGCGAGCCGTTGATGAGCGACAGGCTCTCCTTCTCGGCCAGGTCGAAGCGCTCGGCCAGGGGCCCGAACAGATACGACAGCGACAGGATCTCGCCGGCGCCGCCCTGGCCCTGCCAGGGCACCTCGGGCAACCGCCCGCCGTCGAGCATGGCCGTGACCGCCATGGCCAGCGCGGGCGTGACCGCCGCGTTGCCCTCGATGAAGTTGGCGAGGCGCGCGAGAACGATCGTTCGGGTCACCCGCTCGGGCAGCTTGCGCCCGAACGAGGCGGCCGCCGGCAGCGGCGGCCGGCGGGCGTGCGCACGCCGCTCTCCGGGCGCGAGCTTCCTGCGCGCGTCCTGGCCGTAGCCGGTGGTCACGCCGTAGATCGTCACCTCGGGATCGTTGTCGATCAAGGCCAGGAAGCTCGCCCGGCACGCGGCGATGCGCTCGAGCGCCGAGTCGGTCAGGCGCACGGGCTCGCGCCGCCAGCCGACGCGATGCGCCGCCTCGAGCGTGATATCGTGCCGATGTGCGAGGACAACGGTCATGACTCTTCCCCCTGGGCTTCGCGGCGGGCCTGTATGCCACGGCCCTCGCCCCGATGCCATGGGGCTCGACTTGCCGTGGCACGGCGCCAGGGCTTAGACAGGTGTCGTGATCGCAGGAGGCCCGGGTCATGGCCGACATCGCGGCATGGGCGTGGATCGCGCTGGCGCTCGTGTTCCCGGCGGTGCTGATCGTTGCCGCCGTGACCGACGTGATCAGCTTCACGATCCCAAATGCGTTGTCGATCGTTCTGGCCGGCGCGTTCCTCGTCCTGGCCCCGATCGCCGGGTTGTCCCTGAACGAGACGCTTTTCCATGCGCTCGCCGGCTTGGCGACGCTCGGACTCGGCTTCGGCCTGTTCCTGCTCAACGTGGTGGGCGGCGGCGATGTCAAGCTGTTGGCCGCGACGGCCGTGTGGACCGGTTGGCCTCATTTGGGGCCGTTCCTGCTGGCGGTCGCGCTGGCGGGTGGGCTGGTCGCCGCGGCGCTGATCGTCGCGCGCCGGGTGGCCCGCCGGGCTCCGGTTGATCCGACGACTCGGTGGGGCCGACTCATGTCGCCCAAGGAAGGTGTACCCTACGGCGTCGCGATCGCGATCGCCGGGATCGTCGTCGCGCCACGCTTGCCGATCGCCGCGCACGTGCTGGAGATGTTTGCGTCATGAAGCGCGATGGAACCGTTTGCACTTGCGTTGGCGATCGAATGGACATGTGACGGCCGGCACTGTGACATTTCCGAGACAGTGCTAAGGTTAAAATGTTGATCGATTGACCGTCTCCCTGAGTTAACGCATAGTTAACGACCGATCTTAAGATAATGGTGGGCCTGCGGCAGGGGGAGCCGTGCGGTCGGGGGAGTGACCATGCGTCCCATCGTCATCGTGCTCATCGTCGTCGCGCTCGTCCTCGCGGGCGGCGCCGCCTTCTTGGGCAGCAAAATCATGAGCCGCAAGCCCGAGGTCATCGTCGAACAGGCGCCGACCGAGACCCAGATCCTGGTCGCCGCGCGCGACCTTCCGGCTGGCGAGATCATCCAGGACGACGGCTTGGCGTGGCGCCCGTGGCCCGAGGACGGCATTCAGCCGGAGTACATCCTGCGGCCGAGCGAGTCGGCCGGTTTCGGCGACTTTCCTGGGTCGGCCATGCGCATCGGCGTGCGCGCCGGCGAGCCGCTGACCGCGGACCGCGTGTTCAAGCGCGGCGAGGCGGGCTTCCTCGCGGGCGCCCTCGGCCCCGGCCTGCGCGCGATCAGCGTCCGGGTCGACGACGTCTCCGGCACCAGCGGCTTCGTCCTGCCCGGCGACCGGGTCGACGTGATCATGACCCAGAACTTCACCGAGTTCGATCCGCAGACCGAGTCCTCGGTCGAGCGCCACGTCGTGCAGACCGTGCTCGAGAACGTCCGCGTGCTGGCCGTCGACCAGGTCACGAACGACGTCGAGGAAACCGCCAAGTCGGCCAAGACGGTCACCATGGAGGTCACCCCCGTCCAAGGCGAGATCGTGGCGCTGGCCGAGGAGATGGGCAATCTCACCCTGTCGTTGCGCAGCCTGACCAAGGGCGAGGAGCCCGCGCTCCAGCCGTTCCAGGCCGACTACAACGTCAGCCGCTACCTGGGCCGCAACGTCAAGACGTCAAACCGGATCCTCATCGCCGCGCGCGACCTGCCCGCGGGCACCCTTCTCAGGGACCAGGACCTCGACTGGGCGTCGGTGCCCGCGCGCGACCTGGCGGCCGGCTACTACATCGAAGGCGCCGCCGATCTCGAGCGCCTGCGCGGCGCTCTGGTCTATGGCGACGTCGCCAAGGGCACCGTGCTCCTGGGCTCGCACCTGATCTTCCCGGACGAGGACAACTTCCTGATCTCGGTTCTCGGGCCGGACATGCGCGGCTACAGCATCCCGATCACGCCGCAGAGCATCGTCTCGGGCCGCTTGTCGGCCGGTGACCGGGTCGACGTGATCATGACGACCACGGTGGCCGAGCGCGGCGGTCTGCTGCCCACTCGGACCTTCAGCGAGACGATCATCCAGAACGCCCGCTTGGTCGCGATCGACCGCGTCTACGACCGGGACACCGCGCGCTGGATTCTAGGTCAGACCGCCACGCTCGAGGTACCGGCCAAGGGCGCCGAGGTGCTCGCCGCGGCCCAATCCATGGGCACCCTGACGCTCGCGCTGCGCACCGGCGACGGGGCGCCGAAGCCGGGCCAGGCCTTCACCACGGACTTCGAGGTCAGCCGAGCGATGACCGCCTACGTCTGGGGCCAGACCGTGCCGTTGCCGCCCGGCCTCGAGGACTCGAGCGAGGACGAGGTTGTGCCAGACGATGGTTCGGTCGCCGTCCCGACCCAGCCGGCGCTGCCTCAGCTCGCGCCGATCCCGGCGCCGACGCTCGCGCCCTTGTCGGCGGAGCCGTCGGCCGAGCCGTCGACTGGGCTGCCCACGGCGGGCGGCGCCGCGGCCCAGGCAGAGGAGCGCTCGGTCAAGGTCTACCGCGGCGGCGGCGAAACGATCTACGAGTTCACGGAATGAGACGGGGTGCCACGATGAAGCGGCTCGTTTTCGGCATGCTCGTGGCGGCTGCCGTCCTGCTGCCGGCCGCCGCCATGGCCCAGGAGGCCGCGGCGGTCTTCGACGAAGAAGTCGTCGTTCGCGAGGCCGGCCTTGGGCCGGTCGCGGTCAAGCTGCCGCTCTACAAGTCCCGGGTCGTCCGGCTGCCCGTCGACGTGCGCGACGTCATCGTCAGCAACGCCGCCGTCGCCGACGTCATCATGAAGTCGCCCCGGCTCGCCTATGTGGTCGGCAACAGCGTGGGCTACACCAACGTCGTCTTCATCGATGCCTACGGCGAGAAGATCGCGGGGCTCGACCTCGACGTCGAGCTCGACGTCGGCTCGATCGAGCGCGCGCTCGTGGTCGCCGTGCCGAACGAGGACATCACGGTCACGACGGCCAGCAACAACGTCATCCTCACCGGCGTCGTGTCGAGCGCGGTGGCATCCGAGAACGCCCGCCTGGTCGCCCGGCGCTTCGCGCCCGGCGACGACAATGTGGTCAACCTGCTCACCACGCGAACCCAGAGCCAGGTGCTGCTCAAGGTCCGCGTCTCGGAGATGAACCGCCAGATCCTCAAGCAATTCGGCTTCGATCTGGCCGCCGAGATCCGCGCCGGAAACACGACGCTTTCCTTCGACCAGGATTCGGTCGTCGAAAATGCGATCTCCGCCGGTGGCATCGCGTTCCTGCAGGGCGGCGACGCCGCGTTCCAGGAATTGTCCGCGATCTTCGACAACCTCGAGCGCGGCGGCCTGCTCAAGACCCTGGCCGAGCCCAGCGTGACGGCGGTCTCGGGCGAGGCGGCGCGCATCCTGGTCGGCGGCGAGTTCCCGGTCCCGGTCGCGCAGACCACCGACACGATCACCATCGAGTTCAAGGAGTTCGGCATCGGCCTGAACTTCACGCCGGTCGTGCTCGACGAGACCCAGATCAGTCTCCAGGTCCAGACCGAGGTCAGCCAGCTCTCGGACCAGGGCGCCATCACCTTGGATAACATCACGGTTCCCGCGCTCTCGGTCCGGCGCGCCTCGACCACGGTCAACCTGCCGAGCGGCGGCAGCCTGGTCATCGCCGGCCTGCTGCAGAACGACATCCGCAACACGATCAACGGCTTTCCCGGCCTGAAGGACGTCCCGGTCCTCGGCGCCTTGTTCCGCAGCGTCGACTTTCAGCGCGACGAGACGGAGCTGGTCGTGACCGTCACGCCCTATCTGGTCAAGCCCATCGCCGAGGGCGCGATGTCGCTGCCGACCGACGGGTTCGCGCCGGCCAGTGACGTCGACATGTACTTCCTGGGTCGGCTCCACGGGGTCTATGCTCCGACCGAGCCGGCCAGCAGCGCCGACGGCCTGGAAGGGCCGATCGGCTATATCCTGGAGTAGTCGCCGATGACACTGAACGCCTCGAAGCGACGCGCCCTCGGCGCCTTGATGATCGGCGCCGCGGCCCTGGCCGTGACCGCCTGCCAGGACCCGTACCAGTCCGAGCCGACCGCGCTCGAACCGCGCCACGTTTACCCGCTCAACGTCGAGAGCCAGGTCATGACGCTCGAGATCGCGGGCGACGGCGCGGGCGGCCTGTTGCCCGCCGAGGCCTTGAGGCTCGATCGCTTCGTCGACGAATTCGCCGTCAACGGCCAGGGCACGCTCGTCGTCTACACCCCGCCGCTGCACGACGAGGGCGGCGACGGGCTCGCGGCCACGGTCGCCCGGCGGGCGCTGGAGCGCGGGCTGGCTCGCCCGGAGGTCGGCATCGCGACGACGACCGAGGCCTCGGGGCCGGTGATGGTGAGCTTCGAGCGCTACCTGGTCCGGCTGCCGGAATGCTGGGGCTGGGGCGTCGAGTCGAGCTATAATCCCTCGAACTCGCCCCATGTTAACTTTGGTTGCGCGACACAGCGGAATCTTGGGATGATGGTGGCGAACCCCGCCCATCTTGTGGCACCGGCCGGCCAGGGCGGCGTACTCGATACGATCCGCAGCGACCTGGTGGTTCAGAACTACCGGAAGGGCGAACTCACTGGGGCGAAGAAGGCCGAGGAGCTGCTGCAGACCGTGTCCGGCGTGGCCGAGTAGGCGAACCCGGGTACCTCGGCGGACGAAGGAGGACGGCCATTTTCAGGGTGACGATCAATGCGTTCCCGGCGCAGGACGCGACCCGTGCCGCCTTCCAGGAGGCGATGGCGGATCGTCGTTTGGCCAAGTCGAACGTGCAGGTGATCGACGGCGGGCTGCCCGCGGCGGTCGCCTTTCATTCCGAGAACCCGACACCCCAGCTCATCGTCGTCGAGACGCGCGAGGGGGGCGATCCCTTGTTCGATGGGCTCGACCAGCTCGCCAACGTGTGCGACGCCGGCACCCAGGTCATCGTCGTCGGCTCGAACAACGACATCGGCACCTATCGCACCCTGATGGCGCGCGGCGTGAGCGACTACTTGCTGACGCCGCTCAGCGCGCGCACCATCATCGAAGCCGTGGCCAACGTGTTCGAGAATCCCGACAACCCACCGACCGGTCGCGTCATCGCCTTCATCGGCGCCGAAGGCGGCACCGGGTCGAGCACCCTCGCGCACAACGTCGCCTGGATGATCGGACATTCGTTCCGCGACGACGTCATCGTGCTCGATCTCGACATCGCGTTCGGCACCGCCGCGCTCGACTTCAACCTGCAGCCGGCGCAGACGATCCAGCAGGCGCTGGCCGATCCCGGCCGGCTCGACGAGCAGCTGTTCGAGCGGATGCTGGCCAAGTACGACGACTACGTCGGCGTCCTGGCGGCGCCCGCCACGCTCGACGTCGACGCCTCGATCGAAATCGAAGCGCTGGATCAGCTGCTTCAGTTCGTCCGGCGCCAGGCGCCGTTCGTGGTGTTGGACGTCCCGCACGTCTGGCAGCCGTGGTCCCAGGAGATCCTGGTCGAGGCCGACGAGACGGTCATCGTGGCGAGCCTGGATCTCGCCTCGCTGCGCGACGCCAAGGGCCTGGTCGAGGCGCTGAACAAGCGCCGCGGGCCGGAATCGCGCGTGCGCGTCGTCATCAACCACCAGGGCGCGTTCCGCAAGACCGAGGTTCCGGTCAAGGAGTTCCAGGACGCGATCGGCGGCGAGCCCGCGTTGGTCGTGCCGCACGACCCGATCCTGTTCGGCACGGCATCGAACAACGGCCAGATGATCGGCGAGGTCAACGCCAAGCACAAGGTCTGCGAGCAGCTGCGCGATTTCGCCGCCGTCCTCAGCGGCCGCGGCCCGGTCGGCGCGAGAGCGGGCGCCAAGCGTGGCCCGCGCCTCGCTCTGCGCGGATTCTTGAAGCTTAAGCCGAGCTAGGGATGTTCGGTCGGCGCTCCGGTCCTCCTCGGCGCGAGCCGGCGGACGAGTCGCCGCAGCCCAAGACCGCGCCCGAGCCCTCCACCGAAGCCGCGAGCCCGGCTCCGGCGCCGGCCGAGCCCAGGCCCGAGCCACGCGCGGCGGTCAAGCCGCCGGCGACGCTCAAGGTCGAACCCAAGAAGTTGTCGGAGGAGGAGGAGCGCCGCTTCGCCGACATCAAGATCACCGTGTTCAACGCCCTCATCGAATCGGTCGACCTGACCGAGCTCACGAAGATGCCGTCCGCCTCGGTTCGCGAGGAGATCGGCGACATCATCGGCGAGATCGTCAGCATGAAGTCGATCGTGCTGTCCTCGGCCGAGCAGCTGAAGCTCGTCACCGACATCTGCAACGACATCCTCGGCCTCGGCCCGCTCGAGCCCTTGCTCGCGCGCGACGACATCGCCGACATCATGGTCAACGGCCCGAGCAAGGTCTACATCGAGACCGGCGGCAAGATCCAGCTCACCGACATCCGGTTCCGCGACCCTGCGCAGCTCATGAACATCTGCCAGCGGATCGTGAGCGCCGTGGGACGGCGCGTCGACGAATCGAGCCCGATCTGCGACGCCCGCCTGCTCGACGGCAGCCGCGTCAACGTCATCGCCCCGCCGCTGGCCATCGACGGCGCCGCCCTGACCATCCGCAAGTTCAAGAGGGAAAAGCTGACGCTCGACAAGCTGGTCGAGTTCGGCTCGCTCAGCCCGGCCTGCTCCAAGGTCATCCAGCTGATCGGCGCGTGCCGGATCAACGTGCTCGTCTCGGGCGGCACCGGCTCGGGCAAGACGACGCTGCTGAACTGCCTGACCCGGTACATCGACCAGGGCGAGCGGATCATCACCTGCGAGGACGCGGCGGAGCTTCAGCTCCAGCAACCGCACGTGGTGCGGCTCGAGACGCGCCCGCCGAACCTCGAGGGCATCGGCGAGGTGACGATGACCGACCTGGTCAAGAATTGCCTGCGCATGCGCCCCGAGCGGATCATCGTCGGCGAGGTGCGCGGCAAGGAGGCCTTCGACCTTCTGCAGGCCATGAACACGGGCCACGACGGCTCCATGGGCACGATTCACGCGAACAACCCGCGCGAGGCGATCACCCGCATCGAGAACATGATCGCCATGGGCGGCTACAGCCTGCCGACCAAGGCGGTGCGCGAGCAGATCGCCGGCGCGGTCAACGTGATCGTTCAGGCCAGCCGGCTGCGCGACGGATCGCGCAAGATCACCCACGTGACCGAGGTGCTGGGCCTCGAGGGCGACGTTGTCACCCTGCAGGATATCTTTGTCTTCGAGTTCGAGGGCGAGGACGCGCGCGGCCGCATCCAGGGCAAGCACAAATGGACCGGGCTCAGGCCTTCATTCTGGGACCGCATACGCTATTATGGGCGCGAGAGCGAACTCGCGTCGGCTTTGGAGTTGGCCAGTGGCTGAGACCGGCGGCATAGACAACATGACCTTGGTCGTCGTCGGCCTGGTGGCCGCGACGGCGCTGGTGCTGATCGGCCTCCTGGTTTACGCGGCGTTCCGCGTCCAGAGCGGAACGCGCTACCAGAAGCGCGTCGCGATGGTGTCGGGCAGCGGCGCCCGCGACCGCGCGGGGGGCAAGCAGGACCCGACGGCGACCCGGCGCCGCGCGGTGCAGCAGCGGCTCAAGGAGATGGAGGAGCAGCGCAAGCGTACCAGGAAATCCGCCTCGCTCCGCACGGACCTCCAGCAGGCGGGCTTGCGCACCAACACACGCATGTTCTTTCTCGTCAGCTTCTTCGTCGGGATCGTCTGCGTCGCGATCTATCTCTATTTCGACATGCCGTGGCAGGGCGCGATCCCGGTGTTCCTGGTCGGCCTGTTCGGGTTGCCCCGGTTCTACGTCAAGCGTCGCGGCAAGAAGCGCCGGGGCAGGTTCACGCACCATTTCGCCGATGCCGTCGACGTCATCGTGCGCGGCGTGCAATCGGGCCTGCCGGTCAACGAGTGCCTCAACATCATCGCGCGCGAGAGCCCCGAGCCCGTCGGCAGCGAATTCCGCCAGATCACCGAGGGCATCAAGGTTGGGCTGACGCTCAACGAGACGATGACGCGGTCGCTCGAGCGCATGCCCACCGCCGAGCTCAAGTTCTTCGCCGTCGTGCTTTCCATCCAGCAGCAGACCGGCGGCAACCTGGCGGAGACCCTGGGCAACCTGTCGGGCGTGCTGCGCGACCGCAAGCGCATGGCCGACAAGATCCAGGCGATGACCTCGGAAGCCCGCATGACGGCCATGATCATCGGCTCGCTGCCGTTCTGCATGACCGCCATCCTGGCGCTCGCGGCGCCCGACTACATCGGGCTCCTGTTCGTCGATCCGATCGGCCACTTCCTGATCGGCGCCGGCATCACCAGCATGTCTTTGGGAATCTTCATCATGCAGCGCATGATCGCC
Organism: Alphaproteobacteria bacterium; assembly: GCA_040905845.1. Lineage (GTDB taxonomy): Bacteria > Pseudomonadota > Alphaproteobacteria > SP197 > SP197 > VGDP01. The sequence goes on along the minus strand of JBBDQV010000068.1, from coordinate 11,465 downwards.
TTCGAATACTGAGGACGCGGACTATGCCCGATCTCGAGACGATGGTCCTGTTCATGGCGAGCGCCGCCGCGTTCATCTCGGTGCTCGCCGTCGGCCTTCCCCTGGTGCAGCGCGACTCGTTCTCTTCGCGTCTCAAGTCGGTGGCGCGCCGGCGCGAGGAACTGCAGGCGCAACAGCGCGAGCGGCTCAACGAGCGGCGCAGCTCGGCCCGGCACCAGCAGCCGAAGCACGACTGGATGAAGATGGTTGTCGACCGTCTGAACCTGCAGAACATCGTCGAATCGCCCGAGCTGCGCAACCGGCTGAGCCAGGCGGGATGGCGCGGCCGCGGACCCGCGTATACCTTTGTGTTCCTGCGCGTCGCGCTGCCTCTGATCTTCGCGGCCGTTGCCGCGATCGTCGTGTTCGGCTCGAGCAAGCTCGAGTTCGCCGTCGTCCTCAAGTTGCTCATCTGCGCCGGCGTCGGCGGCGCCGGCTACATGCTGCCGGGCATCTTCCTCGCCAACGCGATCAAGAAGCGCCAGACCGAGCTGCTCAAGGGCTTTCCCGACGCGCTCGACCTGATCACGATCTGCGTCGAGGCCGGGCTGTCCATGGAGGCGGGGTTCGCGCGCGTCACCGAGGAGATCGCCGAGGGCTCGCCGATCCTGGCCGAGGAGTTCGGCCTGACCACCGCCGAGCTCGCCTTCCTCGGCGACCGGCGCCAGGCGCTCGAGAACTTCGCCCAGCGGACCGGACAGGAATCGATCAAGGCCCTGGCCACGTCGTTGATCCAGTCGGAGAAGTACGGCACGCCGCTCGGCGTCGCGCTGCGCGTGCTGTCGCGCGAGAACCGCGAGGCGCGCATGTCGCGCGCCGAAAAGAAGGCCGGCGGCCTGCCCGCCGCGCTGACCGTGCCGATGATCCTTTTCTTCCTTCCCGTGCTGTTCATGGTCCTGATCGGCCCGGCCGCGATCCAGGTCGTGCACACCTTCCAGAAATGAGGGATCGGCCCTCGGGACGGGTCAGGGGCCCGTCGGCGCCGGGGTCACGACGCACGCCACGCCGCGCTCGCGCACCGCGCGGCAAACCGTCCGCGCCGCGTCCACATCCGTGAACGAACCGGCGTAGACGCGGAAGATCGGGTCCGCGCCGTCGCGGTCGACCGGGACGATCCGGAGCTCCCGCACCGGGTCGAGTACGCCGAGCTTGCGCTCGAGCGTGGCGCGTCCCTGCTCGGCGTCCGCGGCCGAGGTGTAGGACGCGAGCTGGGCGCCGTAGCCCGCTGCGCCGTCCTCGACCAGCGCGGCGAAGGCGGCGTCCGCCGCCTCGGCGGCGGCGGCGGCGAAATCCCCGTCATCCTCGGCGGTCGCGCCCGCCTCGGGCTCCGGCTGGGCCGCCGGCAACGCCAAGGGCTCAGCCACGATCTCGGCGGTCGACGGCACCGGCTCGAGCGTCGGAAGATTGGTCAGCACCGGCAGCGCGCCGAGTTCGCCGAGGGCCGGCTCGCCGTCCTCGTCCTCGCCGCTCGCCTCGGCCAGGCGGCGCAGATAGGCGATGTTGCGCCGCGCCATCTCGGCCGGCAGATCGGCGGCGACCAGCTTCTCGGCCTCGTCCAGCCTGCCGCTCAGCGCGAGCAGCAGGGCGAGGTTCTGGCGCACCTGGACGCCCGCGCCGGTGCGCAGCGAGGCGCGCCTGAGCGTCGCCACGCCGGCATCGATGTCACCGGCCATCGCCTGGCTCAGCGCCAGGTTGTTGAGCGCCGACGGGCTGCCCGGGGCGATCGCCAGCGCCGCCTCGTAGGCGGCGACCGCCTCGTCGTGCCGGTCGACCATGTCGTAGGCGATGCCCAGCGCCGAGCGGATCTGCCAATCGTCCGGCGCGCCCTCCGCGACCCGTTCCAGGGGCACCAGCGCGTCGGCCGGGCGATCGGCGGCGAGCAGGGCGCGGCCGTATTCCCCGAGCAGCCGCTCATCGTCGGGATTGTCCTCGAGCGCCGCCTCCAGGACAGCCGCGGCGCGCCCGACGTCGCCGAGGTAGCGCAGGTTGCGCGCGAACCCCATCACCACGTCCAGATCCTTGGTGTCGCGCTCGTAGAGCGAGCTGTAATAGGCGGCCGCGCCCGCGTAGTTACGCACCTCCTGGGACGCCAGCGCGGCGGCCCTGAGCGAGCTGTCCACCTGGGCCTGGTTGTTCTGGGATGAAGGCGGCGGCGTCGCGACGCAGGCGGCGAGCAGGACCGGCGCCAATGCCGCGGCGAGCCCGCGCGTCCGAGATGGCATGATCATGATGACCCCCTTGCGACTATATCGCCTCGCCGCTCCGGCCGACAACGCCAGGGGTCACGCCACGGCTGTCCGGTTGGGGCGAGCAGCGCTGTTCGGGGTTTGGCGCCGTACCGGGCTCGGTCGCCGCGCGGACGTCGGCGTGGACACGCTCGGCGCCGACGGCGCAAGGGACCCCGTCCGTGCTTCGAGACACGACCCTCCGGGTCGCCCTCAGCACGAACGGGGTCCACCAACGCCCGTGAAACGAGTATCCAAAGACCGTTCGCGGTGAGGAGCGTGCCGTGGGCACGCGTCGCGAACCGCGTGGCAGGCGCGAACCGGACAGCCGTGGGGGTCACGCCGGCCCGCATTCTTCACTTTACACGAAGAACCCGATGTAATTATATGGTTTCATTGCGTTTCGCTCGAACTCCAATTGCCGGCAACCCGGCCAGGGGAAGCGAGCCCGGCGCGCGTGATGGCGTGATGGTTAATGGAATGTCCAGGGATCGGCGGCAGCATGCCCGCTGGACACGACAAGGGCCCCTGGATCAGGCGCTGATGCACATGGAGGGCGGGTCATGGTGAAGCGAGGATTCCACGCCGGAGCCTTGGGTTGGCTCGTCGCACTTGCCGGGGTCTGGCTCGGCGGGCCGGCCGACGCGGCCGCGGACCGCATTCGCGTCGAGCTCGACAAGGCGACGTTGATCCGTCTCGAGAAGGACGCCGACGTCGTCTTCATCGGCAACCCGGCGGTGGCGGATGTCACCGTCGAATCGCCGCGGCTCCTGTTCATCCTCGGCCTGACGCCGGGCGAGACGAGCCTGCGCATCCTCGACGCCGACGGCGCGGACATCGTCGCGACCAACATCGTCGTCGTGCCGACCGCCGATCGCACGGTCACCGTGAGCCGCAACACGCCCAACCGCGGCGGCATCGAGCTGACCTACAGCTGCGATCCGCGCTGCGCGCTGGTGCGCACGCCGAGCGCGGCCGAAATCGAGGCGCTTTCGGTCGGCAACGTCACCGCGGCCTCGACCGGGGACAGCGGAACGCTTGGTGGCGAGCAGCTCGCGGTCCCGGCGCCGGAGTCGACCCAGTGAGGCCGGCCCGCGACGGGCCAACGATCGCGCGCGTTCGCGCCAGGCGATGAAGATCCTCATCGTCGACGACAACGAGGTGTTCGCGCGCCTGTCGCGGACCAAGCTCGAGGCGTGGGGTCACCGGGTCACGGTCGCCTCCTCGGGCAGCGCCGCCAGGCGCCTGCTCGATCGCGAACCGTTCCGCGTCGTCATCGTGGACTGGAACCTGCCGGGCTACTCGGGCGGCGAGCTGTGCCGGCACATCCGCTCGATCAAACGGCGCCGCTACACCTACGTCATCTTCTACGTCGATGCCGCCGAGAGCCAGCACATGGTCGAGGCGTTCGAGGCCGGCGCCGACGACTACCTGGTCAAGCCGTTCAGCCCGATCGAGCTCAAGCTGCGGCTGAAGAACTGCAAGCGCCTGCTCAACCTGGAGGACGAGCTGCGCGAAGGCGCCGGCACGGACACGACCACCGGGTTTGTCAATTTCGAGAGCTTCCGCCAGTTCTTCCGCGTCATTGTCGCCGAGGCGCGCCGCACCGAGTCCGCGGGCACCCTGATGTTCTTCCGGCTCAACAACTACCGCGCCACGTTCGAGGCCCACGGCTACGGCCCCGCAGAGCGCATGATGGGCGAGCTGTCGAAGATCATGACCACCGGTGTGCGCGAAAGCGACCTGGTCGCGCGCACCTCCGACGACAGCTTCTGCATGTTGTTGCAGAACACGTTCTGGGACCGCTGCAAGATCGTCGCCGAGAAGCTGATGCACCGCATGCGCCACGTCGCGATCGTCGTCGACGATATCGAGTTCCGGCCCGACATCGCGATCGAGGTCGTCAACTATCCGCAGGCCAACCTGGCCGCCGACCAGATCCTGATGGAGGCCCCGCGCCTCCCCGTCGCGGCGTGAGCGAGCCGGGCGTCGTCCTCACCGTTGGGCATTCGAACCACGCGATCGGTTACTTCGTGGCGCTGCTGCGCGCCGCCGGAGTGGCCATCGTCGCCGACGTACGCTCAATGCCGGCGTCGCGCTTCAACCCGCAGTTCGGTGGGCGTCGGCTGGCCGCGGCGCTCGGCGAGCACGGCATCGGCTACGACTGGCTCGGGCGCGAGCTCGGCGGCAAACCCGAGGACCCGGCGCTCAGCGTCGACGGCGTGCCCGACTACCGGGCGATGGCGCGACGTCCTGCCTTCGCCGCCGGGCTCGACCGGGTCGAGGCCCTGGTCGCGACCGGCCCGACCGCCCTCCTTTGCGCCGAACGCGACCCGCTCGACTGTCACCGCGCCCTGCTCGTCGCGCCCGAGCTCGCCCGGCGCGGTTACGCCGTACGGCACATCCTCGCCGACGGCCGGCTCGAGGATCACGACTCGTTGGAGCGGCGGCTGATGGGTGCCGCTACGGTGGCGGACGAATTGTTCCCGCCCGATCGGGCGGACCGGCTTAGCGAGGCGATCCGCCGCCGGCTCGGTGGCGGGCGCGTCAGACGACGCGGACCCTGAGCGTGCCGACGCCCTCGATCGAGCCGACCAACTCATCGCCCGGGCGGACCGGCCCGACGCCGGCGGGCGTGCCGGTGAAGACGAGATCGCCGGGCGCGAGGGTGAACAGGGTCGAAAGCTCGGCGATCGTCTCGGGAACCGACCAGATCATCCGGCCGAGGTCGCCGACCTGACGGGTCTCGCCGTTGACGTCGAGCCGGACGGCGCCCTTCGACGGATGCCCGATCGCGGCGGCGGGGACGATCGCGGAGCACGGCGCGGCGTGCTCGAATGCCTTGGCGAGCTCCCACGGGCGGCCCAGCTTCTTCGCGACGCCCTGCAAATCACGCCTCGTCATGTCGAGGCCGACGGCGTAGCCGAACACGTGCCAGAGCGCCTCGGCGGCGGCGATGGCGCTACCGCCCTTGGCGATGGCGACGACGAGCTCGATCTCGTGGTGCACGTCGTGCGAACGCCCGGGATACGGGAAGTTCCCGCCTTCGGCGACCAGGTTGTCGGGGTTCTTCTGGAAGAAGAACGGCGGCTCGCGCGTGGGGTCGTGCCCCATCTCGATCGCGTGCTCGGCGTAGTTGCGGCCGACGCAGTAAATCCGCCGCACCGGGAACACGGTCTTCGTCCCGGCGATCGGCAGGCTCGCGCGCGGCGCGGGCTTGAACGCGTAGCTGATCTTGGTTCTCGCCATGGCCGGACGACGCTCGTATGGCTTGCCTTGGCATTCTACGCCAGGTCACGGTTGCGTTCACGATCTCGACGGCGCGGACCCGACCCGTGACCTGGGTCAAGGCGTGGCGCCGTCCGCCGATCGATCCTGTGTGATCTGGGAGAGGGCGGAGACGACCATGGGACACGATGCCGTGACCGGGATGGTCCTCCACGACGTCCTGATCGTGCTCGCCGCCGGGGTCGTCACGGCGGCGGCGCTGCACCGGCTATCGGTCAGCCCGCTGCTCGGGTACTTCCTCGCGGGGTTCGCCATCGGGCCGCACGCCCTGGCCTTCGTCGACGACGACGGCTCGATGCGCGCGCTCGCCGAGTTCGGGGTCGTGTTCCTCCTGTTCGCCATCGGCCTCGAGTTGCCGCTCAAGCGCCTCTGGGTCATGCGCCGCTGGCTCGTCGGCCTCGGCTTCCTCCAGGTCGCCATCACCAGCCTGGCGATCGGCCTGGTTGCCGCCGCCGCGGGCTTCGGCCCCGCGCCCGCCATCGTCATCGGCGGAGCCTTCGCCCTGTCCTCGACCGCCGTGGGGCTTCAGATCCTGGTCGAGCGCGGAGAACTCGCGAGCCGGCACGGGCGCGCGGCATTTTCGATCCTGCTGGTCCAGGACCTCGCGGTCGTTCCTCTGCTCGTCCTGTTGCCGCACCTGGGCCGCGCCGACGCCTCGGTCGGCGAGGCCCTGGGACTCGCCGCGATCGAGGCCTTCGCCGTGCTGGCGGGGATCGCCCTGGTGGGTCGATTCGCCCTCCGGCCATTGCTCCATGCGGTCGCGCGCACGCGCAACGCGGAGCTGTTCGTCGCCGCCGCGCTGCTGCTCGTGCTCGGCGCGGCGGTCGCCACACAGGCGGCGGGGCTGTCCATGGCGCTCGGCGGATTTCTCGCCGGCATGCTGCTCGCCGACAGCGAGTTTCGCCATCAGATCGAGGCGGACATCCGCCCCTTCCGGGGCCTTCTGCTCGGCCTCTTCTTCATGACGGTGGGCATGACCATCGATCCAACGACCATGGCGACGAACGCGGCCGCGGTCGCCGCCATCGTTGCCATGCTCGCTGTCGGCAAGAGCGCCGTCGTGATGGGGCTCGCGCGCGGCTTCGGACTGTCAACGGCGGAGTCCGTGCGCGTCGGCCTGGTGCTCGGCCATGCCGGCGAATTCGCCTTCGTCATCGTCACCGTCGCGGCGTCGTTCGGCGTCCTCGCGGCCCAGGACGCCCAGGTGCTGATCGCCGGCGCGGCCCTGTCCATGGCGCTGTGCCCTGCGCTCGACGGCGCGGGCCGGGCCTGGGCAGGGCGTCGGGTCGAGGATGCGACGGCCGCTCTCGATGCTCTCGCCGACGAGCTCAGGCCGGTGTCCGATCACGTCATCGTCGCCGGGTATGGCCGGGTCGGCCAGGTCGTCGGGCGCATTCTGAGCGAACGGGGCCTGTCGTGGATCGCGCTCGACGCCGACGCTCGCCGGGTCGCCGAGGCGAGGCGGCTGGGCAAGCCCGTCCATTTCGGCGACGCGACGCGTGCCGAAGTCCTGCGTGCGGCGGGCGCCGGCCGGGCGCGCGCGGTCGCGATCACCCTGGACAGAGCCGAGCACGCGGAGCACACGCTGCACGCGATCCGCCACGCTTGGCCCGGGCTCGCAGCCGTGAGCCGGGCGCGCGACCCCGCGCATGCGCGCGCCCTGGTCGCCGCAGGCGCACGGACCGCGGTGCCCGAGGCCATGGAAGCGAGCCTCGAGCTCGGTAGCCACGTCCTCGACCTCGTCGGCACGCCACCGGACGTGGCGCGCGCCCTGGTCGAGTCCCTGCGCGGCGAATGGGGACCCGGCGACGGCGCGCGCCGTTGATGCATTACGCACTCCGAGCCTCGGAGGTCTTGCGCCAACCGACACACGGAGCCTCGGCCGCGCCTGCGGCTGTTCGCGCCCCGCGCGTCGTGGTAAGTGCAGCGCGATGGCTGAATCCACCGCTCCCGCAGCGCTGGTGACCGGCGCCGGACGGCGCATCGGCCGTGCGATCGCGCTGGCGCTGGCCGAGGACGGCTACGCCGTCGCGGTTCACTACGACCGCTCGCGCGTCGAAGCTCTTGCCGTCGTCGAAGGAATCCGCGCGCGCGGCGGCCGCGCCGAGGCGCTCGAGGCCGATCTCGCCGACCCGGCGGCGGTCGGCGGCCTGGTTCCGCGCGCCGGCGACGCGCTGGGACCGCTCGGCGTCCTCGTCAACAACGCCTCGCTGTTCGAGCGCGATCTGCTGTCGAGCGTGACCCCGGCGTCATGGCGCGCCCATCTGGCGGTCAACCTCGAGGCGCCGGTGTTCCTGACCCAGGCCTTCGCGCGCCAGCTTCCCGCGAGCACTACGGGCAACGTCGTCAACATGATCGACCAGAAGGTGCTCAACCTGTCGCCATTCTATCTCTCGTACACGGCGGCCAAGGCGGCGCTGTGGGCGTTGACCCAGACGTTGGCGCTCGAGCTCGCGCCGACGATCCGCGTCAACGCCATCGGCCCGGGGCCGACGCTGCCCAACGCAATCCAGTCGGAGGCGGACTTCGAGCGCTACGCGCGGTCGATGCCTCTGGGGCGCGGCGTCGCGCTCGACGACGTTACGCGGACGGTTCGCTACATCCTGGCGACCCCGGCGCTGACCGGTCATCTCATCCCGATCGACGGCGGCGAGCACCTGGGCTGGGCCACGCCCAAGAGCTGGCGCGCCGCGCGCGAGCAGGGATGATCCGCCCATGACCTCGCGCCCCGAGGCTTTCGAGCCCTTGCCCGCGGCGCGGCGCTCGACCGACCACCGCGTCTTCGTCCGCGACCTCGTCCTCGCGTGCTCGATCGGCGCGCACCCGCACGAGCGCGACGCCACCCAGCGCGTCCGAGTCAACATCGAGCTCGACGTCGCCGCATCGGCCGCGAACGCGCGCGACAGCCTGGCCAACGTGGTCGACTACGAGCGCGTGGTTCGCGCGACGAGGGCCATCGCCGACGCCGGTCACATCAACCTGGTCGAGACCCTGGCCGAGCGGATCGCCGAGGCGTGCCTCGGCGATGAAAAGGTCATAGCGGCTCGGGTCCGGGTCGAGAAACTCGATGTTTTCCCGGACGTGGGCAGCGTCGGGGTCGAGCTCGTCCGTCGCGGCGACCCGCGCTGAGCCGGCCCGTTTCTTGGGCCGCGCGGGCCGAACTCGAGGCGACAACTTTGCACATGTCGGCGACGCGGCCCCAACGCAGCCTCCAGAGTCGTCCCGTGACAGCACCGACGCGATAGCGTCATCGATGGGCAACATATTATTTGTTGTTTTTCAATAGCTTACTTGAATTGATCAAAAATTAGGCAGGGCGCACCGGAAGGCCGGAGAACCGGGCTTGCCGAGCCTCCATCGAAGAGTTTTCGACAGACTTATCCACAAGAATCGTTGATAGAGATCGGGTGGCTGAAATCCGCCAGTTCAGCCCCCGGAAAGGTCCCGCCGAGCGTGCTCGAGGTGACGGGACAGGATGCTCGCCGCGGCGTCGCCGTCGCGCCGGGCCAACGCGTCGAACAGGGCGTGATGCTCCTCGTTGTAGGCGCGGATGCGATCCGCGGTCAGGATCTTGTCCTTGATCGCGCTCCACTGCCGGTGCCCGCGCACGTGGTTGACCTGACGGTAGAGCACGACCAGCAGCGGGTTGTGGGTCGCCTCGGCGATCAGCTCATGAAGCTGGCGGTCCCAGCGGGTGAACCCTTCGGGGTCGGCGCCGGCGTTCTCGATGTCGCCGAGCGCCGCGGCCAGCCGCTCCAGATCGCGCGGCGTGGCGTTGATGGTCGCGAGCCGTGCCATGTGGGGCTCGAGCGCGAGGCGGACCTCGACCAGCTCGAGCGGGCTCGTCTCCTCGCCGACGTCGCGGTCGCCGAGCCCGGGCTCCCAGGTCACGAACGTGCCGCTGCCGACCCTGCGCGCGACCAGGCCGCCGTCCTCAAGCACGCCAAGCGCCTCGCGCACCGTCGAGCGCGAGGTCGCCAGGTCGAGCGCCAACTGGCGCTCCGCCGGCAGGCGCTCGCCCCGGACGTAGACACCGTCGAGAATCGCCTTGCGAAGCCGGGCGGCGATGCCCGACGCGGTGCCTGCGCGCTCCGCGACGGGTCGCGGCACGGGTAGGTCCGAGGCGTCATCGGTTCGGTTCATCGTCATTCTTGACAGGAGCGCGCGCCGGGTGTTTCGTATGGCCTGAATTGGTTGGATCGGTATTGTATTGGTCCGACCATTCTCTAGGCCAATTGTTCGTGACGTCAAGACCGGAATTGGGACCCCGAGGTCGACGGTCGGCGCGGTCGCGGTAAAGGAGGCTTCGGCTCGATGGCGTTCCCCAGCCACACCAAGTACCTGATCATCGGCGCCGGCATTCACGGCATATCGACGGCCTGGCACCTGGCCAAGGAGCTCAAGGCGCGCGGCAAGGGCAGCGGCGCCGACGTCCTGGTCATCGACAAGACCGGCATCGCGGCGGGCGCGAGCGGCGTGGCCTGCGGCGTGGTGCGCAACAACTACTACCAGCCGGCGATGCGCGAGCTGATGGCCGAGTGCGTCGCGGTGTGGGAGAGCGATCCCAAGGCGTTCAGCTATCACCCGGTCGGCTACATGCAGATCAGCCCCGAGGTCATGCACGCCGGCTGCGCCGAGATCTACCAGCAGCAGAAGGCGATCGGCTACACCTCGGAGTTCATCGAAGGCGAAGCCGACTGCACGAAGTACATGAAGGGCATCTTCCGCGACTGGCGCGCCAAGGGCATCACCAACGTCCTGCACGAGAAGAAGGGCGGCTACTCCAACCAGACGCGCGCCATGTATGGCCTGGCCGGCAAGGCCGAGGCCGAGGGCGTGCGCATCATGACCGGCGTCAAGGCCACTGGCTTCAAGGCCAACGGCAAGGGCATCACGGCGGTCGAGACCGACCGCGGCACCATCCAATGCGACTACGTCGTGATCGGCGCCGGGCCGTGGGTCAGGCAGATCTGGAAGATGCTCGACCTGCCCCTGGCGGTCGACATCAAGGGCCGCGACGGCAAGGTCCACAAGGGCATCCCGATGTGGACCTACTGGTGCCTCGAGGAAGGCACGCTCGGCGTCGATCCCGATGTGCAGAAGACCAACGACGGCAAGATGCCACCGGTCATCCACGTCGATACCGACGCCCCGCTCTATTCCGACGTCGACGGCTCGCTGATCACCGACAAGATGTGGGGCATCTACTACAAGCCCGACTTCCACTTCGGCGGCGTGCAGGGCGGCGCGATGCCCTACAAGGTCGAGACGCCGGCCGACGAGGTCGCTGTCGACCCCTATGGGCCCGCGTCGCCGGACTTCATCGTCGGCGACGATTTCGCGCACATGTGGTGCTCGGCGCTCGCCTTCTGCCAGGAGCGGTTCTCGGGCCAGATCGGCAAGTGGAAGAAGGAGCCGTCGGGCGGTCTCGGCTGCTTCACGCCCGATAATTTCCCGGTTTTCGACGTGTTTCGCGACAACGTCTACATCATCGCCGACTCGAACCACGGCTGGAAGATGATCGGCGTCGGCAAGCTGGTGGCGAAGGAGATCTGCGGCGAGAAGAGCCGGATTCTCGAGCCGTTCCGCTTCTCGCGCTACGCCGAGGGCAAGCTGCATCCGGTGTCGGCGAGCCCCTACCCGTGGAGCTGAAGGGCGTCACCAAAGGCCGCGTTGACAAGGCCGGGAGCGGGGGACCACTTTCCGCCGGCCTGCGGGCGCCTGGCCGCGCCGGCACGGGCGGACACGAGATTGAGGAGGGACACGACGCATGACTGATCTGGAGACTTACGTCGGCGACAAGAAACGCAAGGAGCTGGTCAAGCAGGTCCGCGCGAAGATCAAGCAGCTCGGCATCCAGTACATCTACTACCAGTTCATCTCGGTGACCGGGCGCATCGTCGGCAAGGGCAT